>NZ_JBMNVY010000058.1:0-7766 GCF_049745435.1 Lactiplantibacillus sp. YT640
CTTTAGTCATGTTGGAAACCGTGGCTTTGGAGTAGTGAGCACCGTACATTTCCTCAATGAGTTCGGCAATTTCAGCAGTGGTAATGCCCTTGGTATACAACTGAATGACCGTTGTTTCTAAATTATCACTGTGACGACCGTAGGCTGGCAAGGTATGATTTTCAAACCGGCCATTGCGATCTCGAGGAATGGTTAAGTTAAGTTGGCCGTACTTCGTATCAAACGAGCGCTTATAACTGCCGTTGCGGTTATTACCAGTGTTAATCTCAGCGTATGAGTAGCGTTCGTAACCCAAAAACTCTGCCAATTCGGTTTGAAGCAGCTGGTTAATCGCAATTTCGAGGTGGTGACGAAAAACTTCGTCCAAATCTTGCTTTTGGGCTAGTGCAGCGATAATTTCTGTGGTAAGTTCATTCATGGGGAATGCCTCCTGTGATGTTTTCTGTGATTACTAAATATCATAAGGGAAGGCATTCCCTATTTCTATACAATTCAGAAATCTTTTATGCATTTACACAAGATATTTTACGCTCTCCAGTAATTTCATAGCGATTATGCCAACTAGGATAACTATCCCAACTAATTATATCTAAAGACTTTGCAAATCTACCATAATCTAACCCTGTCAGCGGTGTATACTGCCCTTCTTTTAAGCTCTCAGCCATAAAATTAGTTGTTACGGGAATATTGGGCGTTACTTTCTTTAAAGGCTGAATCTCATGCTGATAAAAATCAATCGTCATATCTGACACAAACCGGTGCCAGTCTAAATCCATGCCATGAACTTTGCTATCACCCAATAGTGATGGTGGCAACAATTGTGACCAATCACTGTATAAACCACTCCAGACGCTCGAGCACCACGCGTCATCCAATGCTTCAAGTGTCTTATATTTGTGCTGGACCCACTCCCGCCACTTTTGTTGACACAAAGGGCAGTAACACTCTCCAGAATATTCATTAGAGACATGCCACAAAACAAGCGCTGAATTGTCTCCATATCGCTCTGCCAAGCGCATATTGATTTCATGTACCTTTCTTCGATAAATCGGGGACGAATAGCAATGATTATGTCGGAAACCATGAGTATGACGACGACCTTCAGAATCAACTCGATTAACCTCAGGATATTTCTGACTCATCCATCGTGGCCGTGCGCCACTTGGTGTTGCTAAAATCACGTGGCCATTTCGACTATTCATTTTATCGAAAACATCATCAAGCCATGCAAAATCATAAACACCTTCTTCCGGTTCAAGCCGTCCCCAAGCAAAAACACCAACAGTAACCGTGTTAATCTTCGACTGATCCATCAACTGATAATCCCGGTCCAAAATATCCGGTCGTTTTAACCACTGATCAGGATTGTAGTCACCACCATGTAAAAAGCCTTTAACCAGTTCTAACTTATTCATGCAACACACTCCTAGCTATTCAATACTGACAATGTGATATAAATGGGATTGAAAATCTCCATATAATTCTGCCGTGTCAAGATTAACACCATTAAATTGATATGGTTGTCGCAACCCGAACTGCTGCAGCACAGCGCCACTAACCTTTTCACGACCATCAATTTGATAAGTTAGATTTGGATTAATCATAGGTAATTTGACATAATTCAGAATACTAGCATTGGGGGTAGCCAGCTTACGATAAAATCCAACAAAAATCTCTGTATCATCAGAATTTTCCACACTCCAAATTACCTCATTAGTGCAGGGATCAATTGATTGCAATTGTCTGAATCTCCCATTCACAAAAAGTTGTCGATGGACCTGATAAAATTCAATGTTCTCCTTTATCTGTGTTAATTCATCCAACGGTAATTTGGAAATATCCAATTCATATCCTAGTGGCCCAAAGTCAGCCACCATTTGTCGAAAAGCGAGTGAAGTTTGTCTTCCTACTTGGTCATTAGGTGCGGCGGAAACATGATTACTAAATGACGATAGGGGATAGGCCAAGGTGGTTCCAGTCAATATTGATAACCGTTCAACTGCATCACTATCATCACTCGGCCAAATTTGCGGGCTATAAAATAAGGTGCCAAGGTCAAAGCGACCTCCCCCACCGGCACAACCTTCTATTAGCATGTCTGGAAAGTCAGTTAGTATTAATTGGTATAGCATATTGACGCCCTGAGCATATCGATGGAAAAATTCAGTTTGTGGAATGTTACACCTATTTAAGTATGGTGAGTACGCTTCCGTAATATTACGATTCATATCCCACTTCATGTAATCCAATTTAGTTGCTAATATGACTGGTTTAATTTGTTGATAAACCGATGTGACTACCTCAGGATTTGCGAAGTCCAATACGTACTGACCACGGCCAATCGACACAGACTTATAAGGGTGCCGCACAACCCAGTCTGGATGTTCTTTGTATAAACTGGTATCAGGCGATACCATCTCAGGTTCAAACCATAATCCCATTTGCAATCCCAACTCATGAATCTGCTTAGCAAATAGGTCAATTCCATGTGGGAATTTCTGCGGATCAACTCGCCAATCCCCTAATGAACTTCGATCATTGTTTCTATGACCGAACCAGCCATCATCAACGACAAAGCACTCCATTCCGATATGCTTAGCCTGGCGAGCCAGTGTTAAAAGCTTTTGCTCATCAAAATCATAATAGGTTGCTTCCCAGTTATTGAACACAATTGGCCGCTCTCTTTGATTCCAGCGACGATCAATTACATGCCTTTTTGTAAAGTTTGTGGAAGCATCAATCAACCCGTTAATTCCTTGATTACTATAATAAATAACGGCTTCGGGTGTTTTGAAGCTTTCGTTTGTTTCCAATTTCCACCCAAAATAGGTTGGGTTCAACCCAGTCATTAGACGTGTCTTGTGCCATTCATTTACTTCAACTTGACTCACAAAGTTACCAGAATAGATTAAATTACTAGCATAGACCTCTCCTTGATTTAAGTCCTGACTTCGTATCAGCGCAATGAAAGGGTTATGTTGATGTCCTGATGCGCCCTTTAATGATTCTACTGAAACAGTTCCTTGATCTAAGTTGTGCAGCTTTACATGCCGCTCTTTTAGCCATGCACCTGATAGGTTAACCATTTGAAACTTGTCATCTGGTAATTCCAGCGAAGCGCTCATTATATTTTCAATATTAATCGTTTTACTCGAACAATTTTTAATAGTTGTGCTTCGCACCACCGCACTTTGATTATCAAAAATTGTAAAATGCTCAACCAACTCTAGATGATGTTCCTCATCTATCAGTTGCATATCCAATTGTGTCGCCTCAAAACTGCCAACTGCGTACGATTCAGGGCAGTTCAAATTCCGTGGCTTATCTGACGTAATCGAATAATCAGCAAACTTAAAATCTAGATACCAAGGTTCCTGATTATAACTAATATCAATAGCACCCTTACGAAAATCCGAAGAACCATATACTGGATATTCTTGAGCCCGATCAGCAAGTGTAAAATTGCCAGTATCTGGTGAAAACTTGACAGTCCCAGCAGATTTACTATTCTGAGCCTTCAGATAATCCACATCCGCAATGGACAAGGGACCTAAGCTTTTTCCATAATATAAATGCCCTAATTGACCATTTTCCATAATCGTTAGCACATAGCTAACTTTACGATTATATAAATGAAAAGTCTGTCCATTGATTATTTCAAACATCTTATTTGTCGTGCCACTTACTATCATTTCAGTTATCCCTTTTCTGCTACTTTTAAACCATTCATTTAGTGTGTACAAGGAGCCCACAAACCAATGTCATGAGCTCCTTATACGAACGGTTTATTATTCGACGCTTTGCGCTAAATCATCTAAATATCGCATCCGTTTCCTGACACCACGGTTATAAAAATACTTATACATCAAACCAAAAATCATAAAGTTCATTTGATTACGATTACTTTCAAACACATTTTGCTCTGAATAAACCAAGATTTTCGCTCCGGAACGTTCTGTATCAAATTTATACGTTTGAATAATTTTCCCTGAGGGCTGTTGTGTTTCCAACTGAAATGTATCATCTGCCTTCATAATATTCACTTTCATCGTATTTTGTGTGACTAATTGATGCATTTTTGTCTGTAAATTTGCCACTATTGTCGTTCCAGGTGTTAGAACTTGAATACTTTTATCCGTTCGTTGAAAATATTTTAATTGTTCTGAAATAAGCGTACGATATAACTCCGATTTTAGTGCTCGATAGCGATATTTATACGACAGCGTGTCAGTTCTCAATACCATCACTCTTCCCTATTCAGTTAAGTCATCAGGTGTAGGCTTTAATTCTTCCTGTACCCATTCACGATCCATGGCCTTCAAAAATGGAATCCAAATCAATGTCATCACAACGACATCTACTAATTGCAATATAGCCCCTGCGATAGACCCGGTACCTAACCATCCGGCTAAGAAAATTGGAGTCGTCCAAACAACTGTCGCACCAATCGGACGTGGTACTAATCCAATGGCAATCGCAAAGTAAGAAATGGTCGTTGAAACCAATGGCGCTAAAACCCATGGCACAAACAAGATTGGGTTTAAAACGATGGGCAATCCATAAGTCATTGGTTCAGAAACATTAAAGATTGCAGGTGCGAAAACCATCTTCATCGTTTTCTTCATTCGGACTGATTTAGCTAAGAAAAACGCAAAAACAATTGCACATCCTAACTGCATCCCTTGATTAACAAAAACGCCCATGAAAGTCGTGTTAATAATATGTGGTAGATGCGTTGCACCAGCTTTATATGCTTCATAATTTTGAATCGCTAACGCACCCATAATTGGATCAATAATAGAGTTAACAAGTAACGTTCCATGGATACCAAACCACCAAAAAATTTGAGTTGCAGCAACCGCAATCAATACAGCCGGTAGCGTACTACCTAGTCCCATCAGAGGCTGTTGTAAAATTTCATATACAAAGTCAACTGCATTGCCCCACTTAGTAAAAGTAAATGCGTAACGAATAATATTAAAGAATAGTAGTGGTGCTGCCCCTGGGATGATAGCGATAAATGACTCCGCAATCATCGGGGGAACTGAGCTCGGCATTTTTATCGTAATGTTAGCTGCACTGATTTTGCAATAAATTTCCGTTGAAATAATAGCAACGATAATCCCAACAAACATGCCTTGCGCACCTAATTTTGAAATTGGAATAAATGCCCCAAGCTTACTATCATTACCGATTGGTAACAACATGATAAAACTAGAAAGTGCAATTGCCCCTGCAAATATCTTTTGTTGATGGTAATGACCAGCTAATTGATACGCAATCCCAAAAACAATAAATAGGGCAGTAATTGACATTGTCGCATTGCTAACAGGCCCCAAAAAATCTGTCAGAAATGTGTTAACTCCCTTTGGAATAACTTTGTCAAATCCAAAAGTCGTCGGCAAATTCTGAAGAATAACCATAATTGACCCAAACATAGTAGCTGGGAAAGCGACCATGAAACCGTCTCGCAAACTTAATAAATATCGATTATTACCAATAGCCTGTGAGGCCGAGGACATCTTTTCTTGAAAACCAGAACTAAATTTTTTCACTGTCTTGATCTCCTATCTTTATATTGGTAAGCGCTTACAAGAACATTGTATTTGTTTACTAAACGTTTACACAATAGGAGATTTAAATTTTTATATTTTTCACTGATTCCCTAATCATTAATTTGCTTGCACAAATAAGTTGCATCGGCATACCACTCGGTTCAATCATTCTATCCCGCGCCAATTTCACCGCCATTTTCCCCATTTCCCGAGCTTCCATACGGACACTAGAAAGGGAAGGCACCAAATACTGATTCATCTCAACATCATCAAAACTCACAACAGAAATATCATCTGGTATCGTTAATCCAAAGTTACTGATAGCTTTATAAACACCCATTGCCATCGGATCACTAGCGACAATAATAGCAGTCGGGCGATCATTGCCTTGTAATATCTCTTTTGCAAGTGTCATGCCATCTTCGGCGGACCATCGACCAATTTTAACATTGATCCCATCCTGTAAATCATGCAACTTCATCCAGTTACGATAATTAACTGCACGCACCTCATGATTATCCCTAAGGACACTACCATCTGGGCGCACAACGCTATTGTATCCACCAATAAATGCAATTTTGCGGTGTCCATTTTCGTATAATAGATCTAGAATTTCTTGTGTTTTTTCCGAAAAATCAGTTTTTATCACATCTACTCCTGGATGTTCAGAATAACTATCGACTAGAATAACATTGTCATTGACTTTCTTAACCATTTCAACGCCTTCATTAGTCATTTCGCCAACCATAATAATGGCACCAAAATCATTTAACGTTTGCCATTCTTTTGCTTTATCCTTCATTCCAAATGGTGTTATCACACGCATACGCCACCTGGCTGCTTCCAATTCAATGCCTCTGTGGATCTCATGAAAATACGGATCATTCAATTCTGATTCTCGACTATGTCTGAGTATCAGCCCAATTTGCATACTGTCATGATTGAAACGAGGCCCTTTCTTGCTTGCATCCTTTGAATAATGCATTTGATTGGCAATATCAATAACTCGCTTTCGCGTTTCTTCGTTAATACTAAAACTTTGATCATGATTTAAGATTCTCGAAACACTGGCTGGTGACACCGACGCCATTCGAGCAATATCTCTGATACTAACCATAGTAGCCACATCCTTAGTCTGTTTGTTTACATTTTACATCTAAAGCGTTTACAATCACAGTATCTTTTTATGGGCATTAAATCCACCTCATATTTGCTGATTTCTGCTTCTCAACAGCCCTTTGATTATAAATAAATAGTCATCTTCCAAAATAGAAGATGACTATTACGACTCATTTTATAGATTTACACTGGGACCACCGCAGTTCTATTAGGTTCCAAAGATTGTCTTTGCCCATCCACAATCAATGTCCCACCAGCTCGGCTAGCAGTGACTGATAGTTGGTGTTGATCTTTTACGACAGTCACGGTACCGCCTTTAATGGGTAACACGGTGTGTAAATGATGAAATTCTGATAACTCAGGCTTGATCTCAAAAGTCTGGTATCCTGGAGCCGTGGGCCGTAATCCTACAAAATGACGACCTAATAAATATATCGGACTGGCTCCCCAGGCATGGCACAGGCTCTTACCATAGGGATCACCATACATGGCATACATATCCTTGCCATGCTGCGACGGATCGAATTCTTCCCAGAAGGTCACGGCCCCGCGATCTAACATGCCGCCCCAATAGTCTAATAAAACTTGGTAAACACGGTGTTGTTCCCCCAGCTTACATAAAGCATCTTGTTCAAAAAACTTAAAATACGGCGTGGTAATTTGAGTAATCGCATTATTCAACAAAACATTCTTTAAAATTAATTGTTGTTTGTTCTCATCAACAACGTCAAACAAAATGGCAAAAATATTAGCATGACGAGTAACGTGCCGCTTACCCGATTCATAACTATCAATAAATGCTCCTTGTTCATCATCCCAAAAGTATTTCATTAAGTTCTTAAACAACTGGTCATACTTCGCTTGGTAGCCCGCCACATCTTTGCCTAAGACCTCACCACAAGTCATAATTGTCTTGTAATCCTCAAGTAATAAGATTTGTTCAGCCGCCACGGTACCCTGTTTATCCATTTCTGACCAATCGACAAAGATCCAGTCATTTTTCCGACCGACGAATTGTCAAATCAAGCGCAACTTTTTGCCGAAGAAAACTTCACTTGGACTTTTCCATCCCAAGACCTTGCGTGGACGGTT
>NZ_JBMNVY010000059.1:0-7637 GCF_049745435.1 Lactiplantibacillus sp. YT640
TCTAAATTATCACTGTGCCGACCGTAGGCTGGCAAGGTATGATTTTCAAACCGGCCATTGCGATCTCGAGGAATGGTTAAGTTAAATTTCTATACAATTCAGAAATCTTTTATGCATTTACACAACATTCTTGACACTCTCCCCCCGATGGGTGAATTAATCTTCCCTACTTGCTTTCCTTACCCATACTTTATTATAGAATCAATTATTAGCCAATTTATTAGAAAGGGTTAATAAGCTTCTTTGGATGCGCTTTTGCACTTCCGAACCGGATCTGCACCCCGATTTGAGAAGTTCGTTCTTCACCCCGTTTTGGCCCCTTTTTTGGTCGGGGCGTTACACTTTTTTCAAAAAAATCGCTTTAGGGGCTTGCCAACTTAAATAAAGTTCGCTAGAATTGGAAAAAATTAAATAAGAGAAAAATGAGAAAGACGAGTAGGTCATTGATTTGTCCAGTGAGTCAGGGCTAGTGGAAACCTGACCAACCCTCTGCGATTGAATAACACTTTCGAAGATTACTAACCCAAATGCATTGCAAAGTAGGCTTAGTCGTGACCGGAACGTTACCACCGGATGAGTATGTTTGTACTCAATGAAAAGTGGGCTAGTAATACCCTAGCCAACTTGGGTGGTACCGCGGAAATAAGCCTTTCGTCCCTTGTCAAAAGCAAGGGGTGAAAGGCTTATTTTTTTCATCCACGGTTTAACCACAAAGGAGACTTTACAATGTGCGGATTTTTAGCTGTTGATTCTAAGGAATTTGATTTAACGACCTTTTGCGACGCCCTGGAGAAAAACGTTGACCGCGGCCCGGACATGACTGAAACCGTCGAAGAAGACGCGGTGATGTTTGGTTTCAACCGCCTGGCGATCATGGACTTGTCCGACGACGGGATGCAACCCTTCAAGGGCGAAGACTGCACCCTGGTTTGCAACGGGGAAATCTATAACTTCTTACAGCTCAAGGAGAACTTAAAAGACGACTTCAGCTTCCAAAGCTCTAGTGACTGCGAAGTTTTGATCCCGCTCTACCGTAAGTACGGGCTGGACACCATGTGCAAGATGCTCGACGCCGAATTTGCCTTTGTTTTATACGATAAGGTGGCCAAAAAGGTCGTCGCCGGGCGTGACCCGATCGGGATCCGGCCAATGTTTTACGGCTACACCAAGGAGAAGGGCGAAATCGCCTTTGGTTCCACGGCCAAGACCCTGATAGACCTGTGCGACCAAATCTTCCCGTTCCCACCGGGCCACTACTACGACGGCGAAAAGTTCGTTACCTACCGCGACTCAGCCATGGTTACCCGGATGCACACGCCGAGCTTTGAAGAAGCCACGACCGTCATCCGCGACTACCTGGTCAAGGGGGTTGAAAAGCGGCTCCACGCTGACGCTCCGGTGGGCTACCTGTTGTCCGGGGGGCTGGATTCTTCCCTGGTTTGCTCGATCGCATCTAAGTTAATGCCGGGCAAGAAGTTACGGACCTTTGCGATCGGGATGGACCGCAACCCGATCGATCTTAAGTACGCCCGCGAAGTTGCCGACTACTTAGGCACTGACCATACCGAATTCATCATGACTCGCGACGATGTTTTAGGGGCGCTGCGTGAGGTTATTTATACCCTGGAAACCTGGGACATTACGACCATCCGGGCCTCGATCGGAATGTACCTATTGTGCAAGAAGATCCACGAAACGACCGACCTGAAGGTGATCCTGACCGGGGAATGTTCCGACGAAATGTTTGGCTACAAGTACACCGACTACGCCCCGAACGCCGAGGCCTTCCAAAGCGAATCGATGAAGCGGGTCCGCGAACTGTACATGTACGACGTGCTTCGGGCCGACCGTTGCATCTCGGCTAACTCGCTTGAAGGCCGGGTGCCGTTTGCCGACCTCGACTTCGTGGAATACGTGATGTCCTTAGACCCGGACATGAAGATGAACCACTACGACAAGGGGAAGTACCTGTTGCGGATGGCCTTTGCCGGACAAGACTACTTGCCAGACGACATCTTGATGCGGGAAAAGGCGGCCTTCTCCGATGCCGTTGGTCACTCCCTGGTCAACGACTTAAAGGAATACGCCGACGCCAAGTACACGGATGAAGACGTGGCCAAGGCCAGCGAAAAGTACGCCTACAAGACGCCGTTTACCAAGGAATCCTTGCTCTACCGCGACATCTTTGAAGAATTCTTCCCGGGCAAGGCCGAATGGATCAAGGACTACTGGATGCCAAACAGCGACTGGGAAGGTTGCGACGTTGACGACCCATCCGCTCGCGTTCTCTCCAACTACGGGGACTCGGGCAAGTAGTGAGTGCGGACCAACCATAAGGCAGTCCGTGGGCTAAGGATAGGACGGGGGTTGATGCGGAACGCATCGTTCTCCGTCCGGACTTAGCCACTAGGCCTGCGGTTGGGGAGCACGTTATCGGAAGTGCGACTAACCTCCTCGGCAGGCCGTATGGCTAAGTTAGAGATACCGCAAGGAACATTACATTCCTAAATCAAAGGGCGTCAGCGAGTTCATTAATTGAACCACTGGCGCCTTTTCTATCTGTCCTTTTATTTTACACTCCCACTGGCTTAGAGACTAAACCCAGATACTTCGTCAGATTAGTCACTAAATAACTAAATTTTTCATCAGTGATATAAGCACAATCGGTGCGGGGATAACTGAGCAGTTTGTCTTCGTATAAACTCTGAATGGCCGCCAAAGTCTGGCTGGCACTGGCATGATAACGTTTATTCATGGCACTCTGGAGACTGGATAGTGAGAATAGTTGTGGACTAGCTCGTTTTTTGCCTTGCTTTTGGATGTCCTTGATAAAACCGTCCTGTGAGCCTTTCTGAACGTGTTTAGCCTGTATGAATGTCATTAGCCCTGTTTCGTCTTTAAATCGCTGATAGGGGTCTAATTTTGCGACGAATTTTTGCTGATTAGTTAAAGTTTCCGCATTTAGTTCAAAATAAGGTTCCGGCTTAAAGTTTTTGATTGCCTGGTCTCTTTGATAAACCATATACAAAGTTGGCGTCTGTACTCGACCAATCGAGTACACCCCGCGCACCCCGTTTTGTCTTAATAGCAAGGTGTATAAAGGGCTGCCATTCATTCCAATTAACCAGTCGCTAATTTTGTGATTACAAGTGCATGCCCCCATCTTCATGCCGGTTCCGGGTTTGGTGTTGCCGCTGCTTTTTCGTCATTTCCCACTCGGTTTCTTTCAGTCCACGTTCTTTCTTTTGCCGTTGGTAATCTTAATCAAGATGATATAGTACAGTGATGATCGCATCACTAAAGGCCGTCTTTAAGTAATAGTCTGGACTAACTGGCTTATAATTTAGCGGTTGATAATGCCCCATATTTGCTTTTCTGTACTGATCGTCCTTGGCTTGTTGCTCTTTTAACTGCTTTTGGATTTTCTCGATCTGACTGTTCTTAATCGTCGGATCGGCTTTGCATTCGCCAAAAAAGAGTTGTTTAGTGCCATCATGCTTTAAAACCCGTTGTAAGTGATGATTTTCTAACTGATCTAAGCTAAGCTGTCCCGATAAATAAGCTAGTCCTTGTTGATGTTCTTGGGGACTGAACACCTGTGGTGGATTTGCTTGCCACTGTGCAATTGTTTCAGCCTGACATGGCTTTAAAACAGGATCATAGTACATCACGGCTGTATAGGCTTGTTCCTGTTTAATCATTGGTAATTCATTAAAATTGCCGTTAGGAAAGGCTCTTCTTAAAACTTCCTGGTATTGGGTTTGAATAACTTGCTTAACAGCCATGATTGTTCGCAAATCTTTGACTGCGCGAGTAATCTTTTGCTTCTCGGTTGGTGAATACTTTTCTAGTAGACCTTGATCAACGTGATCTAGACTTTCTAAGCTATCATCATGAATCATCAGCGTATATTTAAGCTCGATTTTGACTTCCTTTTCTTGTTGCATTAATAACTTAAAACCAACGTATGGCCGCTTAGTAAAGGTCAATAATTGTTGGGTCAACAAATCATCACGAATGTTCATTAAACGTTCGTTTAATTCACTACCCTTGAAAACTGTTTGTTCGCTATCGGTTTCCTTAACTAATTCTCGTCTTTCAGCTTGCGTGGTCTGTTCAAAATTAAGCTCTGGATAAAGTTTTTTAGTCGTGCGATCAACCACTTTATTTAAGAGTTCATCTGCTTTTTTGAGTGAGCTTTCTTGTTGGTTAATTGTCAATAATTGTTTAGTCACATCTTCACCAACCGCATGTTTAATTAAGGTGCTGTTTTTCCAATTAAATAGCATGCGCCGCTTATCATCTAAGTGCTCCAAACTGATATAAGTTTTCAGTTCATGGCTTAACTCTTTAACTACCCGTTTTTCATTAAACGAGAAGTGTTTACTTAGGCTATCTAAATGACCTCTATTGATTACTTTTTCTTGGTTATTTTTATAACTGGCTTTGGCCTTGCGATAGTCCTTAACTTGTTGGTTAAATTCTTTTCTTTCATGCCGCTTACTATTGATTCCCTCATGTTGCATTGGGGTATCATCTATTCCCTCCTCGATAAATGATCTTTCGCTGATCCGATCGGGAATATTTTTTTGCTCTAAAACTTGATTTACACTAACCGCCCAATTGTGCCGCCATTCAGTTATTTTTTCTTTTTTATCCCAATCAACCAACCAAATTTTTCGGTTTCTCACATTCCCTGCAGGGGTCTTAGTTTTATTACCATGACTATCTAAAATGTATTTGGTTTTTGTTTTCTGTCCCCAAGTACCATCGGGGTTAAATGGGCGATTGGTTAACATCACATGAGCGTGCGGATTATCTGGGTGGTCGCGATGAATTGCTACGTCAGCTACCATACCTTGATCGACAAAATTTTCTTGCACATATTTTGTCAGTAATTCTTTCTGTTCGGATTCACTTAATTCTACCGGTAAAGCCACGTTAAATTCTTTTGCATACCGTGAGTTTGATTTACGATCTTTCTTTTCAACTTCATTCCACAACTGCTCTCGATCACTCGCCCATTCTGGCGCATTTTCGGGAGTTAAAATAAAGCTTTCTGGCATAACCGAGCGGGCATAAAAATAGTGTCGGCCTTCTTGATTATCAAATAATTTTTCACCACTTCGATAAGCGGCACTGGCAATCGCACTTCGTCCTTTACCAGCACTAATATTACTAAAACTCATGTGAAAGATTGCCATGTCAGTCACCTTCTTTCTTTGATTCTATGGGCTTGACTTTGTTGTCGCCATCGGCGACTTCTAATACAGGTTTTAATGGGTTTAGCACAACGTCATCAAAGATGACGTGTAAGTGCACATTGACCTCTTTTCACTCGGTCTTCTGATTCTCTTAACTTTAATTTAGTGTATGCCTTCCGCTTCGCTATTTCAACTTTTATCCTTTGACTTAACGTCCTCTGTATGATATAGTGTCCGTGATTATTTTTTAATATGATTGGAGGGATTGTTATGTCTCAAAGTAACTTAGAAAAACAAGAAGCTAAATTAAAAGCCCTTAATCAAAAAGTTAAGGACGAAAAAAATAAGATTGAACAACGGCTAGGTAAACAAATCATCAGTCAGGCCAATTTAGATTATGCTAATTTATCTAATGACAATATCAAGTCCTTATCCAAAAAAGTATCCGATTTTTTAAAGGAAAAGTCCGTAGATCATTAGTCATAGGAGATGGGGAATTCCATGCCTAATCAATATGAAAAACTAATTGAACAACAAGCGCGTTTAAAGCAAAAAATTGAGCGGGAAGATTTTAAATTACGGCAATCTAAGTATTATGAAAATCGGCAAGCCCGCAAAGCCCGTTCTCGTCGATTAATTCAAAAAGGGGCTTTGCTCGAAAAATACTTTCAAGCTGATAATCTCTCGGTTGAACAAACCGAAGAGCTTTTAAAAACATTTGCCGGTTATGTTAATGCCCATAAGCCGAATAAATTCAAAAACGATCAACCTAATAACTAGGCCGATCGTTTTTATTTTCAGGATTGTTTTTTGGCTTAATTTCTGGATTGTGTTTAGCAAAGTCTTTTAACTGTTTTTGAATTCTTTGTGTAAGCTCTGCTTTACTTTCTTTGTGCTTCCTTTTACTTGATCGCTGTTGAATTATCTTTTGACCCTTACCTCTTCTTTTTGATTTTATGTCAAGTGTAAAATCTGAAATTTTATTTTGATCTAGCTTACTTAAATGACCGATTTCTTTAAAGTTTAAACCGGCTTTGGGAAAGCGATAAATATTACCAAGATCGATCCAGGAAGGTTTCTTCAACCCAGCGGATTGCCAATCTTGAATCGGATAATATTGTTGCTTGATATAAGCCGACTTCTTTTCATACTGACTAGTAATTTTAAAAGCCTCGACCGTCTGTCCTGATACCCGACGAATTAAAACTGGTCGAGACTTGCCACCGTTAGTTTCTACAAAACTAAGAGCCTGTTTAGTGTCTTTTGAGCATGAAGCGAAGAAAGACACTAAACAGGCTCTAACGTATAGGCTGACTAAGTCATTAGTCCTCATCTGGATCGTTGAGCCAATCAGCGACCTCTTTAGCGTCTTTGAACTCGGTGACTGGTGTCCCTTCGGTCGCCTTTAAAAAGCGTAAATTAGCTCTTTCTTCTTCGCTTAAAGACACATTAAAAGGTAAAGCACCATTAGCAACAATCCGCTTGTAAAACATGTTAATGGCCGTGGTTGGATTTAAGCCCAATTCGCTTAAAACTGCTTCGGTATCATCGGCCAAATCTTTATCAATCTTGACTTGGACCCGTTTCTTTTCCTTAACTGCCATGATTGTCTCATCTCCTTTCTTTTACTACTACCGTTATACTACCTTTTGAGTACCTTATCAATAGATAAAACCCTGGCCTCAAATCACTTGAGCTTGGCGTTGATCTAAAGGCTGAACTTTTGAGCTGGTTAGCCTGGTTAGCTCTGGCACTCATTTAAAAGCCCCTATTCTTCTGTTTAAGCCATTTAAATCTAACTTAAGTAAAGGAAGGTTAGTAAGTCTTAAAACTGTTTAGAAAGGATTCTGTAGCCTTTTAGGACTAGTAGTACAACCCACTGTTGTCGTTGTCGGCCGACTTTTCTTCTTCGGGGTGTTTGGCCGCATGTTCTCTAGCCGCTTGTTTATTCCACCAAACGCCAAATAGGTTTTGCATGGTGCCGTACAGGTAGTTTTCCACGTTCTTGATGTGCTTCTCATTGCTTCTTAGGGCGTTAAAGTAACGTCTCAAGGCTTTAGTCATTAAAAATTTAAGTTCTTCGTCGTCCAGTGGGATTATGACGCCAATATCTNCATTAAAAATTTAAGTTCTTCGTCGTCCAGTGGGATTATGACGCCAATATCTTTATGATCCTTCTTAACTCGGTACTTAGCATTTAAGATAATACCAACGAAGCGACGCATCTGTTGCGGGGTACGGCACCAAAAACTAAGCAGTATTCATCATGTTACAGCACCCAAGTAAAAGCTACGAAGATAAAAACATTCATCCTCAAAATATATAACCTAGAAAAAAGGCCTCCAGTGTTAGAACGTGTTTGGATACTTTGACATTCGATTTGATTTTAGTTAAATTAGATCAAAAACAGGAGTTTTTAATCCATGAAAAGCT
>NZ_JBMNVY010000006.1:0-138792 GCF_049745435.1 Lactiplantibacillus sp. YT640
TCGTTTAGGTGTTGTCATCGGAATGCCTCGATTCGTTTTTCCTCAGATTATACCTGAATTTTTAGTTTTCAGACAGTCCCTAGTCTTATAATATAGAGATATTAAAGCGGTAATAGCAGGACTGACGGAATTGAAACGGCGTTGGTCTCCTTGGGCAAAAATGCTATACTAACTTCAGAGTTTAACGTTAGGGGTCACGCACATGCAGGTATTAAAGATTTTTGAATTGTTTCTTTTACAACCGCTAGTTTGGTTAGGATTGCTGCGTAGTTATTTAACCGCTAAACGGCGGGTGAAGAGTGAACGGCAGCATTTTCAGAGTGCTATCAACCCACAATTAGTTGAAGTCCACCACTTTTTAGTGGATGGCTGTTTACTAGGAGTTCTAATGACAATTATTAGCTTGGCATTGGGATTAGTGGTGGCCCCCATCTGGGTGGTTATATACGAAGTAGTGGCGGCCATTAGCTTGATCATTATTCCTGGTGCACTGGTACCAGTGACCGCTTTTGGCCTCAGCTGGTTAGTTTATTGGATTATGAGCCCGGAATTAACGACGGTGGGGGGCGCTTTACAACGGCACGGTGTTGCCATGACCAGTATGAGTGGCAATTTGGTGGTGAACGGACTATTGTTATTAGCCATCGTGCTGGCGGCTACGGCGGTCTTGTTACGACACTATGATTATGAGGGCCGTTCACCGCAACTACAGCCCGACCAACGTGGAAAGCGACTTGTTCGTTACCAGTGGCAACAATTGTTGGTCTTACCAGTTGGGGTACTGGTCCCCGGTGATTGGTTACACGCAACTATCAGTTGGTGGCCTGTGTTTATGGTTGGCGAGCGCTCCTTCAGCATTTTATTGTTGCCTTTATTAGTTGGGACGAGTGTTCGCGTTTATAAGCAGCTGCCACAAATTGCATGGCGGCAGTTAGCGGCCCGCTATGGTTGGGTAACACTCGCGAGTGTTTTGGTTGCAATCATTGCCCGTTTTGCAGTGCTCAGCCCGCAGTGGTTGCTAGCATTGATGGGATTAATCGTTGTGCTAACTTGGGGAATCTTAGCACAGCACCGTTATTATGATCGACACCAACAGTTTCGATATTCTGATACTGAACAAGGTGTGCGGGTGATTGGGTTACGCCCCCACACGCCCGCGGATAAATTAAATCTCGATTTAGGAGATATTATCTTGGAATGTAACCGGCAACCAGTTAATACGGAAGCTGAATTTTACGCGGCCCTACTGAAAAGTCCGACGTATGTTCACCTCAAAGTGCGCAATCGGCAACAGGAATTAATTATTACCGAAACGGCGATCTATAATGGCGCCCCACACGAGTTAGGAATTGTGTTATTCACTGATCAGGAGGATTAATGACCATGGATAAGATTTTAGTGGTAGACGACGAACCAGCTATCGTCACGTTATTATCATATAACTTGAAGCAGGCGGGGTACGAAGTTGTGACGGCGACGGATGGTGCGGACGCGTTGTCATTAGGCCTGGCCCAATCATTTACATGTATTTTGTTAGATTTAATGTTGCCGAAACTCGATGGAATGGAAGTAACAAAAAAGTTACGACAAGAAAAGGTTCAGACGCCTATTATTATTGTGACGGCTAAAAATGATGAGTTTGATAAAGTGTTCGGCTTGGAATTAGGTGCGGACGATTATATAACCAAGCCGTTTTCACCCCGCGAAGTGCTCGCTCGGATCAAAGCAGTTATTCGGCGGACAACGCCGGACGAGCCCGTGACACCACCGGCACCCATGCCGCCTGCTAATCGTGCGGTAATGCTTGTTGGTGATTTACAGATTGATCAAAACAAATACCGAGTCGCGCGCAACGGGAAAAATATCAGCTTGACACCAAAGGAATTTGAATTACTTGTGTATTTTGTTGAACGAGAAGGTCGGGTTCTCAGTCGTGATGCGATTTTAAATCACGTCTGGGGCTACGACTATGCTAGTGAGACGCGGATCGTTGATATTCACATCTCACATTTACGTGAAAAGATTGAAGCAGATCCCAAGCAGCCACGGTTGATCAGGACGGTCCGGGGTTTTGGCTACGAATTTGTGGGTGACGGCCATGCATAATCGCTGGCAACAGACGACACGGTTATTGCTCATGGAAAATGTATTACTGGTTTTGATCGTGTTGGTCGTGTTGCAGCACTTTTCGCCAATTAAGTGGTCCTGGCGCCTAGTCGGTTGTTTAGTTGGTGCTTGGCTGGTTTTGGCAGTAATCGAGGGCTTGATCGCTTGGCGGCAACAAAGTGAACGGCAGCGCACGATCGACCGTATGGAAGCTAAGCTTCGTCAGATGAGTAGCCAGCAATTTCCACCACATATCTTATTGCCACAATCGGACCCCTTATACAGCCTAGCACAAGCGGTCAACCAGTTAGAGAGTTATCAAAAAAGTCAGACGCGCCGTGCGGAACTGCAAGAAAAAGAGTTAATGATGATTATGCGGTACTTGCCTGTGGGAGTGATGGTCATTGACCACCGGCGACAGGTTCAACTGTCTAATCCGGCGATGAGTGAACTATTGCAAGTCTCGGTTAATACGGTGGCCCACATTTATACCAAGGATATTCAGCTGTACGCGTTGACTAAATTGATTGAAGATACGATTACTAGTGGCAAAAATCAACGGGCAACGATTACGTTGACTCCAGCGCCTAGCACGCAGGTTGTCGAGGCTTCAACCGTTTATATCCAAGGCAATCGTTCACAATTTCAAATTGTCCTGATGTTGTATGATATCACTGAAGTCTATATGATTGAACAAATGCAGGATGATTTTGTCAGCAACGCTAGCCACGAGTTGAAGACGCCGATTACAGCCATTTCCGGTTTCACTGAAACGTTGTTAAGTGGTGCCAAGGATGATCCGGACACGCTTGACCAATTCTTGCATATTATTGCGGATGAAAGTCAACGGTTGATTGATCTCATTCAGGATGTTCTGTCGCTATCGCGAATTCGTGCTCAGAATACGACGATGTTAACCTTAGTTCCGCTTGCTGTTCGACCATTGATCGAACAGGAACTGGCTGTAGTTCAGCAGGCAATCGAACGTCAGCACTTAACGATCAATAACCAAGTCGATGCTGATCTAATGATAACGAGCGATTCACAGAAGTTGAGTCAGATCATCAAAAATCTGTTAACGAATGCAATCAAGTATAATCGACCTCATGGTAGCGTGACGATTGCCACCATGGTCAGTCATCAAACGTGGTCGCTGATAGTTAAAGATACGGGCATTGGTATCAGTGCCGATGATCAACAGCGTATTTTTGAACGCTTCTATCGGGCGAGTCCGTCACGTTCACAGCAACTTGTGAGTGGGACTGGACTCGGATTAGCGATTGTTCAAGAATTGGTCAACGCAATGCACGGAACAATCGACGTTGTCAGTCAACGGGGCGTTGGGACAACTATGACAGTTACATTGCCACTAGCTGCGAGTGCTTCCGAGCAGTAGTAAGGCGTTAAGCATACGGACAGTTCTGATTGTAACTGGTGGTCTATCAAATGATGACGTGGTGACGGTATGAGTTGCATTGCTGAGTCAAAAGATGTCATTAGTTGAGCATTGAATGTGTCGTAATTAAGCCAGACGAATTGATAACGATTTTTAAGGTAAATGTAAACCTTGAAAATCGTTTTTTTTGTGCACTTTTTTAATTTTCCTTTCATATTGGGGGCTAAAAGCCGGTAATAATTAAAAATATATCGACGTTTACACAATCTTTACAAAACTCATATAAAGCATTTACACAAACTTTGTATTATTGAATATGAGCAATGGGTAGGAGGTATATAGTTATGAGAAAAAGTCGGGTCATCCAATTAATCGTGTTAATCGCGATCATTGGACTAGTTGGATTAGGGTACACACATCGCGATCAAACTAGTGCCAGTGAATCAATTACCGCGGTTGGATCAACGGCCTTACAGCCACTGGTTGAAGCAGCCGGTGAACAATACAGCAGCAACCATACCGGTGTGTTTATCAATGTGCAGGGTGGTGGCTCTGGAACGGGACTCAGTCAAATTCAGGCGGGGGCCGTGGCAATCGGTAATTCTGATATTTTTGCCGAAGAACAGTCTGGCATTACAGCGAGCAAGTTAATTGATCACCGGGTAGCCGTCGTCGGTATTGCCCCCATCGTTAATAAAAAGGCGGGCATTACCAATTTGACGCAGCAGCAACTCATTCAGATTTTTACTGGCAAGGTCACGAATTGGCGTGAAGTTGGTGGACGTAATTTACCGATTACGTTAATTAACCGTGCTCAAGGCTCCGGAACCCGGAAGACATTTGAGCGATACGCCTTAAAGGGTAATCAGAGTGTTGATTCCCAAGAACAAGATTCGTCAGGATTAGCTCGGTCAATTGTTGCTAGTACACCTGGCGCAATTAGTTATGTGGCTTTTTCTTACTTAGACAACTCAGTCCAGACCGTCAATGTTGATGGTATTCGGCCAACCGAAAAAAATGTGCGGAATAATCGCTGGTACATCTGGTCCTACGAACATTTATATACGGGGAAGCACCCCAATCAGTTAACCAAAAAATTTATTGATTACATTTTATCAACCGCTGTTCAGCAGAAGTTAGTCAAGCAGTTAGGTTATATTTCGGTCCATGACATGCAAGTACAGCGGAATGCGGCCGGTAAAGTTTCAGTTATGAAATGAGGGAGAGCGCATGGATAAAATTCGAGAAAGCTTATTAAAAAAATCAGTTGCTAGTAAAATTGAACGGCGTGGTAAGGCCATTAGTCTAGTTTGTCTAGCGCTAATTGTCGGGATTGTCTTTTTGATTTTCTACTTTGTTGCATCACGGGGGTTAGCAACCTTTTTTCAAAATCACATTAATCTATGGCAATTTCTGAGTGGGACGCAGTGGAACCCCGGAACAGTCGGAACGAATGGACAACCAGCTGTGGGGGCACTACCGATGATTGTTGGATCGTTTTTGATTACGATTCTTTCGGCCTTCATTGCCACACCGTTTGCTATCGGGACGGCGGTCTTTATGACCGAAATTTCACCACGGCGGGGGGCGAAGATTCTCCGGCCAGTTACGGAACTATTAGTTGGTATTCCATCCGTAGTGTATGGATTTATCGGGCTACAAGTTGTCGTACCGTTTGTTCGTAATACGTTTGGGGGTAGTGGCTACGGGATTCTTTCTGGGACCTTTGTGCTATTTGTCATGATCTTACCGACCGTGACGTCAATGACGGCGGATGCGCTGAATTCGGTACCCCGTTATTACCGAGAAGCCTCGCTAGCTCTAGGGGCGACGCGCTGGCAAACAATTTATAAAGTCGTCCTGCGGGCAGCCATTCCTGGCATGCTGACTGCCGTCGTATTTGGGATGGCCCGCGCCTTTGGGGAAGCTCTGGCGGTCCAAATGGTGATTGGGAACGCGACGTTGTTGCCGCATAACCTAGTTTCACCAGCCGCAACTTTGACAAGTATCTTGACGATGGGAATCGGGAACACTGTCATGGGTTCATTACAAAATAATGCATTGTGGTCATTAGCCATGATCCTGTTATTGATGTCCTTAGTCTTTAACTTAGTCATTCGCTACATTGGTCGAAAGGGGAAATTAAACCATGAACGCTAAACGCATCGATAAAATTGCCACTGGCGTGCTATACGGCGTCGCAGCCTTTGTGGTCATCATCTTAGTTGCCCTATTGGGATACATTCTGATCCAAGGGGTGCCCAAAATTTCGTGGCATTTTTTAACGTCGCCGGCCCTGGCTTTTGAAGCGGGTGGTGGGATTGGCATTCAGTTGTTTAACTCCTTCTACTTACTATTTTTAGCGTTATTGATTTCATTACCGATTTCACTGGGTGCGGGGATCTATCTAAATGAATATGCGCCGCAAAATACGGTGACTGGCCTGATTCGGACGACCATTGAAATTCTGAGTTCATTGCCATCCGTAGTCGTGGGGCTGTTCGGATACTTGTTCTTTGTAGTGCAGTTCAAGTTAGGCTTCTCGATTCTTTCCGGGGCGTTTGCGCTGACCGTGTTTAACTTACCGATTTTAACCCGGAGTATTGAGGAAGCACTCGCCAATATCTCAGATAATCAACGGGAGGCCGGCTACGCGTTAGGGCTATCACGTTGGGAGACGGTGACGAAGATCGTGGTTCCCGCTGCCTTACCAAGCATTTTAACGGGGGTCGTCTTGAGTGCCGGGCGGATCTTTGGTGAAGCCGCAGCTTTAATCTACACTGCGGGTCAAAGTGCACCAGCCTTGGACTTTGGTAACTGGAATCCATTTGATATCAGTAGTCCACTCAGTCCACTACGTCCAGCCGAAACGTTGGCCGTTCATATTTGGAAGATCAACTCAGAAGGAATTATGCCGGACGCGAAAGCCGTTTCGGCGGGGGCTTCAGCCGTATTAATTATTGCGGTATTGCTCTTTAACTTCTTAGCTCGTTGGCTTGGCAAACGCTTGTACAAACACTTAACCGCTGAATAAAGGAGGCCGTTTTGATGGCAGATAACACAATGACGACGACACAACGTAACATCATGGCGTTTGATCCTAAAGATCATGAAATCGCGCTTTCAACTGAGGATTTACACGTCTTTTATGGTAAATCCGAGGCTATTTCAGAGGGCGATTTACAGTTTGAACGTTATAAGATTAGTGCGTTGATTGGCCCATCCGGTTCCGGAAAGTCAACCTACTTGCGTTCGCTAAACCGAATGAATGACCGTATTGCAACGGTTAAGGGCAAAATTATGTATCGCGGCTTAGATATTAACAGTAATGATATTGATGTCTATGAGATGCGCCGGCACATTGGCATGGTGTTTCAACGGCCTAATCCGTTTGCCAAATCAATCTATGAGAATATTGCTTTTGCACTCCGCCAGCGCGGAATGAACAAGAAACAAGACTTGGATGAAATTGTTGAACGGTCTTTACGGCAAGCGGCGATGTGGGACCAAGTTAAAGATGACTTAAATAAAAGTGCGTTAGCTCTGTCTGGCGGGCAGCAACAACGACTCTGTATTGCTCGGGCAATTGCAATCAAGCCAGACATTTTACTGCTCGATGAACCAGCGAGTGCTTTGGATCCAGTCTCGACAAGTCAAATTGAAGATACTTTGTTAGAACTAAAGCAGAATTATACCATTATTATTGTGACGCATAATATGCAACAAGCATCGCGAATTAGCGACTATACCGCGTTCTTTAACCTCGGCAAAGTCCTAGAATACTCAGAGACCGGTGAGATTTTTACCAATCCTCAGGTTGATCTGACGAATGACTATATTTCCGGAAACTTTGGATAGGAGGACCGTTCATGAGTACAATTTTAACGACCGAGAACTTATCATTATTTTATGGTAAAAAAGAGGCCCTCAAAGGAATTAACATTGATTTTGATGATAAAGGAATCACGGCTTTGATTGGGCCCTCTGGCTGTGGTAAATCCACCTTTTTACGTTGCTTGAACCGGATGAACGATCTGATTCCTAATGTAACGATCACGGGTGAGGTGAACTTCAATGGTCACAATATTTATGCGCCCACGACCGATACGGTTCAATTGCGTAAAGAGATCGGCATGGTGTTTCAACAGCCGAATCCCTTTCCATTCTCAATTTATGAGAATGTCATTTACGGGTTACGGTTGACAGGAGTCCATGATAAAGAACGCTTAGACGCGGCGGTAGAAAGAAGTCTGAAGCAGGCTGCAATTTGGGATGAAGTTAAGGACCGGTTGCATGCCAATGCGCTATCATTGTCTGGTGGGCAACAACAACGGGTTTGTATCGCACGCGTCCTAGCCGTCGAACCTGATATTATCCTTTTAGACGAGGCCACTAGTGCACTTGATCCGATATCGAGTCGGATGATTGAAGAAACCCTATTGAATTTGCGCCAGGATTACACTATCATAACTGTTACGCATAACATGCAACAGGCGTCACGAATTTCTGACCGAACGGCGTTTTTCCTGAATGGTGAATTAATTGAGGTCAACGACACGAAACAGATTTTCATGAATCCAGTTAAACAGGAAACCAATGACTATATTTCAGGACGATTTGGTTAGGAGGAAAAAAACATGCGACGACTTTTTGATGATGAACTAAACGATATTGATGCAAACTTCACTGAAATGGGAATGATGGTTAGCGAGACGATTGAAAAGGCAGTCAAGGCGTTTATCGACCATGACCGCGACCTCGCACAAGAAATCATTGATAATGATGCTAAAATCAACCAACGGGAAGTTGAACTAGAACAGAAATCATTTGAGATGATTGCGTTATACCAACCCGTCACTTCTGATTTGCGAGAAATTGTCACCATTTTGAAAGCCGTCTCTGAATTGGAACGGATGGCCGATTATGCACGTAATATTGCTCACGCTACGATTCGGGTCAAAGGAAATGTGCGCGTCCCTGAAATTGAGGCAGCGTTATCAGAAATGGGGAATCGCGTGCGAAAGATGGTCGAAGAGATGTTGGCAGCTTACGTCAAAAGTGATGATCAGGAAGCACGCCGGGTCGCAGCTAAAGACGCAAAAGTCGGGGAGATGTATGATCGTATTAATGAGAAGGGAATCTCCAAGATGGAGCGCCATCCTGAGACGGTCATCGGTTCCACGGATTACCTGAATGTTGCAACTTACCTAATGCGCATCGGGGCGTTAGTAACTAATATTGGTGAGTGGATCGTGTATTTGAATACTGGTGAGATTATCGAATTGAATCCAGAAAGTTCTAATTTAGTGTAACTAATCATAAATAATTGCTTAAAGCCGGTCGTCTAGTTTGCAACCGGCTTTTACAATTAGTAAGATATGGTTAGATAAACTGATAAGGAGCGTCTAACGATGAAATCAAATACAAAACAAAAGTTAACTAAATCTAATAATCGCGTTTTCGCCGGCGTCCTCGGGGGCATTGCTGAATATTTGAACTGGAATGCAACGATTCTACGAGTACTCTACGTTATTTTAACCTTGGTTACCCATGGCTTTGGTGTTTTGGTATACTTAGTATTAATGACAATTATCCCAAGTAAACCAGACAATACGGGTTTCTTCGAACAGATGCGGCAAAGTACCGGTACTCAAGCTAAACCGCAAGCGCATGGGCGCAAAGAGATTCATAACGTTCATGAAGAGGATGATCCGCGTCACTAAGATTAATGGAGTGATTATACAGTGGGCTTTTGGAAACGAATTTTAATCAATACAATCTTATTTATTGCGATTGCTGGCTTTTTTCAGAGCAGTTTTCACGTTGCAAGTGTGTGGATGGCTTTAATTGCCAGTTTTGTGCTTGCAATTTTAAACGCCGCTATTAAGCCGTTTTTGCTGTTATTATCGTTACCGATTACGTTATTGACACTCGGGCTATCCAGTATTGTCATCAATGGTTTTATGCTTCAGATGACATCCTACGTTGTGGGTAAGGCCAATTTCGGCTTTTCGAGTTTTGGCATGGCGATGGTTGTTTCGATTCTCATGTCAATTGCTAACGTGATTGTTTCCAACTTTTTCGCGAAAGACGGCGTTGATGGTGAATAAAGCGCTTTAAAGTGCTAAGATTAGAAGATAGAAATAATCCGTTTTCAGTCATAAAAGTGTGGCCGCTTGAAAGGGTAGCGTAATGGCGCGACTGGACAACGCGGGCCACACTTTTTTATTAGTGGAACAATTAGGAGGGATTCTTTTGGCAGGAAGTGTAACCGTTGCCGATTTGGTGAAAAATACGCGCCTGGATGTGTATCATGGCGCTGACTTATTAGAAAAGAAAGATATTACAACGAGCGACATTTCACGTCCGGGGCTGGCGTTGACCGGTTACTTCAACTACTATCCTCGTGAACGAGTGCAATTGCTAGGTAAAACTGAAACCGCTTATTCGAAAAATATGAGTCATGATGAACGACTGATGATTTTTCGTAAGATGTGTCAGTTAACCACACCCGCGTTCGTCATTTCAACGGGGTTACCCGTTCCAGAAGAACTCGTGCAAGCCGGTGAGGAAAATGGCGTGCCGATTTTAGGAACGAAAATGACATCATCACGGATTCTAAGTAATATGACGAATTACTTGGAAGGTAAATTAGCTGAACGACAATCTGTCCACGGGGTATTAGTTGACATCTATGGATTAGGTGTGCTGATTACTGGTGATTCCGGTGTTGGGAAGAGTGAAACGGCCCTGGAATTAGTCAAACGGGGGCATCGTTTGATTGCTGATGACCGGGTCGATGTCTATCAACAGGATGAACAAACGCTTGTCGGTGAAGCACCCGCAATCTTGAATCACTTATTGGAGATTCGAGGTATCGGAATTATTGATGTTATGAATCTTTTTGGCGCTGGGGCTGTTCGTCAAGATACCGACATTGACCTTATCGTGCACCTTGAGAATTGGACGCCGGATAAGCAATTTGATAGACTAGGAAATGGAGAACAGAACCGGAAATTCTTTGATGTTGAAGTTCCTGAAATCTCGATTCCAGTTAAGACTGGACGTAACCTAGCAATCATTATCGAAGCAGCGGCCATGAACTTTCGGGCCGAGAGCATGGGCTACGATGCGACCAAGGTCTTTGACGATAACTTGAACAAGTTGATCAAAACGAATTCCGTGCATGATTCTCACAAGTAATAAGGAGATGGCAGTAGCGTGAATACCGTTTTAGGGGCACTTAACCCAATTGCACTGCGGTTAGGACCAATTCAGGTCCATTGGTACGGCGTCATTATTGCTAGTGCCGTCGTCATTGCGGTTGCACTAGCAGTACGTGAAGGTCAGCGACGGGGTGTTCGGCCCGATGACATTTACGATATGATTTTATGGGCACTTCCGTTTACTTTAATTGCGGCGCGGACTTACTATGTGATTTTCCAGTGGTCATATTATCGTCAGAATCCCGGTGAAATCATCCGTATCTGGGATGGTGGAATTGCCATCTATGGTGGCTTGATTGGCGCCGGAATTGTGGTCATTTTATTCTGTCGGTCACGCTTTATCCCAACTTGGCTAATGCTTGATATTGCCGCACCAACGGTGATTATGGGCCAAGGTATTGGTCGCTGGGGTAACTTTATGAACCAGGAGGCTTTTGGTCGAGTGACTAGTCTGAGTTTCTTACAAGGCTTGCACTTACCTGATTGGCTGATTAACCAGATGCATATCCGTGGCGCGTATCGGCAACCAACATTCTTGTATGAGTCGGTATGGGATCTATTAGGATTTGCCTTACTGATGCTCACGCGTCATCGCACACATTGGTATAAGCAGGGTGATGTCTTCTTGACTTATGTTGCTTGGTACGCCTTTGGCCGCTTCTTCACAGAAGGGATGCGGACTGACTCGCTCATGCTATTTAACGTTATTCGGGTCTCACAAGCGTTGTCAGTGGTACTGTTCTTTGGTAGCATTGGCTTAATGATCTGGCGCCGGCATCACAATCCGAATAATCGTTGGTATTTAGCGGGTTCTGGTCAAAAGGTTGTCGCAGAAAATAAGTAGATTAGAGGGTTATTTGAATGATGAAAAAAATTGCCGTTTTAGGTGCTGGCTCATGGGGTAGCATTTTGGCAAATCTGTTGGATGAAAATGGCCACTCAGTGCGGCTCTGGTCGTACTCACCGGCCCAAGTCACAGAATTAAATAAGCAACACACGAATGAGCGATACGTTCCTGATTTTAAATATTCAGAAACGTTGACTGCTTATTCTAATCTAACACAGGCGATTGATGGTGCGGATGTAATCTTGTTTGTCGTACCAACCAAAGCGATTCGCGAAGTGGCCCAACAAGTGACTGCCGTGCTTGCCAAGACCCATCAGCGGCCGATTATTGTGCATGCTAGCAAGGGACTCGAACAAGAGACACACAAGCGGCTGTCGCAAGTTTTGGCAGAAGAAATTCCCACCGAATTACGACAAGCGATCGTTGTCTTATCGGGCCCTAGTCATGCTGAAGAAGTGGCCCGCCACGATATTACGTTGATTACGGCGGCTAGCGCCGATGAATCTGCAGCCGAATTAGTACAGCAACTCTTCATGAATGACTATTTCCGCATTTACACGAATACCGACGTGGTTGGTGTTGAACTAGGTGCGGCGCTCAAAAATATCATTGCCCTGGGTGCTGGTGCGCTACACGGCCTGGGCTATGGTGATGACGCCAAGGCAGCCTTAATGACTCGTGGTTTAGCTGAAATCAGTCGGCTCGGAGTGGCGTTGGGCGCAGAGCCGTTGACATTTATCGGTTTATCCGGTGTTGGCGATTTAATTGTTACGGCAACTAGTGTCCATTCGCGTAACTGGCGTGCTGGTAATGAGTTAGGTGCTGGTCAGGACCTCAAGACGGTGATTGATACCATGGGCATGGTTATTGAAGGTATCCCGTCAACTAAAGCCGCTTACGAGCTTGCACAGCAACAAAATATCGAAATGCCCATCACTGAAGCGATTTATGATGTATTATATAAGAGTGCCGACATTAAGGAAGTCATTCCACAATTGATGCGGCGCGAGGGGAAACCTGAGATTCAGTAGGAATTTCCAAACTAATTTCACTATTTTTAGGAGGATTTATCACATGTCAAAAGTTAGAAAAGCCGTTATCCCAGCGGCCGGATTAGGAACACGGTTTTTGCCTGCTACTAAGGCGATGCCTAAAGAAATGTTACCAATCGTTGATAAACCAACGATTCAGTTCATTGTTGACGAAGCTCGTAAATCGGGGATCGAAGACATTGTTATCGTCACGGGTAAGAGCAAGCGTAGTATTGAAGATTACTATGATTCTAACCCAGAATTAGAGGATAACTTACGGGCTAAGCACAAGGAAGAAATGCTCAAGCTGGTTCAAGAAACCACAGACATTAACTTGTACTTTATCCGGCAATCACACCCACGTGGTTTGGGCGATGCCGTTTTAACGGCTAAAGCTTTCGTTGGTGACGAACCTTTCGTCGTCATGCTTGGTGATGATTTAATGGAAGACAAAGTACCGTTAACCAAACAGTTAATGAATAGCTATGACAAGACACATGCGTCAACGTTAGCTGTTATGAAGGTTCCTCATGAGGAAGTTTCTAAGTATGGGGTTATCAATCCTGAAAGTGAAAAGGAACCGGGCCTATACAACGTTAATAACTTTGTTGAAAAGCCATCGCCTGAAGACGCGCCTAGTGATCTTGCTATCATTGGTCGTTACTTATTAACACCAGAAATTTTTGATGTTCTTGAAAACCAAAAACCTGGTAAGGGTGACGAAATTCAATTGACGGATGCCATTGATACGTTGAACAAGACTCAGCGGGTCTTTGCCCATGAATTTAAGGGGACTCGGCACGATGTTGGCTACAAGTTTGGCTACTTGAAGACGACGATCGAATACGGGTTAACTCATCCGGATGTTAAGGCTGACTTGCGGACTTACATCAAGGATCTTGGTGCTAAGTTATCTAAAGAAGATAGCGCCGCTCCTAAAACAACGAAGAAACCAACTAAATAATACTTGATTAATTAAAACAACCGTGAAATCTATTAAGATTTCACGGTTGTTTTTAGTTAACTGCTGAATAATTGCGATTCACTAATTAAGCTGGCACCTAGTGGTCGGCTTTTAATTTGAATAAATGGGGCTTGCCATAATAATAACCTTGGCGTAGTGAAATATTTAAGTCATTCGCCATTTGATCTTCGGCATCGTTTTCAACACCCTCTAGAATTAACCGGATATCATGTTGTACCGCAATGTCGCGCCAGAATTTTAATTGAATGGGAATCTCGTTTTCACGATCTTCGGCCCGAAAGTTTTGCATGGCGAATTTGATTTCTTCGGCCGATTCGAGTAGCGGTTTAATGTGGTCGTAAACGTTGATTCCCGTGCCAACGTCATCAATGCTAAATTGTAGGCCGTTAGCCTTGTACTTATCAATTTGTTGTTGCATCGCCGCCAGTGTAAACGTATCTTCACCGGGTTCTTCTGTGACTTCGACGATAACATGAACCGGGAATAGCTTTTTCTGAGCATCAATGACTGCGGCAGCAATATCATCATTTAAAAATTGCTTGCGATTAAAGTTAATTGATACTGACCCGATTTTTAATGCAAGCTCACTAGCCGTAGCCTTTAGTAAGCTGACTTGTACATCGATCGGAATATTATCGAAGCTTTCTGGTAAGGCCCACCGGTCCTGATCAGTCTCACGATAGCGAATCAGCATCTCGTAGCCAATCAGTGAATTATTAAATTTATCTAACTGGGGCTGAATAAAATAGCGGTACATAAGGGAACTCCTTAGACTTGAATTAACACGATTTGATGCTTCCTAATACATACTATACCAAAAAATGAATAAGTGAAACTGTTTGACACCATCTTTTTTTGCATGGTATCGATTATCAATTGGGCTAATGATGATTGTGCTAAACTGCTTGGTGAACAAGGTAATTTTCTGAAAATGAGTAAAAAGTCAATTAGTGGTTACCTGGCAAAGCTGGTATGGACGATATTATGAGAATAACTGCTTGCCAGCGTATCGCTGATTGGTTTTTAAAAGTAGTTATGTTTCATCATGACCTGTATTTATATTGACTAGAGTTATGTATTTGCGCAGTAAAGCGGTTATAATATACCTATGGTTAAATAAATAAAATTATAATTGGGAGCAAAATGAAATGAAGATTGTAATTGTTGGATGTACGCATGCGGGGACCGCTGCGGCTGCACAAATTCTGAAGGATCATCCGGAGGCTACGGTCACGATTTATGAGCGTGATGACAATATTTCATTCTTATCATGTGGGATCTACCTTTATCTCGGGGGAAAGGTCAATCACTTGGAAGATATGTTCTATTCGTCACCAGAAACGTTAGCCAAGTTGGGGGCAATGGTCAGAACCAAACATAACGTGTTAAAAATTGACGCCCAGTCGAAGACCTTACAAGTGGTTGACATGACTACTGGAAAAGTGTTTGGCGATACTTATGATAAATTGATTATGACGACTGGTTCAAATGTTGCGGTCCCGCCGATTTTTGGAATCGATGAGTCTAAGGTCCTATTATGCAAGACCTACAGCCAAGCACAGGAAATTTACCAAACAGCCCAAGACAATCAGCGGATCGCAATCATTGGGGCGGGTTATATTGGAACCGAATTATCTGAAAGTTATGCAAATACACATCATGAAGTAACGTTATTCCAATCGCATGATCAAATTTTGAATAATTACATTAGTAAAGAAATTTCAGACCAAGCAGTTCAGCTATTAAAAGATCATGGCGTGAACGTGCTATTGAATCACCAAGTAACTGCCTTTACTGGTAATGATGATGGTGAACTTGTCATTGAAACCAATCAAGGCGATTTTAATGCTGATCTAGCAATTGTCGGAACTGGGTTTGTTCCCAATACAGAACTGTTACGCGGTCAAGTTGAGATGGATAAGCACGGTGCCATTATCATCAATGATTACGTTCAGACCTCTGACCCAGATATTTACGCTGCTGGTGATTCTTGTGTCGTTAACTTCAACCCAACTGGGCGTTCGGCTTATACGCCATTAGCAACCAATGCGGTTCGGCAGGGTGCGTTAGCGGGGGCCAATGTTTTTGGTAACCAGCAACGATATATGGGGACTCAAGCGACATCGGCCATGCAACTCTTCGATCACACGCTGGCAACCACGGGGTTAACACTGGCAATGGCGAAATTGAATCATATTCCAGCTGAACGGGTGACTTATGAGGGCAACTGGCGACCAGCTTACATGCCAAGTACGGCGAAACTGACGATTGAATTAATTTATAATCCGGAAAATCGTAAAATTCTCGGTGCTCAGTTCTTAAGTGCGCATGAAGTGGCACAGTCTGCTAATGCGTTATCAATCGCGATTCAAAATGGAAACACCATCGATGATCTAGCATTTGTGGATATGTTATTCTCACCTAATTTTGATGAACCATTCAATTATCTGAACCTCGTCGCCCAACAAGCGATTGAACAAGAACGCCAGGCAGGCCGCAATCACCCACGAATTACGGCCTATGGCGATTGGGCCAAGCAAAATGATAAGGATTTACAATAAGAAGTAAGTCTTACCATGGGTTGAATTCAAGTGAACTGGCATAATTTTATTTATTTAAATCTCGGTTTTTAGTCAATATATGGTTAAAAGCTATAATTGACTTCAGTTGTGTACAAACAAGATAGTCGACAAATGTAAATTTTGGGGGTATATTAAGCGTCATAGGAATTTAAGTGGAAGGGGTCTTTAGAAATGGCAAAGAGTTACGACGTGATTATTATTGGTGCGGGGCCTGCCGGCATGACAGCCGCCCTCTATGCTTCACGAGCCAATCTATCAGTGCTACTATTAGATCGCGGAATCTATGGTGGGCAAATGAATAATACCGCCGCAATTGAAAATTATCCGGGCTTCAAATCTGTTTTGGGGCCGGATTTGGCTAAAGACATGTATGAATCAGCGACCCAGTTTGGTGCTGAATACGCGTATGGTAGCGTCGAATCCGTTGAAGATCGCGGCGATGTTAAAATCGTGACGACGGATAGCGATACGTTTGAGACTAAGGCCCTTGTCATTGGGACTGGTTCTGAATATCGTAAGCTGGGTGTTACTGGCGAGGATACGTATGGTGGCCGCGGTGTCTCATACTGCGCAGTTTGTGATGGAGCGTTTTTCCGTAACAAGCATGTAGTTGTCGTTGGTGGCGGTGACTCAGCGATTGAGGAAGGCACTTACCTGACACAGCTTGCTGATAAGGTGACGGTTATTCATCGTCGTGACCAATTGCGGGCACAACAAATCTTACAAGATCGGGCTTTTGCTAATCCAAAGATGGAATTTGTTTGGAATAGCAACGTGACGGAAATCATCGGTGATGATAAGAAGGTCACGGGAGTTAAGGTTAATAATAATAAGACTGGTGAAGACAGTGAGATTGCGGTCGATGGTGTCTTTATCTATGTTGGTATTAACCCAATTACGAAGCCATTCAGTAATCTTGGGATTACTGACGAAAACGGCTGGATCGAAACTAATGACCACATGGAAACCAAGGTCCCTGGTATTTTTGCAGTCGGTGATGTTCGTAAGAAAGATTTACGCCAAGTTGCGACGGCGGTTGGTGAAGGCGGAACTGCCGGTCAAGGCGTTTACACTTATATCACTGCTTTAGGCGACAAAGTTAACAATTAAATAAAATTAAAAAATGCGTAGCTGATTTAATTGAGATCAGCCACGCATTTTTTATTGGCAAATATAGCGTTAGTCATTGTTTGACGATGACCAAAGGTTCGCGAATTAGTGTTGATAGGGAAATAGAAGCAATTGCTTGTTAGTATACGTTGCCAGGTAAATATCACTGACAGTATAGTGCTGGGCCTGCAATTGGGTCAGTAACCAGGCTTCATCATGATTACTAGTTTCAAGCGCATCGAGGTTGACCTGACCATCGACGATTATTGGATACTTGACGGCGTCGTCGCCCACTTGGGTAATCGTCAGTTGGCCGTTTTGTTCAAGTACGGCCCGTTTGACGTAGCGAATATCCGTGATACCTTCCGTACGCAAGCGAAACATCAGATCGTTAGCACTCATCCCATTTTTGAGGGCCGTGCTGACGAGTAATTGCCCATTTTTAATCAATAGCTGTGGCTGTCCATCAATCAAACGTTTCACGTAGCGATTGTGATGTGTTAGGAATCGCAGGACCAGCACTAGCAGTGTCCAGATGAGAAGCACTAAAATGTATTGTAAAACAGTAACGCTGGTACTATAAATCATGCCCCCAACGATTGCACCGAGAACGTAGTTTTGAACTTGGTCGAGGGCGCTGATTGGCGCAAGGTTACTTTTACCAGATAGATTGATTTGTAGAATGATGGTCAATAGCCCGAGGGCCAGTTTGATCGTCACATCCCAGTATGAAAACATTTATTGCCCCTCCTTAACATAATTGATTGTTGATTGAATCGGTGTGGCTTTAGTCAGGGTATAACTGTTTCCATCCGTATTGATCGTCACGTTATAGATATGGTCATGGACTTTAATGAGCATCCCACTGCTGACAGAACTTGTATTAGACCAGACCGCGGTTTTACGAACCCCTTTTTCTTTGGCGACACGCTGCATAATTTGTGTCACTTGTGATTTTTGGTTGAAACTATTTTTGATTGTCTGCCATTCATTAAATTGAATGCCGACGAGCAGCAATAATAATAAAACCATGATAATGAATAAGTCGCGGTATTTTAGGTCTGTTTTATGGCGGTACCATAACCAGCTGAGTATGGCGATTATTAATATAATGATGCCGATGGCTGCGAGTTGGACAAGAGTATGATTGTTATTTTGATGGACTAAGTAGTTGTATGAATAAAAAGTCATGATGGCCTCCTTATAAGATTTATTATAGCAAGTTTTGATAGTGACTGAACTAACTAGCACTTCAGAATTTATGGGTATTCGCACTGATGCGGGCCCACTACGCATTTAAAATGCATTAATTAATGGATTTTCTTAGTAAATTTTACTTTGTAAAGTGTGTCAATGTTGTATACTATTTTTGTAAGCACTAACAAATATCGGAATTGGAGATGGTTTTTGTGAGTTGGCAGGATACTTATAATACCTGGAAAAACCAAGCGACACTTGAAACTAGTTTAAAACAAGAATTGACGGGCATGGCTGGCGATGACGCCGCCTTAGAAGACGCCTTTTATGAACCAATGGAATTCGGAACCGCGGGGATGCGGGGGGTACTTGGACCTGGTATCAACCGGATGAATATTTATACGGTTCGTCAAGCAACGGAAGGGTTAGCACGCTTCATGGATACCTTGCCTGCTGAGGTTAAGGAACGCGGGGTAGCAATCAGTTTTGATTCCCGCCATCATTCAGAAGATTTTGCGCATGAATCTGCGCGAGTATTGGGCCAACATGGTATCAAGTCATACGTTTTTGAAAGCTTGCGGCCAACCCCAGAACTTTCATTTACCGTTCGGCATCTGCATACTTACGCAGGGATCATGATTACGGCGAGCCATAATCCGAAGCAATATAATGGCTACAAGATTTATGGCGAAGATGGTGGTCAAATGCCACCTAAGGAATCTGATCTTATCACATCATATATTCGTAAAGTTGACGATGTCTTTGCGATTGCCGTTGCTGATGAACAACAATTATTAGCTGATAAGACGGAAACCATTATTGGGGATGATGTCGATCAGGACTACTTAGCTAAGGTCAAAGAAGTGACGATCAATCAAAAACTAGTGGATGAAGTCGGTAAGGACATGAAGTTAGTCTTCACACCATTACATGGGACTGGCCGGATGCTTGGCGAAAAGGCTTTGAAGAATGCCGGGTTTAAAAACTTCAGTGTTGTTAAGGAACAAGCTGTGGCTGACCCTGAATTCTCGACGGTTAAATTCCCTAATCCTGAATTTCCTGAAGCCTTTAAGATGGCCATTGATTTGGGTAAAAAAGAAGGTGCGGATGTCTTGATTGCGGTTGATCCTGATGCTGACCGGTTAGGGACAGCTGTTCGTCAACCTAATGGTGAGTATGTTCTGTTGACGGGTAATCAAATTGCCGCTGTCTTGTTACACTACATCTTGCAAGCAAACAAGGATGCCGGGACGTTACCGACCAATGCGGCCGCAGTTAAGTCAATTGTTTCAAGTGAATTTGCTACTAAAGTAGCGGCTTCATATGGTGTCACGATGATCAATGTCTTGACCGGTTTCAAGTATATTGCTGAACAAATCGAACATTTTGAAGCCACTGGCGAACATACCTATATGTTTGGTTTTGAAGAAAGTTACGGTTACTTAATCAAACCATTTGTTCATGACAAGGATGCGATTCAAACCACAGTGCTTTTAGCCGAAGTAGCGGCTTATTATAAGCAACAAGGTAAGAACCTTTATGATGGATTACAAGACTTGTTTAAGGAATACGGTTACTTCCGCGAACAAACCACGTCCGAAGAATTTGATGGCGTTGGCGGCAGCGATAAGATTGCGGCTCTGATGACTAAGTTCCGAAGCGAAGCACCAACTGCCTTTGCCGGCTACGATGTCACTGGGACTGAAGACTTCCAGAGTCAAACGGAAAGCTTTGCTGATGGCCACACGGCACCAATTGCTTTGCCAAAGGCGAATGTCTTGAAGTATCATTTAAATGATGGCACTTGGATCGCCATTCGGCCATCTGGTACGGAACCAAAGATCAAGTTCTACATTGGAACGCTAGGTAGTACGTTAGAAGAAGCTAATGATAAGTTAGCGAAATTTGAAGATGCCATTCAAGCGTTTATTAAAGAATAAATTGGTTATTTAGTCAGAAGTTGTACGGCCCAGCTGACTAGCCATGCTAAGTGATAAATAACGCCTTACGAAATTTCAAGTTAATTTCGTAAGGCGTTATTTAGTTGTTGTTCACATTAGAAATTAATTCATTGTCGGATATTCAAAGTTGACGGGGTCACCGGGTAGGCGTAATAATTGCGGTTTGCCATAGTAATAACCTTGTCGAAGATTAATATCGAAGTGACTACTCAAGTGATCATCTTCGGCGTCTTCAATCCCCTCTAAGATTAAACGCAATCCGTATTCACTGCTGATGGCCCGCCAAAAATGGAGCTTTTGCTGAATCTTAGGATCTTTGATATCACTGCGGAAGTTTTGCAACGCAAATTTTAATTCAGAAGCTAATGGCAAAATTTCTTGGATACTCTTGAAATCGTTAATTCCGGTACCAACATCATCAAGTGAAATTTGCATACCATGTTCGATGAACCCCCGTAAGTGTGGGATTAACATGGTATCTGGATAATCCTTAGGACTACGTTCCTCAGTTAGCTCAACGACTAATTTAGCAGGATAGAGCTGAACCTGACTTTGAATAATGGCCTTCGCAACCGTTGTATCCATCAATTGTTCGCGACTGATATTGACTGCACAATAACGAACTTTTAGTCCAAGAATTTTAGTCGTTGCAATGAGCAGATCAGAGGTAACTTGTGAACTAATTGCGGCAAAGGATTCAGGCAGACGCCAGCCGTCTGGGGTTAGTTGTTTGATTAGTAGTTCGTATCCGTAAACTGTATTGTTGAGTAAGTTAAGTTGAGGTTGTACAAAATAGCGGTAAATTGGTTCCATAAGTACCATCGCCTTTTATAATAAGTTTAAAATCATTGAATCGTTTTAATATCAACCGAATCGCTGTATACTCTAAGTATACGTCAACTTAAATAAATGTTTAACTTAATCCAAGTTAAATTTTAACTTTTAATGAAAGCTGTGGTCGAAACAATGAAAGTTGCCATTATTGGCTGTACACATGCGGGGATTGCCGCCATGAAACAAATCTTGAAATATTATCCGGGCACTGAAATTACCGTCTATGAACGGCACGCGGATATTTCATATATGTCTTGTGGGACTTATCTACACTTAGGGGGTACCATCCATAATTTGGATCAAGCGTTGTACGCTAATCCTAGTGAATTTAGTGAACAAGGTGTGCAGATGCGGATGCAGTATGATGTGATCAATGTGAATGCTGATAAGCATACAATTTTGGCTCAAAATTTACAGACAAAAGAATTACAAACGGATCACTATGATAAGTTAGTCATGGCGACGGGTTCAATCACTGCAATCCCGGCTATTCCGGGCGTAGAGAATCCTAAGGTCATGCTTTGCAAAACATGTGAACAGGCCCAGCAACTCTACGAAGCAGCTAAACATGCACACCATATTGCAATCGTTGGTGGTGGCTATTCGGGGGTGGAACTTGCTGAGGGGTACGTGAAGTCCGGACACACTGTGACGTTGTTTCAACGGGGCCCCCACTTAATTAATGAGTATCTTGATCCACAAATTTCTGAGAAGATCGAAGACTTGTTAACGACGAAAGGCATCCAAGTTAGAACCAATGCACAAGTGACGGCTTTTAGTGATACGGCTGATAATCGACTACGAGTTGCAACCGCTGATAGTGAAGAAATATTTGATATGGCTGTTATTTGTCCGGGGGTGATTCCACAATCAGAGTTATTGGCGGGACAGGTCAACCGAACGAAGCAGGGGGCCATTGTAACGGACCGTTATATGGGAACCTCCAACCCGGATATATTTGCGGCTGGCGATGTGACGGAAGTTAACTTTAATCCTACGAAGGAACACGCCTATATGCCATTAGTCTCACATGCAATTCGGCAAGGTGCACTGGCAGGAATTAATATCTTTGATAAACGCTTAGGTGCAATTGGTACGCAAGCGACGACTGGGATGTTGATTTTTGATCAGACCGTGGCTTGTGCAGGTCTGACCTTAACGGCGGCCAAAGCAGCTAACTTCGATGCCCAAGCAGCTTTTTATGAAGGCAATTATCGGCCGGACTTTATGCCTACCACGGCGAAAGTCATGATTGAGTTGGTTTATGATCAACAAACGCGGAAGGTTTTGGGTGGTCAACTAATGAGTGCTCATGAAGTTTCACAATCAGCAAATACGTTGTCCGTAGTGATTCATAATGGTAATACGATTGATGAATTAGCCTTCATGGATATGCTATTCTCACCCAACTTTGATGAACCGTTTAATTACTTGAATTTAGTGGCGCAGGCTGCAGTAGATCAGGAACATGGCTATCGTCGGAATAATTAAGTTTTTGCACTAATTATGGTCAGAAGGTGCTGGTTGTTAAAATCAAGAACAGCCAGCTTAGACCCGCTGGAATAAGTTCAGATTAGCGTAAACTTGTGTGGTGAGTGTGTCCGATACCGTTCTTCAGTTATTGCTGCCAATCGGCTGGGATGGTATTCAAAACGAATGTGCTACGTTAACGTTTGTTCCAAGTCTAACGGAGTAGGATGGTTCAGCGACAGTTTAGCTTGGGTTAAGCGGTCGTTCATCTGCCACTCGAGTGGTTTCCTGGAAGTCAGACGAGGACGCGCATATGCTGACGGGCAAGAATCCAACTAACTGGCATGTTTTAATAATAAGTGCTGGTGAATCCATAAAAATAATGAGCCAAATAAGGTGGCCGCCTAACAGTGGGTTTCATAACCTGACTGTTAGGCGGCCACCTTTATATTATTTGAAAGCGATTGGTCAAGCATAGTCGTTGGGATCAGCGGCTAGGGGTTGGTAAGCGTCCATTTCGGTGTCGCGGTAGTCCCACCATTCGTTAACGTAGCCGACAAAGCCCGCGGCGGTCATGGCGGTGTCCAGCAGCTGATAATTTTTTTCTTGAAGTGCGGTTCGAGGAGCGTCACGGTGAGCAGCTGCCGTGAAGTCATCGAAGGCAGTTGGCATTGTTAACTCGCTACCATCAGGATGGGCCAGGGTCAAATCTAAGGTGACGCCTTTTTGGTGGCTGAAATTAGGATTAGGCTGGGCAACAAATTCTGGATCAGGATACACTTCAAATAAACGGCGCTGGGCGCTGACGGGCCGATAAGCATCCCAGACTTTGAGCCGATAACCTTGTTGTTTAACCAGGGCGCTTGCCTTGGCGAGTTTGTGGGCCGTGCCAGTGCGAACAATGGCCGTGGTAAAGTCGTAAATCACTTGATGAGTAAAGTTATTGGTGGTGGCATAACGCAGGTCAACGATGATTTCGGGGTCTAAGTGTTGAATATTGGTGAAACCAGTTAAAGCTTGATCCATAGTAGGGCCTCCTTAGAATTTAGTTATGCTTATTGTATCTGATTGGCCGATATTTTACCGACTAAAAGGGTTGTAAATGGTGTCAAACTTTCTGCTAGCTTTCAATCCGGGTCCCTGATATGATGGAAAGCGGTGTAAATTTAACAATTGATTGAAGAGGTGAGGTCGCATGGATCGACAAACACGACGCGCAATTTTAATTTTAGTTTTTAGTGAGTTTTTAGTTTGTTTAGGGATTAGTTTAGTTATTCCGGTCATGCCGTTTATTAAAAATGAACTGCATTTAACGGCTACCGATATGGGAATAATGAATGCGTTATTCGCATTGGCACAATTTGTGGCCTCACCCATTATTGGCCGGGTTTCAGACAAAGTTGGTCGCAAGCCCGTATTAACGGTAGGGCTAGTCTTATATATGGTCTCGGAAGTACTATTTGCGCTAACCAACCAGCTGTGGGTCTTTAATATTTCCCGGATTGTTGGTGGCTTATCAGCAGCGATGGTCGTTCCGACGGCGATGGCGTTAGCATCCGATATTACGACCAAACGACAGCGAGCTAAAGTAATTGGCTGGTTATCGGCGGCCTTTAGTGGTGGCTTGATTTTAGGACCCGGTATCGGTGGGGTATTGGCTGGCATTAGTTATAAGACGCCGTTCTGGGTTGCTGGTGCATTGGGATTACTCAGTGCTATTGTGCTCGTCATTCTGTTGCCTGCGGATCGTCAGATTGATCCTGATCGCGAAGCAATTACGGCCACGACAACGACGACCAATCATCCGATGACGCGGGCATTTTGGACCGTCCCGATTATTATATTATTTACGATGATTTTAGTGTCTTCCTTTGGCTTACAGGGGTTTGAGAGCATTTATAGTATTTACGTGAATGAAGTCTTTCACTTTAGTCTGAGCAACATTGCGTTGGTCTTGACTTTAAATGGTTTGATTTCGCTCTTCCTACAGGTGGCACTATTTGATACCTTTGTCCAGCGTTGGGGCGAACGGCGGGTCATTCGGGTGTGCTTTGCAGCTGCGGCGCTCTGCACTATCTGGATTACGCAGGCTCATTCGAAAGTTGCTGTCATGGTTGCAACGCTCGTTATTTTTTCGGCATTCGATCTTTTGCGGCCCGCTATTACGACCCTATTAACGAAAGCAAGTGAGGCCAACCAGGGGCTAATCAATGGGCTTAACATGTCCTTAACGAGTGTTGGCAATATCGTTGGCCCAATCATGTCGGGGATGTTACTAGATATGAATTATCACTATCCATATCTGGTGGTGGCCGGATTCTTGATTGTTTCTTATTTAATGGCATTTATGTTACGATTACCGAACCAGGTTCATTCACATCAGCAAGTTTAACATTGCATAACAGTTAAGCTAATCAGCGAAAGCGCTCCGGGTTTGCGTCCCCGGGGCGCTTTTGTTACACTTAGGCCAAATTAGATTGAAGGATGGTGGGCTGCAATGGGAATGCATCAATATTTTCAGAGCTTAAGTAATTTAGAAACGATTCAACGGGCCCCGGGTTTTTTTAAGTATCAGAATCATTCAGTTGCGGCGCATTCATTTAAGGTTGCTGAAGTCGCCCAATTTTTAGGTGATGTGGAAGAAAATGCCGGAAAAATTGTTGATTGGCGAGCCCTCTATGAGAAGGCGCTGAATCACGACTATAATGAGCGGTTTATCGGGGATATTAAGACGCCTGTCAAGTACGCAACGCCGACGCTACGGACGATGCTGGCGGATGTTGAGCATAAATTATCACAAAATTTTGTGCAAAATGAGATTCCAGCTGAGTTTCAGGCAGCTTATTCACGGCGTCTATCAGAAGGCAAGGATGAAACGCTAGAAGGCCAGATATTGTCGGTAGCCGATAAAATTGACCTATTGTATGAGTCGTTTGGTGAAATTCAAAAGGGTAATCCGGAACCAGTTTTTAGGGATATTTATCAAGAAAGTTTAAAAACAATTGTCGCGTTTAAAAAGATGACTAGTGTTCAATATTTCTTAAAAGCAGTGCTACCAGAGATGTTAGCGGAACCGTTCACGCATCAGGATCAATTACAGGCGCTGACGACCCAGATTTTAACGGCCGGGCCGCAATCCGATTAATGGCGAAAGTATGTTCGATGTGCTAAAATTAAACGCGATTTGAATGTGATAGGGAAGCGCGGGCTTGCCTATTTTTTATGGTGCGACAGTAAGATTTAGTTATCAATAGATGATATGAACGGGTGACCGTTTAAAAGGAGGACTACGTTTGATTGATCGGGTAGATAATAATCATTTTGACTTAGTTTCAGATTACCAACCAACGGGCGATCAACCCCAAGCGATCCAGCAATTAACCGCTGGCATTGAATCGGGAGAAAAAGAGCAGATCTTGTTGGGGGCGACCGGGACCGGGAAGACCTTTACAATTTCGAACGTGATTGCAAAGGTGAATAAGCCAACGTTAATCTTGTCACATAACAAGACGTTAGCGGGTCAATTATACGGGGAGTTTAAGAAGTTTTTCCCGAACAATGCCGTTGAATATTTTGTGAGTTATTACGATTATTATCAGCCGGAAGCGTACGTGCCTTCGAGTGATACCTATATCGAAAAGGACTCGGCAATCAACGATGAAATCGATAAGTTACGGCACTCTGCGACCAGCTCATTATTGGAACGCAACGATGTGATCGTCGTGGCATCGGTCTCCAGTATTTTCGGTTTAGGGGATCCTCACGAGTACCAAGATCACGTAGTCTCACTGCGAGTCGGCATGGAGATCGACCGCAATGATCTGTTGCGTAAACTTGTTGATATTCAATTTGATCGTAACGATATTGATTTCCAGCGGGGGCGTTTTCGGGTCCATGGTGATGTCGTAGAAATCTTTCCGGCTTCACGGGATGACCACGCATTGCGCGTTGAATTCTTTGGCGATGAGATTGATCGAATCCGTGAGATTGACGCCTTAACCGGTGAAATTGTGGCTGATCGTGAACATGTTGCGATCTTCCCAGCGACCCACTTTATGACGAATGATGCGATTATGGAACACGCCATCAAGGGCATTGAAGATGAGTTGGACGGCCGCCTGAAAGAATTGACAGCCGATGGCAAATTGTTAGAGGCGCAACGACTCAAGCAGCGGACGACCTATGATGTCGAAATGCTCAAAGAAATGGGCTACACTAGTGGTATCGAGAACTATTCACGTTTTATGGATGGCCGTAAACCTGGCGAACCACCGTATACGTTACTGGACTTCTTCCCGAAGGACTTTTTGCTCGTGGTCGATGAGTCACACGTGACGATGCCCCAAGTTCGGGGAATGTATAATGGGGACCGAGCACGTAAACAAATGCTAGTCGATTATGGCTTCCGTTTGCCAAGTGCGTTGGACAACCGGCCATTGAAACTTGAAGAAGTTGAACAGCATATTAATCAAGTGGTTTATATGTCCGCAACGCCGGGCCCTTACGAAATGGATCGGACCAAGCATGTCGTCCAGCAAATTATTCGACCAACTGGTTTATTGGATCCTACGATTGAGGTTCGACCGATTATGGGTCAGATCGATGACTTAGTGGGTGAAATCAATAAGCGCATTGAAGTCAACGAACGGGTCTTTATCACCACGTTGACTAAGAAGATGGCGGAAGATTTGACCGACTATTTTAAGGATTTAGGCATCAAGGTACGGTACTTGCACAGTGATATTAAGACGTTGGAACGGACGCAGATCATCCGCGACCTGCGTCTGGGCAAGTTCGATGTGTTGGTCGGGATCAACTTGTTGCGGGAAGGAATTGACGTTCCCGAAGTTTCACTAGTTGCGATTTTGGATGCGGATAAAGAAGGTTTCCTTCGTAACGAGCGTTCATTGATCCAAACGATTGGTCGGGCGGCTCGTAATGAGCACGGTTCAGTGATTATGTATGCTGACACCACGACTGATTCGATGCAGGCCGCGATGGATGAGACTGCACGTCGTCGTGCCGTACAGATGAAGTACAATGAAGATCATCACATCACGCCACATACGATTAAGAAGGCCATTCCAGAGCTAATTGCTTCGACGAAGACCACTGAAGACGCGGGCAAGAAGGATGACTTCTTAGAAACCGACTTTGATGATATGACCCGTGAACAACAATTAGATATGATTAGTAAGTTGGAAGAACAGATGAAGACCGCCGCTAAGAAGCTCGACTTTGAACAAGCCGCAACGCTGCGTGATACGGTCATGGAATTGAAAGCACAAATTAGCTAGCAGGTTGCTGGCTTGAGATTGAGGAGGCCTTTTTTTGGCAAATGATAAGATTGTCATTCACGGTGCGCGAGCCCATAATTTAAAAGATATCGACGTTACCATCCCGCGCGACAAATTAGTCGTGATTACGGGGCTGTCTGGCTCAGGTAAGAGTTCGTTAGCGTTCGATACCTTGTACGCGGAAGGACAACGTCGCTACGTGGAAAGTTTGTCAGCGTACGCGCGTCAATTCTTAGGACAGATGCAAAAACCAGACGTTGATTCAATTGATGGGCTTAGTCCGGCTATTTCGATCGATCAGAAAACAACATCCAAAAACCCGCGCTCAACGGTCGGAACCGTTACAGAAATCAATGATTACTTACGGTTACTGTGGGCCCGAGTCGGTGAACCGATTTGCCCGAACGATGGGACACCGATTGCGAGTCAAACCGTTGAACAGATGGTTGATCGGATTCAGAAATTACCGGAACGAACGAAGTTGCAGATTTTATCACCAATTGTCCGCCAGAAAAAGGGCGAGCACAAAAAGATCTTTGAAAAGATCAAGCGTGAAGGTTTCGTGCGGGTCCGTGTTGATGGTGATATTCATGATATCAGTGAAACTTTTGAACTGAACAAGAATCAACAACACACGATTGAAATCGTCATTGATCGGATCGTTGTGAAGTCCGGTGACCGTTCTCGGTTATTTGATTCTTTTGAAGCGGCGTTGCGATTAAGTGGGGGCTATGCGATTGCGGATGTGATCGGTGGCGAACCCATTATGTTCTCAGAACATTATGCTTGTCCTATCTGTGGGTTTACTGTGGGAGAACTTGAACCACGGTTATTCTCGTTTAACGCGCCTCAGGGAGCTTGTCCAGACTGTGAAGGTCTCGGAATCAAGCTAGAAGTCGATGAGGACCTTGTCGTACCTGATAAGTCGCTGACGTTGGCTGAAGGTGCGTTAGCGCCTTGGAATCCAATCAGTTCACAGTATTATCCTGAAATGTTGAAGCAAGCTTGTGAACAGTTAGAAATTCCGATGGATGTGCCGTATGAAGACTTATCAAAAGCTGATCAACAAACGGTTTTGTATGGGTCTAACGGAAAGACGTTCCATTTCCACTACCAGAACGACTTTGGTGGTGTTCGCGATGTTGACGCTGTGTTTGAGGGCGTTATCAACAATGTTGACCGCCGCTACCACGAAACGAACAGTGATTTCACCCGCGATGTGATGCGAAAGTATATGACGGAACTCACTTGTCAGACTTGTCATGGGTTCCGCTTAAATCGCAAGGCCCTGTCTGTCAAAGTTGGTGGCGAACATATCGGGATGGTCTCTGACTTAGCCATTGGTAAGGAACTCGATTTCTTTAACGAGTTGAGCTTATCAGAACAAAGTCTCGTGATTGCTAAACCAATCTTGAAGGAAATCCGCGACCGGTTATCATTCTTGCAAAATGTGGGACTGGCGTACTTAACGCTCAGCCGTTCTGCACGGACGCTGTCTGGTGGGGAAGCCCAGCGAATCCGGTTAGCAACACAGATCGGGTCGAACTTGTCCGGCGTGCTCTATATCTTGGATGAACCATCAATTGGATTGCATCAGCGGGATAACGACCGCTTGATTGGTTCACTTAAGAAGATGCGCGATCTGGGGAATACGTTGATCGTGGTCGAACATGATGAAGACACGATGCGGGCCGCTGACTATATCGTGGATATCGGCCCGGGTGCCGGTGAAAACGGTGGTGAGGTCATGGCGGCCGGAACGCCCAAGCAAGTGGCTCGCTCGCGGAAGTCACTGACCGGCCAATATCTATCGGGCAAACGGTTTATCCCACTACCTGAAACTCGGCGTCCGGGTAATGGTAAGAAGATTCGTATCACTGGTGCGGCCGAAAACAACCTCAAGCAAATTGACGTTGATTTTCCACTAGGCGAATTTGTCGTGGTAACGGGGGTTTCCGGTTCTGGTAAGTCGACCTTGGTTAACGATGTTTTGAAACGCGTATTGGCACAGAAGTTGAATCGTAATTCTGAAAAGCCTGGTAAGTATAAGAGTGTCAGTGGTATTAAGAATATTGAACGGTTAGTTAATATTGACCAAAGTCCAATCGGCCGAACACCACGCAGTAATCCGGCCACATATACTGGTGTCTTTGACAATATTCGTGATTTATTTGCACAAACGAATGAAGCTAAATTACGTGGTTACAAGAAGGGCCGCTTTAGTTTTAATACTAAGGGTGGTCGTTGTGAGGCTTGTCACGGTGACGGGATTCTAAAAATTGAAATGAATTTCTTGCCCGATGTCTTTGTACCTTGTGAAGTGTGTCATGGTAAGCAATACAATTCTGAAACGTTGGAAGTTGAATACAAAGGCAAAAATATTGCCGATGTTCTTCAAATGACCGCTTCAGAAGCTGTTAAGTTCTTTGAACCAATTCCAAAGATTCGACGGAAACTACAGACCTTGGTCGACGTTGGTTTGGGCTATGTTAAGTTAGGCCAACCCGCCACGACTTTATCAGGTGGAGAAGCCCAACGGATGAAGTTAGCTTCCGAATTGCACAAACAACAGTCGGGGAAGAATTTCTACATCTTGGACGAACCAACGACTGGGTTGCACAGTGAAGATATTCGGCGCTTGATTGGTGTCTTGGATCGGTTGGTGGATGCGGGTAATACCGTGTTAATCATCGAGCATAATTTGGATGTTGTGAAGTCGGCGGATTATTTGATTGACTTGGGCCCAGAAGGCGGTGACGGCGGCGGAACAATCGTTGCTACTGGGACACCAGAACAGGTCGCTGAAGTGGCTGAAAGTTATACTGGCCAATACTTGAAGCCCGTTCTAGAACGGGATCGAGCACGTGAAGCAACTGCACCTGCTAAATAACGGGCAATGTGCTACACTTGAGTTTGTAATGTAATTTTAATTTAGAGGAGTTGTTTGTACATGGCTAAAGTAGAAAGTTTTACATTAGATCATACCAAGGTTTTAGCACCTTACGTTCGTAAAATTACGGTGGAAAATGGGCCTAAGGGTGATGCCATCACTAATTTTGATTTGCGGTTAGTTCAACCTAACAAGACCGCTATTGATACGGCGGGCTTACACACGATTGAACATATGTTGGCTGGGTTATTACGTGATCGGATGGATGGCGTGATTGACTGCTCACCATTTGGTTGTCGGACTGGTTTTCATTTGATTACCTGGGGTGAACATGACACCGTTGAAGTTGCTAAGGCATTGAAGTCCTCATTAGAATTCATTGCTGGCCCAGCTAAGTGGGAAGACGTACAAGGGACGACCATCGATAGCTGTGGGAATTACAAGGATCATTCTTTATTCTCAGCTAAGGAATGGGCCAAGTTGATTTTATCGCAAGGAATTTCATCGGATCCATTTGTACGCAAAGTCGTTGAATAGACCAAAATATAAAAAGTAATGGTGGTGCCGGCCACCAATTAAAAAGAGCCTAGCTTTTCATAACGAAAAGCTAGGCTCTTTTTGCTGTTTACTGACATTGTGCGAGCTTAGCGGTCCTGAATCGTGGGAAAACAATCTAAGATTAGATTAAGGTAGTGTTTCAAAAATAACAAAAAATATACTGATATTGATGAATATCTGCATAAAAATTCTATATTTTAGTGAATGCTGTGCAAATTATGAATATATTTAAAATATTATTGAATAAAGTTAAATTGGGTGGTACGATACTGTCATTGATAAAAGCAAAGATAAAAATTTCGGAGGTACAAATCAATGGTCAAACAAAATGATAAAATTATTCTCGCTTATTCTGGTGGTTTAGATACGTCGGTCGCAATTAGTTGGTTGAAGGATAAGGGCTATGATGTTGTGGCCTGCGGAATTGATGTTGGTGAAGGCAAGGACATGGATGCAATCAAAGAAAAGGCCCTAAAATTAGGGGCTGTTTCATCATATATGATTGATGCTAAGCAAGAATTTGCTGAAGAATATGCGTTAATTGCTTTACAAGGTCATACCTTGTATGAAGGTGAATACCCGCTGGTTTCAGCACTTTCACGTCCTTTAATTGCTAAGAAGTTAGTCACATTAGCCAAGCAAGAGCACGCTGTTGCAATTGCCCATGGTTGTACTGGGAAGGGTAATGATCAGGTTCGGTTTGAGATTGCCATCCACGCTCTTGCACCGGATATCAAGATCGAAGCGCCTGTACGTGATTGGCACTGGTCACGGGAAGAAGAGATCGATTACGCTAAGGAACACAATATTCCCGTACCAATCAATTTGGACAGCCCTTACTCGATTGACGAAAACTTATGGGGCCGGGCTAATGAATGTGGCATTCTAGAAGATCCATGGCAGGGCGCGCCTGCCGATGCGTTTGACCGGACGAAGGCCTTAGCTGATACGCCGGATACGCCAACGACTTTGGAAATCACTTTTGAAGCTGGGCTGCCAGTTGCTTTAGATGGTGAATCACTTAACCTAGCTGATTTAATCATCAAGTTGGATCAGATTGCTGGTGAACATGGAATTGGTCGGATCGACCATATTGAAAACCGGTTGGTCGGTATCAAGTCACGGGAAGTTTACGAAGCACCAGCTGCAACGGTATTGCTCAAAGCACATAAAGATTTGGAAGATTTGACGTTTGAGCGTGAGTTAGCTCACTTCAAGCCAATCATTGAACAAAAGCTTGCGGATACGATCTACAATGGTCTTTGGTTCTCACCATTGATGGAAGCGATGGTTGCCTTCTTAAAGCAAACTCAGCAAGTCGTCAATGGGGTAGTCCGGGTACAACTCTTCAAGGGTAACGTTATTACTGAGGGGCGGAAGTCACCCAACTCACTATATGATACGAACTTGGCAACCTATACATCAGCGGATTCATTTGACCAACAAGCGGCAGTTGGTTTCATTAAGCTATGGGGCTTACCAACGCAAGTTAATGCCCAAGTCCAAGCGAAGGCTCAGGCCGAAGCTAAGACTGATAAGGCACACGCCTAATGAGTACCAAGAAGCTATGGGGTGGCCGGTTTACCGAAACGGGTGCTAAGTATGTTGATGACTTTGGGGCATCAATTAGCTTTGACCAGTTGCTTGCCGCAGAAGATATTGCTGGTTCACTGGCACACGTTAAAATGTTGAAGAAAACTGGTATTTTGCCCGCCGCTGATGTTGATCAAATTGTTGCTGGTTTGGAAACCTTGGCTGAGCGTCAAAAACAAGGTAAGTTGGAATTTTCAACGGTCAACGAAGACATTCATATGAATATTGAGTCATTATTGACCGAAGAGATTGGGTCGGTCGCTGGAAAGTTGCACACGGCCCGGTCGCGGAATGACCAAGTTGCCACGGATTTCCACTTGTACTTGAAGCATCAATTACCACTAATATTGGACCGGCTACATGAACTGGAAACGGTATTGGTCGATAAAGCGAGTGAAAACGTGGAGACGGTCATGCCGGGGTACACGCATTTGCAACACGCCCAACCCATCTCGTACGCGCACTACCTGTTAGCTTATTACCAAATGTTCAAGCGGGACATGGAACGCTTCGAGTTTAACCTGAAGCATACCGATATTTCGCCATTGGGAGCCGCTGCACTTGCTGGAACGACTTTTCCAATCGACCGGGAATATAGTGCGAAACTATTAGGATTCAGTGAAGTCTATCATAATAGTTTGGATGCCGTTTCTGACCGGGACTTCGTGCTTGAGTTTCTCAGCAATGCTTCGATCCTGATGATGCATCTCTCAAGGTTCTGTGAAGAAATCGTCAGCTGGAGCAGTTATGAATTCAAGTACATCAGTTTGAGCGATCAGTTTTCAACGGGTAGTTCGATTATGCCGCAAAAGAAGAACCCTGACATGGCCGAATTGATTCGGGGCAAGTCCGGCCGGGTTTACGGCAACTTGATGGGATTGCTAACTGTCATGAAAGGGATTCCGCTCGCTTACAATAAGGATCTGCAAGAAGACAAAGAAGGGGCGTTTGATACGGTCACGACCGTGTTAACGAGTCTCCACGTCTTCACCGGCATGTTGGCAACGCTGACCGTTAATGAAGATCGGATGGCTGATGCCACGACTAACGATTTCTCAAATGCGACCGAACTAGCCGATTACCTTGCAAACAAAGGGATTCCATTTCGGGAGGCCCATGCCATTGTGGGGAAGCTCGTCTTGGATGGCTTGAAAAAACAGCGGCCGTTGCAGGATATTCCACTCAAAGAATATCAGTCAATCTCACCGCTGATCCAAGAAGATGTCTACCATGATTTGAACGCAAAAGTTGCGGTGGAACGGCGGCATTCGCTAGGTGGTACTGGTTTTGATCAGATTAGACAAGAATTGCAACGGGCACAAACGCAATTGTCAGCCTATCAGTCCGCAACCACTGATTAATTAATGCTTATCAATTTGACCATTGATATTATTTTTAAAGACGACCTCTAAGTGGCGGAACCTCGGCATTTAGCGGCCGTTTTTAATGCTACTGACATTTTGAAAAAGCATTAAGCTAACATAAAGTCTATCAGAAAAATTGGAAACTCTTACATTAACTGGTAAGATGGAATTAATATCGGATATGGGAGATGTTGATGTATGTTTAATGATCATCGCTGGGGGTTTGATTGGACTGAATTCATGACGGGGATCGTTTTCTTGATCGCCGCTTACTTTGTCATCAAGCAACCACAAGCAGCACTTTTAAGTTTAGTCTTTTTATTTGCCATCGCCGCAATTATTAGCGGGGTCACCACAATCGGTGGTTACACAAAACTACGCCGTGAAACGGGGTTGCGGGCAAACTTTGCCCTTGTATTTGCGATTATTGATATTTTAGTGGGGTTACTATTCTTATTCCACGCACCGACTGGAGTACTGGTACTCGGTTACGTCTTTGCCTTTTGGTTCTTGATCGATTCGATTGAACGGCTGACCGTAGTCTCACATCTACGCGTCTTTGGAACGGGGTATTTTGTTCTATCTCTAATCTTAGATATTATTAGTTTGGCATTGGGAATCTTATTAGTAATCAATCCAATGATTGCTGTGATTAGTTTCAATGTATTGGTTAGTTTCTATTTTGCAGTTTTTGGTATCAACGCGATCTTGATTGCCTTTGCTCGGCGTAACTAGCTTGGCAATATTGGCCTGTTAGCGATACTTGGCGCTTGTTATTGATGGTGCCGGTGTGTCGTTAATGGGTCTTTTTTGCGCGTTAATGTAATAATGTTTGGAATCAAATGGCGGGACGAAGTGGCTCGTCAGTAGAAATGACACACCCGGTGTGTTATACTACCAACAATATGGACTAAAGGGGGCCAATACAGCATGGCAGAATCATTACAACTAGTAATTATTTCTGGGATGAGTGGTGCCGGTAAGACGGTTGCCGTTCAAAGCTTTGAAGACCTGGGCTATTTTTGCATTGATAATATGCCACCAGCGTTATTACCGAAGTTCTCAGAATTAGTTGAGGAGTCGGGCAAAATCAAGAAAGTAGCATTGGTGATTGATCTGCGCTCGCGGGCTTTTTATGACGAAATTATGGACATGTTGGCTAACTTAGACAACACGGACTTTGTGTCGACCCGGATTCTGTTTTTGGATGCTTCCAACGAAGAATTAGTGTCACGATATAAAGAGACGCGTCGATCACATCCATTAGCCATGGAAGGCCGCGTGATGGATGGGGTGCGCAAGGAACGGGAACTATTGTCACCACTGAAAGATCGGGCTTCCTACGTCATTGATACGTCGACGTTGACACCACGTGAATTGCGTGAATCAATTTTTGACAAATTCGAAACGGATCAGGATGAGACTTTTCATATTGAAATGCTATCATTCGGTTTTAAATACGGACTCCCGATTGATGCAGATATCGTTATGGATGTGCGCTTCTTGCCTAATCCATACTACATTCCTGAATTAAAGAAGCTGACGGGACTAGATAAACCTGTGGCGGATTACGTTATGCAGCAACCGGCTACGGAAGCGTTTTATCAGCAGTTCTTGAGTATGCTGGAAAGTATTATGCCCGGCTATGAAGCCGAGGGTAAGAGTAGTCTGACGATTGCAATTGGCTGTACGGGTGGTCAACACCGGTCTGTTGCCTTGACGCAACGTATTGGTGAAGCGTTGACTAAGCACTATAAGGTGCACATCAGTCATCGTGATATTGAGAAACGAAAGGAAACTGTTAATCGCTCATGAGAAAATACACATTTAAGACCCAGCGGCCTAAAATTGTGGTGATTGGCGGGGGGACCGGATTACCGGTTGTTCTGAATGGCCTGCGTAAACAGGCTGTTGATATTACTGCAGTGGTGACGGTTGCTGATGATGGCGGGTCATCTGGCATTATTCGCAACTACGTTAACGTGGTTCCACCTGGTGATATTCGTAATGTGATGGTGGCTTTATCGAATTGGCCTGATTTATATAAAAATATTTTTCAGTATCGTTTTCAGGGCGATGACCAGTTTTTTGCCGGCCATGCGATTGGTAATTTAGTGATTGCGGCTTTAACAGAAATGAAATCCGGGGTGTTTGACGCGGTACAGGAATTATCAAATATGATGCAAGTAGAAGGTCATGTTTACCCGGCAGCGAATGAAGCACTCACGTTACATGGTAAGTTTAGTGACGGTACCGAGTTAGTAGGTGAAGCCGAAATTACCGCGGCCCATAAGTCATTGGAACGTGTTTGGGTCACTGACAAGAATGGTAAGGAACCACAAGCAGTTCAACCAGTTATTGATGCGATTATGGCGGCAGATCAGATTGTTTTGGGGCCCGGTAGTTTGTTTACCAGTATTCTACCGAACCTAACGATTGGAAATATTGGTTGGGCCGTCTGTGAGTCTGATGCAGAAGTGGTTTATATTTGTAATATTATGACTCAAAAAGGTGAAACGGATAATTTCTCCGATGCTGATCATGTGCGGGTCTTAAACCGTCATTTGGGGCAAAACTTTATTAATACGGTGTTAGTTAACACCGAAAAAGTGCCAGAAGATTACATGGATTTTCATAAGTTTAACGAAGTTTCAAAGCAAGTGAGTCATGACTTCCGGGGGTTACGTGAACAAAACTGTCGCGTAATCTCATCGAACTTCTTGAAACTCCGTGATAATGGGGCCTTTCATGATGGCGACCAAGTTGTCGCTGAATTAATGAATCTAGTCGGTCATTCCGACGTTTTCAGATAAGGGGGTCGTGGCATGTCATACGCCAGTGACGTTAAGAAAGAATTGACTAACCTCGCTGTCCATCGCGAGAATGCTAAGGCTGAATTAATGGCTTTGATTCGAATGAATGGGGCGATCAGCATTGCTAATCATCACTTCATTTTGAATATTCAGACGGAAAATCCGGCCATCGCGCGGCGTATTTACCGGCTACTCAAACAATTTTATGACGTCGATAGTGAATTGATTGTTCGGCGCAAAATGAAATTAAATAAGAATAATTTGTACATCGTACGATTGAAGACCGGTACGGACATGGTACTCGCTGATTTGGGTATTTTAAAGGATTATCAAATCGTTGAAGTGGCACCAACTGAAGTGTTAACGGATGATGCTGCGGTGCGTTCTTATTTGCGTGGCGCCTTTTTAGCGGGCGGTTCGGTTAATAATCCTGAAACTTCCCGGTATCATTTGGAAATTTACTCACTGTATGAGGAACATAATCATATGATCTCCGAGATGATGAATCAGTATGGCTTGAATTCACGAACGACTGATCGGCGTGGTGGTTTCATTACGTACATCAAGGAAGCGGAAAAAATTGCCGACTTCTTGTCGTTGGTTGGTGCGACAAATGCCATGCTTAAGTTTGAAGATATTCGAATCATGCGGGACATGCGTAACTCGGTCAATCGGTTGGTTAACTGTGAGAATGCCAACATGGATAAGGTTGCCAATGCCTCTAGCAAACAGATTGAAAATATTTTATTGATCGATGCTACGGTGGGATTACAACAGTTACCACCAAAATTACAAGAAGTCGCTGTTGCCCGGTTGGAACATCGTGAAGTTAGCCTCAAGGAACTAGGAACCCTTGTTCCGGGCGGACCGATTTCTAAGTCTGGAATCAATCATCGGCTGCGTAAAATCAATCAATTTGCGGAACAATTACAAAAAGATGCTTAGTTGTCGATAAGGATGGCTTAAGCATGAGTTTTGTTGAAAAGCTTGCTAACCATTTTAGATGGTGTTAGCGGCTTTTTTGGGTTGAAATGGATTGATTGTCGTTCGCCATACTCGAAAAGCACTTGACAAAAGTAAGTGCAACTATTTATACTGAACACATCTTATTGAAATCGGAGAGACGTAATTATGCAAAAATCAACAATGCAAATGATGATGTGCTGCCCATGTTGTGAATCAAACAACATGGCTATTTGCGTTGAATTACAAGCGTCTCTGCATCAAAAATAACGGGATTGAGCTCAAATCGTTAATTTTGAAACGCCTGCTTGGAATCTGACGAGATTCTGAACAGGCGTTTTTTGTTACAACCGATGGGAATAAGTAGATCAACACATCAAAATGGGAATGTAAAGGGGCGAGAAGTTTGAAGAAGCGATCAGTGTTAGCAGTGGTAATGAGCCTAGTATTAGTGACGGTGCTGGCTGCGTGTGGGAAGCACAATAGCCAGTCTTCTGGTAATGGCAAGTATGCAAGTAGTCAGGTTTTAAACTTGTCGTACCCTAGTTCATTGGATTCAATCGATATTTCCAATATGTCGGGATATGGCAGTACGGGTAATATTTTTGAAAGCTTATACCGGTTAGGAAAGAATGGTAGCATTACACCGGGATTAGCTAAGTCAACTAAGGTTTCAAAGGATGGCAAGACGTATACCTTTACGATTCGCAATGCAAAGTGGAGCGATGGTTCGAAGATAACCGCGCAAGACTTTGTCTATTCTTGGAAACGGACCGTCACCCCAGCAACTAAGTCACAGTATGCCTACCTCTTCTCAGGGGTGAAGAATGCGGATGAAATTGTCGCTGGGAAAAAGTCACCAAGTACATTGGGCGTCAAGGCGCAAGGCGAACATACTTTTATTGTGACTCTTGATAAGCCAATTACTTATTTTAAGAAGTTAATGACCTACTCGTTGTTTGGACCAATTAGTGAGAAAGCGGTCAAAAAATGGGGTAGCAAATATGCCACTAAGGCTCAGTACATGCTCTACAGTGGACCGTTTAAGTTGACTGGCTGGACTGGAACTAATAATAGCTGGCAGTTTGTAAAAAATAATCAGTACTGGGATAAGAAAGCTGTCCACCTACAAAAGATCAACTACACGGTCAATGAGAGTACTACGACAACATTGAACTTGTTCCAAGAAAAGAAACTTGATCTAACGCAATTAGCGAGTGAACAAGTTAAGAATATGAAGAGCAGTTCTGACTATACCACGTACCCTTATTCTATCACCGCGTTTCTGGTTTATAATTTCCAAGACAGTAACGCGACAATCAAAAAGGCGCTCAATAACGCTAAGATTCGTCAAGCAATTTCATTGTCGATCAATCGCAAGACGTTAGTAAAGAATGTGATTGGTGACGCATCAACGGTCTCAAAGACGTTTGTTCCTCAGGATTTAGTTAAAGACGCTAAAACTGGTAAGGATTTTGCAGATGAATCAACGGTTAAGAATTCAACGTCATATAACAAAGCGCTGGCACAAAAGTTATGGAAACAAGGCCTTAAGGAAACGGGAATTAAGAAATTGTCCATTCAGTTATTAGCTTCTAATGACGAACCTAATAAGCCGATTTCACAATACTTGAAATCAGCATTAGAAAAGAATCTCGATGGTTTGACGGTCAACTTATCCAACATTCCATCAAAGGTAGCTTCAAGTCGTGCTCAAAGTGGTGATTTTGACCTTTATCTCAGTGGTTGGGGTGCTGATTTCAACGACCCAATCTCGCACTTGCAAATTATGACTAATAATAGTGGTTATAATTACGGAAAATATAACAGCAGCACGTACAATGCGTTGGTTAACAAGGCTCAAAACCAGGATGCCAATGATACTAGTGCTCGTTGGCAAGATATGATCAACGCTGAGAAGACGATCATGAAGGATCAAGGAATTACGCCATTGTATCAGACGGTATACTCTTATTTACAAAATCCAAAGGTAAAGGGTATTATTCATAATACTGCTGGGACACAGTGGAATTATAAGTATGCTTATATTGCCAAATAATTAACTGATTGAGGGACGTTCATGGTAACTGGTCGTTTAGCTGTTACCTTAGTAGGAGCGCCAGGTCCATACGTTGCCTTGATCAAAACAAAATAGCGGTCCATTTCGACTTGTCAGAGTGTCTTGACGAATCGAAGTGGACCGCTTATTTATTTCGACGAATGGTTCTACAGTGCTTGAGTTGTCACGCAAGACAACTACACTGATTGGTCTATGCTGGTGTTACGTCGTTAACCACGTACTTGATTGGCTGATGTTGGGCCATCGCAATCACATTCTCCGCGACAATGGTAGCCATGCCATCGCGAGCTTCGACCGTTGCGTTGCCAAGATGAGGTGTCAAAATGACGTTGTTCATCGTGGCCAAACCAGGTGTGACTTGCGGTTCATGTTCGTAGACGTCGAGTGCAGCGCCAGCAATTTGATGTTGTTGCAGCGCCGTCACAAGTGCTTGCTCGTCGACAATTGGCCCCCGTGCGGCGTTGATGAGGAGCGCCGTGGACTTCATTTTGCTAAAAGCAGCATTATCGATTAGATGCGTTGTTTGTGTGGTAAGCGGCAGATGTAAAGTGACGATGTCGGCACGCTGTAAAAGTTCATCCTGGGAGACAAAGGTTGCGCCAAGTTGCGTTTCACGGCTAATCGGTAGGCGGTGGTGTTGGCTGTATAAGATGGGCATGTCAAAGGCGTGTAATCGTTTGGCAACAGCTTGACCAATTTGGCCAAGGCCTAAGATGCCGAGTGTCTTGCCTTGTAAGTTGTGGCCGAGAAAGAACAGTGGCGCCCAACCGTTAAAGCCGCTAGTTCGCATTAAGTGATCGCCTTCCACGATACGATGCGCTAGGCTGATAATCAAACCGACCGTTGATTCAGCGGTTGCGACCGCCGAAACGTTCGGCGTGTTCGTGACTGGAATCTGGCGCTTAGCTGCTGCCGCGATATCGATGTTATTAGTGCCAGCACCAAAATTAGCAATCAGTTTAAGGTGTGGGGCGTGGTCTAAGACATCTTGATCTACTTGAGTTGAGAGTGGGGTAATCAAAAAGTCGGCATCAGCGACTCGACGGATGAGTTCCGCGCGACTGATCAGGTTATCGCCGGTATAAGTATCAATGACTAACTGACTTTGTAAAAGTAACGTATTAGCTTGGGCTGGAAGCTGACCAGCAATAAAGACTTTTGTCATTATAGAGACTCCTTTTTACTTTTAAGTTCAAGGACAAGTAATATTGTCCGGGTAGTAATCCCTGCTTATGTGCAGTATGGGCTATTGCAAAACGAATGACAAGAAAACGAGCAAAAAAACTGGGCCAACGTCTAGTTAGCCCAGTCAAAGATATTAGCTTATTTTAATTTGTTGTTTTCCATAATATCATCGATCAAACCGTAGTCTTTAGCCTCTTGTGCGCTTAAGTAGTTATCACGTTCAGTATCATGGTTCAACTTTTCAACGGATTGTCCCGAGTTGTCAGCTAAAATCTGGTTGATCTTTTTACGAGTCTTCAAGATTTCTTCCGCAACAATTTCAATTTCCGTTTGTTGACCTTGAGCACCACCAGATGGTTGGTGAATCAAGATTTCAGAGTTAGGTAAAGCAAAACGCTTGCCCTTAGTACCAGATGAAGCTAAGACGCTGGCCATGGAAGCAGCCATCCCCATAACGATGGTTTGAACATCAGATTTGATGAAGTTCATCGTATCGTAGATTGCTAAGCCGGCAGTAACGACACCACCTGGTGAGTTGATATAGAGATAGATGTCCTTACCTGAATCTTGGGCATCCAAGAAGAGTAGTTGGGCAATAATGGCGTTTGCCATGTTATCTTCAATGGGACCGGATAACATAATGATACGGTCCTTTAATAGTCGTGAATAGATGTCATAAGCACGTTCGCCACGTGATGACTGTTCAATAACTGTAGGAACTGGATACATGATTTGTTAGCCTCCTAAGGTTGCATTATTTGATTAGCTGATTGCTAATATAAATGTAGTTTACCGCTAAGGTCAGTGAAGGTCAAAAGAAAAACCTCAAAAACAGAATTCCGTTTATGCAGTTAACGTGGTATACTTAGGTTTCTATCATAATACGGCTTGAGATTGGGTGAACCCAATCTCTTTTTTTTCGACGATTTTAGTTAGTAGGCCTTGGATTAAGTGTTGCGTCTACCTTGGCTTGAAAACGATGTTCTCTTATAATAATGATTCAAGATTAAGCAGTAATGAACTTGCATATTCAGCACTAATGTGGTGATTTAAAAGTAGTCGACCCGCATAATTTTATTATCGCGATAGTAGGTGAATCAATTTACTGATAGTGACCCACAACGATGAGTCTAATAGAAGTTGGAAATTCGCACGTGAGCCGACATATTAAACGACTTGACCTTGTTGCTGGACTCAAGTTGCTCGCAACGAATTAATCAGTATCGGATGCATGAATGAAATTTACCATGATTAAAACGATTCTATAATATAATAACAATTGTAGTAATTATTATTTGAATAGTGTAAGTTTAGCTGTTATTAAATCTACTAAACGACTACACTGGTATATGGTTTACTTGAACTGATTACTTTTTGATTATTTTTACTTGGACGAGCGGGTATAGGTACTATTACTGACCCCGAAAGGATATTACTTGTTGTTTGGTTTAAATTAAGTTACTATATGGAGATGTGACTGGTATAGTCCAGTAGTTGTCACTTAAATAAATGCACAAAAAAAGCTGAGAATCATTTCTCAGCTACTGATGCGCCCGGAGGGAATCGAACCCCCATCTCAAGAACCGGAATCTTACGTGCTATCCATTACACCACGGGCGCCTAAACAACATATTATATTCTAGCGAATAATGGATAAAAACACAAGGGTTTTACATAAAAATTTATTCAGGGAGGTATTTTTATGGCACTGGGACCAGGATTTCGCCAGCAACAGCGGCAATCACAGAAGTTAGCGATGACCCAGCGACTACAACAATCCATTCAGATGTTGCAGTTTAATGTGGAAGAACTAAGAGATTTTCTAACGCAAAAAGCATTAGAAAACCCATTGATCGATGTGGATACAAATTGGAATAATAATCACGCCAGTTTGAACGCAGCCAAAAATGTAACCACTAAGGCGGATTTCATTGAGCGTGTGTCGACCTCTAATCAGCATTCGTTATTTGAATACTTGTTGGATCAGATTCACCTAACGATGCGTGATACCCATTTGCGTCAGATTGTCCTTTATTTAATTGAGTACGTTGACGTGAATGGTTATTTGCGGATTGATGAGAGGCAGGTTCGGCAAGAAACTAAGGCAACGCCAATTGAGTTGTTGGATGCAATTACCTTATTACAACAACTTGATCCGCCGGGTGTTGGGGCCCGGAGCTTGCAAGAAGCGCTGATGTTGCAGACAGAAAATGATGACCATGCACCGAACTTAGCCTATATTGTCTTAGAAGAAAGTTTTGACGAGCTGGTTAATCGACAATGGGACTTGTTGGCTAAGAAGTATCAGGTGACGCTTGCGGACATTTCAAGTATTTATGATTATGTGCGAACACTAACACCCGTACCCGGTGCGGCAATCGGGCAGGAGACGACCGGGTACATCTTTCCCGATTTAGTGGTGACGAATCAGGGAGGCCAGCTGGCATTGCGAACCGCATCCATGGCTCAACCGGTGGTTAAATTCCGCAGTCGGTATTATCAGCAGATGGGGCAGCATGATGATCAGGAAGTTACGGAATATTTGAAAGAAAAGAAAAGTGAGTATGACTGGATTGCTAACAGTTTGCAGCAACGCGAGGCAACCATTTTTCGAGTGGGAACGGCCATTATCGAGCGTCAAGCAGACTTCTTCTTGGAAAAAACGACGGATTTACGGCCACTATTGTTACGAGATGTTGCCCAACAGTTAAAAGTGCATGAATCAACAATCAGTCGAAGTATTAATGGAAAGTACATTCAAACGGACTTCGGTATGTTTGAACTTAAACGTTTCTTTACCAAAGCGGTCAGTAAACGTCCCACTGGTGGCAAAATCGTTTCGGCCGACAGTGTTCAACACCGAATTGTGACCTTGATCGAACAGGAAAATAAAGAAAAACCGCTTTCAGACCAAAAAATTGTTCAGATTCTTAATGCGGAAAATGTCGAACTTTCTCGGCGGACAGTGGCGAAATATCGTGAAAATCTTAACATTCCGTCGTCATCAAGGCGAAAACAACACTTGAGAACCGAACGATAATTTGACGCGCCATTTGGACCAGTCGGTTATAAGTTTAATTGGGGTTTCATTTGCAACCACCTTATGAACCTGTTATAATTCATGGTGTGGTAAGAGAGGTATGCAACATTGATTTCTTAGTGAATTTGCGTTGTGTGCTTTGTTTTTTGAAGTCTTTGGGTCGCTTTTCGACATAGCTGGACCAGACCCGTCCCACTAGAGAGCAGGTTGGATGCCATGCATTCAGATATTCAATGGATTGAGGCAATTGCCCCAGATATGGTTGACATGCTGAGTCGTCGTTACTTAGTATTAAGAACCATTAATTGGATGGCCCCAGTTGGACGTCGGCTATTAGCTCAGACGTTAGGTGTTAGCGAACGGACGTTACGGACCGAAACGGATACATTACGGAAGCTAGATTTGATTATGACAAACAAATCGGGCATGCAAGTTACCCAGCAAGGTCAGGACGTGTTAGTAGGCCTAAGTCATTTTATGGATGAGCTAATGGGCATTCGCCAGAAAGAACGACAGTTGGCGCAATACTTTAATATTAAGCGTTGCATCATCGTTTCTGGTGATTCCGATCGACAGTTGAAAGTTATTGGGACCATGGGCGAAGAAGTGAACCAGCTATTACAGCAATTATTGCCGGAAGGGCGTAATATTATTGCTGTTATGGGTGGGCATACCATGGAACATGTGGCAAGTCGCTTAACTAATAAATTAGGTGATAAACGTGATTTGTTATTTGTTCCGGCGCGTGGTGGTGTTGGTGAATCGGTTGCGATTCAAGCAAATACCATCGCGTCACAAATGGCACAACATACTGGCGGTAAGTTCCGCTCGTTGTTTGTACCAGAACAGGTCAGTGAACGAACGTATGAACCGCTCCTCAAAGAACCAAGTATTCAAGAGGTGCTGGCGATTATCGGGCAAGCTAACGTGGTCGTGCATAGTATCGGTGAAGCCATTTCAATGGCCCATCGCCGGAATATGTCTGAGGATCAGATCAAGGTGTTACGCAGTCGTGAAGCGATTGGTGAAGCCTTTGGTTACTTCTTTGATAAGAAGGGTAACGTGGTCTACCGGATTCCACGGATTGGATTGCAAATCGGAGAACTGGCCCATCGGGAGATTATACTCGCCATTGCGGGTGGGACTTCAAAAGCCACCGCAATTGCCGCGTATATGAAGAACATTGCACCTAAACAGACGTGTTTGATCACGGATGAGGGTGCGGCTAACTTGATTTTAAAAAAGTAATCTTCTATAGTGAAGTTGCTTTTTAAAATAAAACTATTTTTATTTCCACAAGGAGGAAATTCTAGTATGTCTGTAAAAATTGGTATTAATGGTTTCGGACGTATCGGTCGTTTAGCATTCCGTCGTATCTTAGAACTTGGTGAAAAGTCAAGTGATATCGAAGTTGTTGCTATTAACGATTTAACTTCACCTGCATTGTTGGCTCATCTTTTGAAGTATGACTCAACTCATGGTACTTTGAACGCTGACGTTTCAGCAACCGACGATTCAATCGTTGTTAACGGTAAGAACTACCGTGTTTATGCTGAACCACAAGCACAAAATATTCCTTGGGTTAAGAACGACGGTGTTGACTTCGTTCTCGAATGTACTGGTTTCTACACTTCAAAGGCTAAGTCACAAGCTCACTTGGACGCTGGTGCAAAGCGTGTCTTGATTTCTGCTCCTGCTGGCTCAGACTTGAAGACCATCGTTTACAACGTTAACGATGACATCTTGACTGCAGATGACCGTATCGTTTCTGCTGGTTCATGTACTACTAACTGCCTTGCACCATTAGCATTCTTTGAAAACAAAGAATTCGGTATCAAGGTTGGTACTATGACTACTATCCATGCTTACACTTCAACTCAAATGTTACTTGACGGCCCTGTACGTGGTGGTAACTTCCGTGCTGCCCGTGCTGCCGGTGTAAACACTATTCCTCATTCAACTGGTGCTGCTAAGGCTCTTGGCTTAGTTATCCCAGAATTGAACGGTAAATTACAAGGCCATGCACAACGTGTTGGTGTTGTTGATGGTTCATTAACTGAATTAGTTGCTATCTTAGACAAGAAAGTTACTGCTGACGAAGTTAACGCCGCAATCAAGAAGCATACTGAAGGTAACGAATCATTTGGTTACAACGATGACGAAATCGTTTCATCTGATGTTATCGGTACTACTTTCGGTTCAATCTTCGATCCTACTCAAACAGAAGTTACTTCTGATGGTGACAACCAATTAGTTAAGACTGTTGCTTGGTACGATAACGAATACGGCTTCACTTGCCAAATGGTACGTACTTTATTGAAGTTCGCCACTCTCTAATATTTGATTAGATAGTTAAGAACTTTAAAACCGCATATGGTTTTGACGGCGGGGGGAGGCAAAACTCCTCTTGCCGTTTTTTTAATTTCAGCAGTCACGAATTCTAGGAGGATTTTAACATTGGCTAAATTAATCGTTTCAGATTTAGATGTTAAAGATAAAAAAGTTTTAATTCGTGTCGACTTTAATGTTCCAATTAAAGACGGCAAAATTGGTGACGACAACCGGATCGTCGCTGCCTTACCAACGATCAAATACGTGATTGAACATGATGGCAAAGCCATCTTATTCTCACATTTAGGTCGGATTAAGAGCGAAGACGACAAGAAAGGCTTAAGCTTACGTCCTGTTGCAGAACGTCTTTCAAACTTATTAAACAAGCCTGTTACCTTCGTACCTGTTACTGAAGGCGAACAACTGGAAACTGCCATCAACAACATGAACGACGGTGACGTCTTAGTTGTTGAAAACACTCGTTTTGAAGACGTTGTTAACGGCGAACAAGTTAAGCGCGAATCTGGTAACGATCCTGAATTAGGCAAGTACTGGGCTTCACTTGGTGATGTCTACGTCAACGATGCTTTCGGGACTGCTCACCGGAGCCATGCTTCTAACGTTGGGATTGCTTCAAACATGGATCAAGTTGCCGCTGGTTTCTTAATGGAAAAGGAAATCAAGTTCTTAGGTGACGCGGTTGACAATCCTAAGCACCCATTCGTTGCTATCTTAGGTGGTGCCAAGGTTTCTGATAAGATCGGTGTTATCGATCACTTAATCAGCAAAGCTGACAAGATCATCATCGGTGGTGGGATGACTTATACGTTCTATGCTGCTAAAGGCATGGGCATTGGTAACTCACTTGTTGAAAAAGACAAGATTGAATTGGCTAAGTCAATCATCGAAAAAGCTGGCGACAAGTTAGTCTTACCTAGCGACTCAATCGTTGCTGAAAAGTTTGATAACGATGTTCCTAGCAAGGTTGTTGAAGGTTCAATTCCTGATGGCTACATGGCCTTAGATATTGGTCCTAAGTCAATCGAAGAATTCGAAGATGTTTTACGCGACGCTAAGACCGTTGTTTGGAACGGACCAATGGGTGTCTTCGAAATGAGCAACTACGCCAAAGGTACGCTTGAAATTGGTAAGTTCTTAGGAACCTTATCAGACGCAACGACCATCGTTGGTGGTGGGGACTCAACTGCCGCTGTTAAGCAACTTGGCGTTGGCGACAAGTTAACCCACATTTCTACTGGTGGCGGTGCTTCACTTGAATACCTTGAAGGTAAGGAATTACCTGGTATTGCTGCTATTTCTGAAAAATAATCTGTTCTCCGAAAGGAAGGTTTATCGTGCGTACACCTATTATTGCCGGTAACTGGAAAATGAACAAAACAGCTAGCGAAGCTTTAGCTTTCGTTAATGCTGTTAAGGATCAATTACCAGATCCATCAAAAGTTGAATCAGTCGTTGCTGCCCCAGCCCTTTTCTTACAGGAAATGGTTGAAGCTGCCAAGGGTTCTGATTTAAAGATTGCTGCTGAAAATGCTTATTTTGAAGATGCTGGGGCATTTACTGGTGAAACTTCACCAGCTGCCTTAGCTGACTTAGGCGTTGATTACGTTGTTATTGGTCATTCAGAACGTCGCGGTTATTTCCACGAAACTGACGAAGACATTAACAAAAAGGCACACGCTATCTTCAAGAACGGCATGAAGCCAATCATTTGCTGTGGCGAATCATTAGAACAACGTGAAGCCGGCGAAGCAGAATCATGGGTTTCAGGCCAAATCAAGGCTGCTTTGAAAGACTTATCAGCTGACCAAGTAAGTTCATTGGTTATTGCCTACGAACCAATCTGGGCCATCGGTACTGGTAAGACTGCTACGAGTGACCAAGCTGAAGAAATTTGTGCGGTTGTTCGTAAGACTGTTGCTGACCTTTACTCACAAGAAGTTGCTGATAAAGTTCGGATTCAATACGGTGGTAGTGTTAAACCAGCCAACGTTAACGAATTAATGGGCAAAGATGATATCGACGGTGGTTTAGTCGGTGGTGCTTCATTACAACCTGATTCATTCTTGGAACTTGTTAATTATCAAAATAACTAATAATAGTTATTGCAAGTTGATTGACAAACTTCTACAATAAGTGTGAAACAAATAACAAGCCAATTTTAAGGAGAGAAATTAATGTCTATTATTACAGATATTTATGCTCGCGAAGTCTTAGACTCACGTGGTAACCCAACTGTTGAAGTTGAACTTTATACTGAAAGTGGCGCATTTGGCCGCGGTATCGTTCCTTCAGGTGCCTCAACTGGTGAACATGAAGCCGTTGAATTACGTGACGGTGACAAGAGCCGTTTCATGGGCAAGGGTGTTACTAAAGCCGTTGACAATGTTAACAAGTTAATTGCTAAGGAAATTGTTGGTTACGATGTAACTGACCAACGTGCCATTGACCAAGCTATGATCAAGTTAGATGGTACTCCTAACAAAGCTAAGTTAGGCGCTAACGCTATCTTAGGTGTTTCCATTGCCGCTGCACGTGCTGCTGCTGACGAACTTGAAATGCCTTTATACAACTACCTTGGCGGATTCAACGCTCACGTTTTACCAACACCAATGATGAACGTTATCAATGGTGGGGCCCACGCCAACAACGACGTTGACTTCCAAGAATTCATGATCATGCCTGTTGGCGCTTCTTCAGTTAAAGAAGCTATCCGGATGGGTTCAGAAACTTTCCACAACTTGAAAGCGATCTTGAACGAACGCGGTTACTCAACTGCCGTTGGTGACGAAGGTGGTTTTGCGCCTGACTTGAAGAACAACGAAGAACCATTCGAAATCTTAGTTGAAGCTATCGAACGTGCCGGTTACAAGCCTGGTAAGGATATTGCCATTGCCTTTGACTGTGCCGCTTCAGAATTCTACAACGAAGAAACTGGCAAGTACGACTTAAAGGGTGAAGGCGAAAATGGTCAATCATTTACTGCCGAAGAATTCGTTGACTTACTTGACAGCATTGTTGACAAGTACCCAATCGTTTCTATCGAAGATCCTTTGGATGAAAACAACTGGGAAGACTGGCAAATGGCAACTGCCAAGCTTGGTAAGAAAGTTCAAATCGTTGGTGACGACTTATTCGTTACGAACACGGACTACCTTGCAAAGGGTATCAAGATGGGCGTTGCTAACTCAATCTTAATCAAGGTTAACCAAATTGGTACTTTAACTGAAACTGTTGAAGCTATCGAAATGGCTAAAGAAGCTGGCTACACTGCCATCGTTTCTCACCGTTCTGGTGAAACTGAAGACACGACCATTGCTGACTTAGTTGTCGCAATGAACGCTGGCCAAATCAAGACTGGTTCAATGAGCCGTACTGAACGGATTGCTAAATACAATCAATTAATGCGGATCGAAGACCAACTTGAAAGCACTTCAGAATACAAAGGTATCCACGGTTTCTACAACTTAGACGAAGCTGCACGGAACACCATTACTAGCAAGTAATTTGAAGTTCTAATGAAAACGTCGTTCCGATGGGACGGCGTTTTTATTATACATAATTTAAGGAACATCTGTTTGAGTTTAGGGTCTAGGGACGGACGAGTCGTGGTAGAATAGAAACATGCGTATTTTGAGTAAGGAGCGAGCAGAATGGATGACTTTCAGCAACAAATTAATGAGTGGTCTGATTGGCAAGGACTGCAACTGAATGCGGGTGCTTTTGAACCGGTGATTCAAAAAATTTATGCCAGTGAAAATGAGCCTTATAAAACGCCAGAACCCGTTGCGGATAAGTTGGCCGCCCGCTTTACGGTCGGACCCACCCAAATCGCGATTTTTCCACCCAGTGAGGTTATCCCCCAAACTCGGGCCTATTATCAGGCGGAACGTTTTGGACTGACCCGGATGGCTCGATTGAGCTTGGGTGCTCCGCGTCTATTGCATGCGGGCTTCATTTTTGATAAGTACCAGTTCTACTACGTGATTTATCAGCCACTACAAGGTCTGACGCTAACTGAATTTTGCGCAACGGCTAAGCCCCTTGCTAAGTCAACACTGGGGCGCCAGATTGGGACGATGTTGACGCGACTTAATGCTGAAGTTCCTGCATTTGGGCCAACCGCTGCCCAATCAACCGAGTGGGATACACTGGGCCCCGACTTTGTTGCCGAGCGTACGGCCTGGCTACAAGTACACACCGTAACGCCTAATCAATTTGTTCATGGCAATCTAGTGGGCGAGAATTTAATTGTGACTAGTGGTGAATTAGGTTTACAGCGATTCAGTGCCGCCCATCAAGCTGCAAAACAAACGGAATTAGTCCCGCTAATTTTGCAAGCATTTAATGATGATACTGACTTATTGGCTGGATTTAAGGAAACTTATCAAACTGACGACTTAGAAAAGGATCTGTTATTAGGTTTGTTATTACGCGTAGATGGACCACAGCAGATTCAGGCATTACATCCTGGAGCGCCCGTGACGTTAGCGGCCGTCCAGCAAGTGATTGCACAACGATTATCATGATTAAGAGGGGGAACTCATGGTGGCACAGCGGCCGCACATTGCAAAACAACATTTTGACTTTACACGGTTCAGCTCGATTGGCCGGGCATTAATTGTCGGTGTGATTGCTGGGATCGTGGTTAGTATTTTTCGTTTCAGCATCGAGCAGGGACTGAGGTTCGTTCAATGGGTGTACGCACAAATTCATACAAATTGGCTACTGCTCTTTCCATGGATAGGCTTGTCTGTGGCTGTGGCGTTCTTTGTGGGTTGGTTAGTTAAGAATGAACCGAATATTAAAGGGTCTGGCATTCCACAAGTTGAGGGTCAATTAGCTGGCGAGCTTGATTATAGTTGGTGGTCAGTGCTCTGGCGCAAGTTTGTCGGTGGTATTCTGGGCATTGGTTCTGGACTGTTTCTCGGCCGCGAAGGCCCCTCGATTCAATTGGGAGCTACGATTGGTCAGGGTGTCGCGTCGAAACTCAAACAGACGGGATCAGATCGACGCTCCTTGATTGCCGGTGGTGCAGCAGCTGGCCTTTCAGCGGCCTTCAACGCACCGATTGCCAGTACGTTATTTGTTCTGGAAGAGGTTTATCATAATTTTTCACCAATCATTTGGACCACCGCATTAGTTAGTGCGATGGCCAGTAATTTTATTTCGCTCAATTTTTTTGGCCTTGTACCAGTATTACACATTCCGTACGGCCATAACCTTCCGTTGAGTCAATATGGCAATCTGATTGGGCTCGGGATTTTTCTCGGTATTTTCGGTTATCTATATCAAAACGTGACGCTGACGATGCCAAATTGGTATGCCAAGTTGCGGTTGCCCAGTTGGTTGGATGGCTTGGTGCCATTTTTACTGGTGATTCCGATTGGATTAATTTGGCCGCGGTAACGCCAGCGTTACTCGCCTTGTTAGGGATTTTCGTGTTACGATTTACCTTTTCTACCATTTCATATGGTTCTGGTTTGCCGGGGGGCATCTTCTTGCCAATCTTGTCACTGGGCGCCATCTTAGGTGCAATCTATGCCCAGTTCATGGTTGCCGTTGGTTGGATGCCGACGAACTTGATTCCGAACTTTATTATTTTTGCAATGGCTGGATACTTTGCCGGCATTGGTAAAGCACCGTTTACCGCAATTTTATTGATTACTGAAATGGTCGGGACACTACATCACTTGATGCCATTAGCAGTCGTTTCGATGACGGCCTACTTAGTCGTGGATCTCTTAGGCGGCGCTCCGATTTATGAGGCTTTGCTAGAGAAGTTAATTCAGCCGCGGTTACCGGAACATAGCGGTATCCAGGATCGGTTAGAATTGCCGATCTTTGAAGGCTCTAAGTTAGAGGGCCATCAAGTTCGTGATTTTAAATGGCCAGCAGAGTCATTATTGATCGCTATTCGCCGTGGGGAGCGTCAAGTGATCCCGCATGGCGACACCTTGATGCGGGCTGGTGATACCTTAATTATCTTGACTGACCGTGATAATCGTGCGTGGGTGCGTCATCAAATCGCACATTTAACGGTCGCGACGCCCTGAGCACTAAACAAAGCAACGAATTGTTCAGGATACTGGAAAAATAAGGCAAAATATGTTAAATTGTTATAGACATAGCGGAGGCTTTAGGAGGCACATTTCTTGTATAATTTATTGTTAACGTTAATACTGGTTGTTTCCGTTTTGATTATCATTGCGGTGATGATGCAACCATCCAAAACTAATGATGCCATGTCTTCATTAACCGGTGGTGCTGATGACTTGTTTGCCAAGCAGAAGCCCCGCGGTTTTGAAGCGTTCATGCAGAAGGTAACCGTGGTATTAGGAATCGCATTCTTTATCCTGGCGTTAGCTCTAGCATGGTACTCATCGAAGTAATTGACCGTCCTCCTGTGATTTCAGGAGGCTTTTTTTTAAGGTGGTGTAATGATGCTGAAACAACCGGAACCGTTTTTCTTTGAACATGGCCAACATGCCGTCATTTTATTGCACGCCTATGCGGGAAGTGCCAATGATGTGCGGATGTTAGCACGAGCATTAGAACGGGAAGATTATACAGTTTATGGCCCCCAATTCAGTGGACACGCGACTGATGATCCACGAGATATTCTCGCACAGGCGCCGGCGCAATGGTGGCAAGATACGCAACAAGCAATATCATTTATGCGGCAAAAAGGCTATACTAAAATTAGTATCTTTGGCTTATCATTAGGTGGTATTTTTGCGACGGCGGCCTTGGAACGTGATCCTCAGTTGCTAGGTGGTGGCACGTTTAGTTCACCACTATTTGCTGGTAATCGTAGTGACGTTGCTGAAATGTTTATCACGCTGAGTCACCATCAACTGGCGCACAGTCAATTCTCAATTACCGAGCGTGAACAGATCTTAATGACGTTGCCGGAACTGGTTCAGCGGCAATTGCAGGCAGTCAATACCTTTACTACGACAGAGGTTACGAGTCACCTCAGCGCTGTGACCCAACCTTTCTTCATTGGTCAGGGTGGGCAAGATGAATTAATTGATGCGACGGTAGCGCGACGATTACGTGATCAATTACCACAAGTACCAGTTGATTTTCATTGGTATGCTGATGCTGGACACGTGATTACCGTCAACAGTGCGCATCACCAATTGGAACAAGATGTTTTAACATATTTAAAAACTATTTATAAATGAGGTAAATAATGTCAGAAGCAAACTTACAAGAACAAATCCTGACTTTTTTGCAAGCTCATCCCGATCGCACGTATAGTGTTGAACAACTAACGGATGAATTGCATTTTACAGGCGCAACGGCGTTTACTTTTCTAGTAAAGGAACTTGCGAATATGGAACGTAAAAAATTAGTTAGTACCGATGATCATGATCATTTCAAGCTGGTCCAGGAAACGAAGACTGTTGAAGGTTCATTTCATGGTAATGACAAGGGCTTTGGTTTCGTTCGTTACGATCCCGATTTGCCTGATATTTACATTAATCCGGACAACACGCAGTTTGCCATTACCGGTGACGATGTTGCGGTTGAAATCATTCGACCAGCCCGTCCCGGTTCCGACCGCGGCCCTGAAGGTAAAATTGTCAGCATCGTTAAACGGAACTATACCCAGATTGTCGGTGCGTATACACCAAGTACGGATGAAGACGGGATTATTGGTTCTGTGGAAATTAAGGATAAGAAATTATCCAAATATCAGTTATTAATCACTGATCAGGGCTTACACCCCACTGAGGGGGAAGTCATCATTGCTGAAGTGGCTGCTTATCCTGACGCTCAGCATCCAACGCGGATGATTGGGATTGCCAAGCAGGTCATTGGGAGTGTTGATGATCCTGGGATGGACGTCTTACAAGTGGTCTACCAACACGACGTCCCATCAGTGTTTCCAGAAGAAGTGACGGATGAAGCCAACCGGATTCCGGATTACGTGACTGATGAAGAAAAAGTTGGTCGGGTCGACATTACGGACCAGCCATTAGTAACGATTGATGGCGCCGAATCTAAAGACTTGGATGACGCGGTTGTTGCTTGGCGCTTGCCAAATGGGAACTTCCATCTAGGCGTTCACATTGCGGATGTTAGCCATTATGTCACCGAGAACTCTGAGTTAGACCGGGAAGCATTCAAACGTGGGACGTCAGTTTACTTAACTGACCGTGTGATTCCAATGTTGCCACGGCGGCTATCAAACGGGATTTGTTCCTTAAATCCTGATGTTGAACGATTAGCCATGAGTTGTGAGATGGAGATTGATCAAACGGGGGAAATCGTTAACCATAAGATTTTCCAAAGTGTGATTCGGTCACACGCCCGGATGACTTATGACGCTGTTAATCAGATTCTCGAAGCCCATGACCCCAAGACGCGTGAAAAGTACGCGGACTTGGTCGACATGTTTGATACGATGGGCGACTTACACCGTATCTTGTACAAGCATCGGCGGCATCGTGGTGCGATCGATTTTGATGATAACGAAGCTAAAATTATCGTTGACGAAGCCGGTCATCCAATTGACATTCAATTACGGGTACGTGGCTTAGCTGAACGAATGATCGAAAGTTTCATGTTGGCAGCCAACGAAACGGTTGCAAAAAACTATAGTCAACTTAAGGTACCGTTTATCTACCGGGTACATGAAACGCCTGATAGTGACCGGATGCTTAGTTTCTTTGAATTCGTCACTAACTTTGGTGTCAGTGTCAAGGGGAGTTCTAAGGATGTTAAGCCGAAGATGCTTCAAGACGTTTTGAAGAAGGTTGCTGGTAAGCCCGAAGAAGCCATGGTCTCAGTCATGATGCTGCGGAGCATGAAGCAGGCCCGATACGCTGACCAGTCGCTTGGTCACTTTGGGTTGGCGGCACCGTATTATACTCACTTTACGTCACCAATTCGGCGGTATCCAGATATGATGGTTCATCGTTTGATTCGCCATTATGCTGAAAACGGCACTGGTGAAGAAGCCCGGGCACGTTATCGGGATAACCTACCAAATATTGCGGAAACGACTTCTGATCATGAACGGCGGGGGATTGATACTGAACGCGACGTTGATTCGATGAAGAAGGCTGAATATATGGCTGATCACGTTGGTGAGACGTTTGAAGCCGTTGTTGATTCCGTTATGAAATTCGGTCTGTTTGTTGAACTAGAAAATACCGTTGAAGGCTTAGTTCATATCAGTACGATGGACGACGACTACTACGAATACGTTGAAAAACAATTAGCGTTGGTTGGTCGTAAGACGAAACGGACATTTAGAATCGGCCAGCCCGTCAAAGTTCAACTAATGCGGGTCGATAAGGATCAACGAGAAGTCGACTTTAAGTTATTGAATCCTGAAGAAGCGCCAAAGACTGATTTATTGCCAAAGCGGGAACATCATGATAACTATCGTGGTAATAATCGGCGTGGTGGCAATAACGGTAACTACCGGCGAAATGGGAACAATAATAACCGGAATAACGACCATCGTGGTGGCAACAACAATAACCATCGTAATGGCAATAGCAATGGTCGCCGGAACAATAATAATCATAATAGCAACAATAATAATCATAGTACTAACAACAATCGGCGGTCATCAACCGATCGTCGGCGTTAATTTTTAAGTAAGGGGATGTGCGGCAATGGCCAAACAACACGGTAAGCACCCAGATACCGCCCTCGCTCAAAATCGGAAAGCACGCCATGACTACGCTGTTGAGGAAACCTATGAAGCTGGCATTGCGCTGACGGGGACGGAGATCAAATCAGTTCGCGATCGGCGGGTCAACTTAAAGGATGGTTTCGTTCAAGTTCGCAACGGTGAAGCCTGGATGCAAAACGTTCACATTAGTCCGTTTAAAGAGGGTAACCGTTATAACGTTGACCCGTTGCGGTCCCGGAAACTTTTGTTGCACAAGAAAGAAATCATTAAGTTAGGTGCAGCAACAATGACTAAGGGTGTGACGATTATTCCACTTAAGATGTATCTCAAGCATGGATTTGCGAAAGTCTTAATTGGAGTCGCTCACGGGAAACGGGAATACGATAAACGGCAAGATATCAAGAAACGCGAACAACAGCGTCAAATCGACCGGGTTATGAAACATTACTAGGCATCGATTACGTTAGCGTTGCATCGCTGCACCATACAACGAGTATGGCAGCGTCATAAAAAGGTCTTCCAAGAATTAATTCGATTCTTGGAAGACCTTTTTTAGTATGTGTTGTTGGTGGTTCTGTGCCGTGGACGGACGACGGCAAGCATATATTTTATATGTACTGATGTAGTGCTCACTGTTATAAATGTTCTAGATACTAGCAAAATGGTTATCAGGCTATAAATATTTTGCGAAAGGTCGGGTACAAGCACTTGCGACTTAGCTGGTAATTATGTTAGCATATAATTGTATTGATAGTTAAACGCGTTATTTATTAATTGATTCAATAAATATAATTGATACTAAACTTTGGAGAATGTTATTATTCTGATATTAATCAGATTTAGTATAACTCAAATTGATAATAAGTTAATTTTGATATGATTTATTGCATGGATTCTTGGGGGGACATGTATGAATAGATTTATAACGAGCAAGCAGCATTATAAAATGTATAAAAAGGGACGTTTCTGGGTATTTGCTGGTATTACCGTGGCTACCTTTACTCTGAATCCACTGATAAGTCGGGCAGATACGGAAACGACGACCGCAGCCACCGCAGCTACGACCACTGCTGGGGCATCCTCATCATCCAACTCACAGGTTTTAAGGACTACTACGACTAGTACAACAGGGGCAACGACTCAGTCTAGTGCGACGGCGATTAATGCGGCAACAACAAATACTAGTGCTCAAAAAAAACAGGCGGTTAGTGGCACCACTACTGACTCAAAGGCTGAACAATCGGTTACGGCAGTAGGAGAAAATGAAAACGCAACCAGTAATCTCAGTACCTCTGATTCGGCATCAGCAAGCAGTCAGGCTAAAACTGGTTCTGGCGACAGTTTGGACCAAACGTCAAACAGCTCAGTAAGTGTCGCATCGAGTTCACAGAAAGTCACAACACAAAATTCTGATTATCAAAATGATCAAGGAACGGGCTCTGAGAGTGGCATTCAATCTAATGTGACGGACACGGTGGTGGCTGATGAATCACTACAAACTAATCGTTCAAGTGTCGCATCGCCAAGTACTAGCACAATGGCCAGTATTGGTGACTCAGACTCGAAAGATTCTAATGAAACTGAAAAAGTTGTGGATTCAGAAACTAGTCCGATAGCTGTAACTGCCACAACTAATACAATTACGACGACTAACGATAAAGTCCAGTTAAATCGGGCACTATTAGCGCGAGCCGCCACACCCGCAATTGTTGTCTCAACTGGGACTCTGGGAACAAGTGCCTGGCAGTACACAGATGATGGTGTGTTGACGATTCATGCTGGTGATTGGACCGGAGTGGGTGATGTCAGCGACGTACCGGGGGATTTTGGCAGTGAGTTAACGAAAGTAGTGATTGATGGTCCAATTAATGCGGGGACTGATACTAGTTATATGTTCTGGTATAATCCAAATTTGGCCAGTATTGATGGCCTTGAAAATCTGGATACTTCGAAAGTCACTGACTTTTCAATGATGTTTATGGGAACTAAGATTGCTGACTTCTCAGGATTAGCGCATTGGAATGTCAGTTCTGGTACGTCCTTTGACTCTATGTTCGCCAGTGACTCGCGAGTTCAATCTTATGATTTAAGTCAGTGGCAGTTGAATACGGTTCAACCAGTGAGCTTAAAAAGAATGTTTTCATTTAACACGGCCTTGACCAGTATTGATCTAAGTACTTGGAATGTGCGGATGGTCACGGATATAGATGGGTTATTCAATGGAGATAAGAGTTTAACAACGGCGGATTTACATGGCTGGAACTTGTTGAATGTTACAGCGTTGTCATCGATGTTTTTAAATGATACCAATCTCACTGATCTTGATATAACGGGCTGGCAGACGGGCAGTACGTTAACTAGTACTAAGTTTATGTTTGAGGGAGCCCCTGGATTAAAGGCAATCAACATTGCGAGTTTGGACATGTCTAACTTTGCAGCAGTCACTGAAGCTGATATGAATAAGGAACCTGCAGATCATGATATGTTTTTGAATCAAGATAGTAGCGGGAATCCGTTGCCCATGAACCTAAACGCATTAACGGTTGGGTCAAAAACATATTTAGTCGGTAGTTCATTGCCAGACATTCCAACTGGAACTGGCTATACCGGTAAATGGGTCAATCAAGCTGATGCCACCCAGACGTATACGTCGAGTGAGTTAATGGCTTTGTATAATGGCGTCGATAATCCAGCCGATACAATCACTTGGGTCTGGGAAACTAGCCCATCCTATGCTGATTTCACGTCCAAAAATGTAACCGGATTAATTGCCGGGCCGAAGACGACGTGGCGAGTTACCGATAGTGTTGCAACACTAAAAGATGTGAATGGGACTGATATTTATGCGACCGCTGACACAGTCGTCAAAGTTATTAGCGTGAACGGCGATACTGCTGTAACGACGGTCGACACTCAAACTACCGGTACCTATCAAGTTGACTTGCAGTATACGGATGCGTATGGCAAAGTATGGCAGCAAACTAGTACGGTTGCGGTAGCGGCAAATCAAGGCAAACTAGTTGGTAAACCGTTGACGATCAAAATGGGTGCTAAGCCAACGTATACGATTAATGATTTAATCGACACGGACAACTCCCGCAATGCGGCCGGCGATAAGCTAAGTGCCGACGAACTCGCGACGGCTACGGTTACAGGCTTGGATACGAGTAAAGCTGGCGCACAAACGGTTACGCTGGCGTATACGGATGATGCTACTGGCATGGTCCACACGACAACCACCACGGTGACGATGGTCGCAACTAAGGCCGACTTAACAATGCGTAATAGTACCATCATTAAAGGACCCGAAAACTCAAGTTGGGACTATCGCCAGTATGTCACGAGTGTCACTGATTTTGATGGGAACCCGGTTAGTTTAGACGGACTTAACATTGTGGTTGATCAGCAACCTGATTTAACGCAAATTGGGTCGCAAACTGTCACACTCACGTATACGGATGCGTTGGGCAATGTCATCAGCGTCCCAACTCAAGTAACAGTCGTTGCTTCTCAGGCACAAGTTACAACCAAGGCGCCGTTAACGATTTGGCCCAGTGAGGTTGCTCAATTAAAAGTCGCCGATTTGGTGACAATCACGGCTGCCAACGGGAACCCTGTCGATACTAGCACCGACCTAACAGATGTCACAATGAGTTCAATTGACACGAGCAAGGGTGGCGCGCAGACCGTTACTATTACTTATACGGATGAAGCTGGCAATCTAGTGACAGCTTATGCCAAAGTAACGGTTGACCAATCAGATTTGAAGACCAAGCTAACGAATCCAATTGCGGGGCCTAAAGCTAAATGGGACTATCTAGCTGGTTTGGAATGGGTCAAGGATGCAAATGGAAAGTTGCTTGATAATCTCGCAACCGCTGATATTAAAGTCGTTACTGAACCTGATTTAAGTGTTGCGATGGTCGGCCATGACCAAACGGTGACACTCAGTTATACGGATGAGTTGGGCAAAGAACACTTAGTCACTGCGGTTGTCAACACGGTGGCTTCGAAGGCGAAGATTACGGCTGTCAGCGACCAGATCATCATACCTGATGACACAAAAAAGCTGACGGCAACCGACCTGGTCAGTGAGTTAATTGATGCGGCGGGAAATAAAGCCACGAATTTTGACGATGTGACGATGAGTGGTTTTGATGCTAAAGCTATCGGGCCACAAACTGTGACACTGATGTATACGGATGCGTATGGTAACCAAACGACTGATTCGACGACAGTCACCGTGGATGTCGCCACAATCACTGGTCAAGCGACACACCCAATTGCCGGTCCAACCGCGACTTGGGATTACCGTGACAGCGTCACTCAAGTTATCGATGCCAACGGAAAGATAATTGATGTCGGCGATGCTGACATTACAGCCACGACGCCTGACTTAACTCCGGCAAAGACTGGCAAGCCACAAACGGTTACCTTGACCTATACTGACAGTCTGGGTAAAGTTCACACGACCGACGTGATTGTAACGACGACGCTTTCAAAGGCGAAGATCACGGCTGTTGCTGACCAGATTATCATACCTGATGACGCAAAAAAGCTGACGGCAACTGACCTGGTCAGTGAGTTAATTGATGCGGCAGGAAACAAAGCTACGAATTTTGACGATGTGACAATGAGTGGTTTCGATACTAAAGCTATCGGGCCACAAACCGTGACACTGACGTATTCGGATGCGTATGGTAACCAAACAACTGATTCGACGACTGTAACCGTGGATTTCGCAACGCTAACGCTTCAGAATCACACTCAAGTGGCGGGACCTAAGGCGACTTGGAATTATGCTGATAACATCAAAGCCATCACTGATTCTAAGGGCCAGTCGCTAACATTAAGCGATGCCAAGATTACGGTCGTGCAATGTCCAGATTTAAGTGTGGCTGGAACTTATAAAATTGTACTTGAATATACTGATGATTTAGGGCAAGCGCACACAGAGACTGCCAATGTTGAAGTGACGGCTTCAAAAGCGGCCATTACTGCCGTTTCTAAGCAGGTGATTTTGGCAGAAAAAGCGAACATGGTAACTGCGTCGTCACTAGTGTCAACACTGTACGATGCGGATGGCGTTCAAATTTATAATTCTGATGATGTGACGATGAGTGGCTTTAATGCTAAAGCTATCGGACCACAAACAGTAACGTTAGCGTATACGGACGCGTATGGCAATCAAACGACTGTTTCGACGACTGTAACCGTGGATTTCGCAACGCTAACGCTTCAAAATCACACTCAAGTGGCGGGACCTAAGGCGACTTGGAACTATGCTGATAACATCAAAGCCGTCACTGATTCTAAGGGACAATCGCTAACATTAAGCAATGCTAAGATTACGGTCGTGCAGCGTCCAGATTTAAGTGTGGCTGGTACTTCTCCAATCGTGATCGAATATACTGATGATTTAGGGCAAGTGCACACAGAGACTGCCAATGTCGAAGCCACGGCTTCAAAAGCGTCCATTACTGCCGTTTCCAAGCAAGTAATTTTAGCGGAAAACGCGAACATGGTAACTGCGTCGTCGCTAGTGTCGGCACTGTACGATGTGGATGGCGTTCAAATTCATAATTTTGATGATGTGACGATGAGTGGTTTTGATCCTCAAGCTATCGGGCCACAAACCGTGACGTTAACGTATACAGACGCGTATGGCAATCAGATGACTGATTCGACGACTGTGATCGTGGATTTAGCCACAATCACTGGTCAAGCGACACACCCAATTGCCGGCCCAACGGCGACTTGGGATTACCGGGACAGCGTCATTCAAGTCATCAATGCCAACGGAAAGACAATTGATGTCGATACTGCTGACATTACAGCTACTACGCCTGATTTAACTCCGGCAAAGGCTGGCAAGCCACAGACGGTTACGTTGACCTATACTGACAGTCTGGGTAAAATTCACACGACCGACGTGATTGTAACGACGACGCTTTCAAAGGCGAAGATCACGGCTGTTGCTGACCAGATTATTTGGCCTGATCAAGCTAAACAACTGACGGCAACGGACTTAGTTGATCGTTTATACGATGCTGAAGGTCATCTGATTACAAATCACGACAATGTCAAAATGAGTGTGCTGGATTCCAAGTTAGCGGGGCAGCAACGTTTGACGTTGACTTACACGGATGTTGCGGGTAATCAATCCGTCGCGTATGCCAATGTGACAGTCGACCAGGCAAAGCTAGTGACAAAACCAAGTACGGTAATTGCCGGCCCGACGGCAACGTGGAGTTACGAAGCCGGTATTAGTCAGTTGACGAATGCAGCTGGGCAACTTATTACCGTCCAACCGGGGACAATTAAAGTGTTGAACAGGCCAGATCTGAATGTTGATTCAGTCGGGCAACAACAGCTGATCACACTGATTTATACGGATGAGCTCGGGAAATCCCAGTCGGTCACGGCAATGGTGACAGCTGAGGCCTCACAAGCTATGTTAACGGCCAAGGCGGCAGTTATCGTGCAACCGGATGCCGCGGCGAAGCTAACGGCTAATGACCTTGTAACGAGCTTAACGGACGCCTCTGGACAAGCGGTGACTGATTATCAAATCGTTCGGATGTCTAAGCTAGACGCGACCTGGCCAGGTGTTCAACCCGTCTCATTAACTTATACGGATGCGGCTGGTAACGAAGTAAGTACCGTTGTAAAAGTAACGGTTGATCAGGCCAAGATTGATAGTCAGAACCGGACTCAAATCTGGGGGCCAAGTATGACTTGGGATTATCGGCAACAATTGGCGACTGTTACGGATTCGCAAGGCCACCAGTTTAATCCTGATCAAGCTAAGATTACGGTCATAACCGGCCCGCAACTAACGGCTAAAATGATCGATAAGCCGCAAACGGTTACCTTGATGTACACGGATGATCTACAACAGACACATACTGTGTCAGCTACTTTGACCTTAACGGCATCACAGGCGGCACTCGTGCCACGTCCGGCACAGATTGTATGGGCCAAAGATGCGGGGCTACTGACGCCAGCCAACTTTTTGCAAACGATTACCGGCGCGGATGGCACTCAAGTGTCGTCTTTGACCAATGTCAAGATGAGTGCGGTCGATGCCAGCCAGCCTGGTGCCCAAACGGTGACTCTAACGTATACCGATGATTACGGCAACGAGGTGACAACAACTGCCCAAGTGACGGTTGATCAAGCCGCCTTAACGACCCAAACCGCTCGACCGGTTGCCGGGCCGACTGCCCATTGGGATTATCAGACGAACTTTAAAACCGTGACGAATGCTGCCGGCGAAGTGATTAATGTCGGTGATGCTAATATTAAGGTGTTGACAGGCCCAGATTTGAGCACAGGCATGGTGGGGCGGCCTCAAGTCGTTACGTTCAGTTACACTGATGAATTAGGATTGACCCAAACCACCACGGCGGAGGTCACAACAGTCGCCTCACGGGCGCACATGACGACTAGTGCTGACCAGGTGATTTGGCCTGCAGCTGTCGGAAAATTAACGGTTGTGGATCTAGTCACTGGTTTAACGGACGCCTGGGGCCAGACTAGTCAGAATTATCAAAATGTTACGATGACGACCATCAATGCTCAACAGGCCGGAAAACAACAAGTCACCCTGACATATACTGATGAGGTGGGCAACGTAAAAACTGCGACTACGACGGTGACAGTCGACCAAGCAGCATTAACGACTCAGCCACAAATGGTCATCGCGGGTCCGACTGCCAAGTGGGATTATCATCAGGGTATTGGAACGATTACTGATGGTATGGGCCAGCCGATTGCGGTCAATAATGCCGCTATTACAGTCGTGGCGATGCCAGATTTAACGGTTGCCCATATTGGTCAGCCACAAACTGTGCAACTGGTTTACACGGACTCGCTGGGACAACAACAAACGGCGTTGGTCCAAGTGACAACCGTTGCCACGCAGGCTAAAATCAGTACGCGGCCAGTTACCGTGATTGCCGGCCCTAAGACGACCTGGTCACTGAATGATAGTGTTGACTGGTCAACGAGTTTGGCAGCGGATGGCACGTTGCTGACAGCAGCGCAGCGCCAACGGGTGACTGTAGATGGTACCCTGAACTTACGGCGGGCCGGCAATTACCCACTGACACTAAGTTACATGGACCGTGCGGGTAATCTGATTACTGTCACGACGAGTATCGATATATTGGCTAGTCAGACCCAGTTACAAGTGCGTGATAGTCAGTTGACCGTCGGAAACACTTGGGCTGCTCAGGATAATTTCGAACGTGCAACCGATGCCCAGGGCCAAGCGCTGACATTAGCTGATATCGCGGCCGATGGTACGGTCAACACACAATGCGCTGGCCAGTACACGTTGACTTACCACTATACTGATGTTGCCGGTAATCAGTTAACTAAAACGGCTGTGGTGACCGTCGTCTTACCTGACGATGATCACATTAACACGACCGACCCTGATAACAATGATCATGGTGGAACGACCGTACCTGACAACAATGATCACGGCGAAACATCTAACCCTAACGGCAATGATCATGCAGGTATCGCTGATCCTAGTGAAACACCGAAGCTGAGTGAGCGACCTAACGATTCGGATGGTCATACCGTCGACTGGGGCGTTGATGATCGGATTACGACAAAGCAACAACCGGCCGCGGCTACTCGTGCACAGACTAAGGTCAAGACGACCGCTGTGCCAGCTCTACCGGCCAACAATGAGCATACTAGCGCAGCCAAAGCAGCAGCGACACCTGTGACACGAGTAACTGACACGACTGCTGACACACTGCCACAGACGGGCGAGCGCGACCGCTCAGCACAACAAGGCGCGGTAGTACTCGGATTAACGGGATTATTAGGGTTAATGGGATTAGGACGTCGGCGGCATACGCATGAGGATTAAGCGTACGATTGGCGTGTTAAGTTCATCGATTAGCTAAAATTGATAGCGATTTCTTGCAACGGACCGATTCATTTTGAATTGGTCCGTTTTGTTAACTGCTGCTGTTTGGACTTAACGGCTGGTTGCGCGGGTTGATGAATCTAGTGTCAAGTATTCAGTTAAGTAGTGATTAATGCTTGAACAAAATTTTAAAATGTAAAAAGGGGGTGCTTTCATCAGAATCTTTGTTAGAAACGGCCATTTACTTTATTTTATTAAGCAAATGGCCGATGATAGCGACATCATTAAAGCTAAATTAAAAAAGTATAAAAAATTGGATTGGTCGCGAGACATGAATTATGTTATATTTTATGACATACCGTTCCAGTAAACTATTTGAGGAGGTCTCGTCGATGAGAAAGTGGCAAGTTGCAGTTGTCATGTTGTTAGCAGCGTTGGGAAGCTGGTTTGCGATTGGTACCCAGGCCCAGGCTAAGACGTATACGATTGCGACGGATACAACCTTTGCGCCGTTCGAATTTCAGGTCAAGGGTGGTAAGTATAAGGGAATTGATATCGATATTTTGAAGGCAATTGCCAAAAAAGAAAATTTCAATTATAAATTAAAAGCGCTTAGTTTTGGTGCCGCCGTTCAGCAGCTTAGTGCGAACCAAGTTGACGGGGTGATTGCCGGAATGAATATTACGGCTGAACGGAAGCAGACGTTTGATTTTTCAGACGCTTACTATACTTCCGGGGTGGTCATGGCCGTGGCTAAAGATAGCAAGGTCAAAACGTTTAAAGATTTGAAAGGTAAGACCGTGGCCCTTAAAACGGGGACAGCTGGTGCAACCTATGCGAAGTCGATTCAGAGCAAGTACGGCTTCAAAATCAAGTATTTCAATGACTCGAATAACATGTATAACGATGTTAAGGTCGGCAACTCGGCTGCTTGTTTTGAAGACTATCCCGTGATGTCATACGGAATCAAGAATGGCATCGCGTTGAAGATTGTTTCCAAGCAACACGAGGCCGGCGACTATGGTTTCGCGGTTAAAAAAGGTAAAAACGCGGAACTGTTAAAGAAATTTAACGCGGGTCTCAAAGCGATTAAAGCGGATGGTACTTACAAAAAGATCATTAACAAGTACTTGAAGTCTAGTGAAGCATCCTTAACGGGTGAAGACGCAAGCAGTCGGACCTTTATTGGCTTGTTCACCCAAAACTTGGATACGATTGGCTCAGGGTTATGGATGACCTTGGAATTAACGGTTATTTCAATTATTTTAGCGACGATCCTCGGACTGATTCTTGGGGTCTTAGGCGTTATGCCGGGTAAACTTGGTCCGGCCATCTCCAGTACGATTATTTATATTTTCCGTGGGATGCCATTGATGGTGTTGGCCTTCTTTATTTACATTGGGTTCCCAGACCTGATTGGGCACGGCTTTAAGATTCCCGCGTTCGTTGCTGGGATGATTACGTTGATGCTTAACGAAGGGGCCTATACCGGAGCCTTTGTTAAGGGGGGCTTTGCCGCGGTCGACGATGGTCAAATGGAGGCGGCCCGTTCACTCGGGTTGCCATACTGGACGGCCATGCGCAAGGTTATTATGCCCCAAGGAATTCGAATCATGATTCCGTCGTTCATTAACCAATTTATTATCACGCTGAAGGATACGTCAATTCTATCCGTTATTGGGATCGTTGAATTAACCCAAACTGGGACGTTGATTATTGCCCGGAACTTCGAAGGCTTTAAGATTTGGTTAATGATTGCGATTATTTATCTGATTATCATTACGTTATTAACATGGTTATCTAACTGGGTTCAAAGGAGGATTAACTAAGCATGGCGAAAGTAATTGTCAAAGATTTGCATAAAAGCTACGGCGATAACGAAGTCTTGAAAGGGTTAAACCTTGAAGTTCAAGATAACGAAGTAGTCTGCATGATTGGACCATCTGGTTCTGGTAAGAGTACGTTTTTACGCTGCTTAAATGACTTGGAAGTTCCAACACAAGGGCAAGTTGTCATTAGCGGTTACGATCTTTCTGACAAGGGGACTAACATTAATTTGGTCCGTGAAAATATTGGGATGGTGTTCCAACACTTTAACTTATTTCCACACCTATCAGTGTTACAAAATATTACCTTAGCACCGACTCAACTCAAAAAGGAAAGTCAACAGGAAGCTGAGAAAACGGCGCGTGACTTACTTGCTACGGTCGGCTTGTCCGATAAGGCGGATGCCATGCCTAAGTCCTTGTCTGGTGGGCAAAAGCAGCGGGTGGCCATCGCTCGAGCGCTAGCCATGCATCCGAAAATCATGTTGTTTGATGAACCAACTTCAGCACTGGATCCCGAAATGGTCGGGGATGTGTTGGATGTTATGAAGAAATTAGCCGCAGATGGTATGACGATGATTGTGGTCACGCACGAAATGGGCTTTGCCAAGGAAGTGGCCGACCGGGTCGTCTTTATGGCGGATGGGTTGATTCAAGAAACGGGGAAGCCTGAGGATGTATTCGAACACCCACAAAGTCCCCGGTTACAAGATTTCTTACAAAAAGTGATCAACGTTTAAGTATCGGCTGGTCATAATAAAATAACCCGTCAAATAGGCGCGCTAAGAATTGGTTTAATTCTTGGCGCGCCTATTCTGTAGTAACGTGCTTGCATAGCAGATGAAGCGGTGTTGCTCTGAGGACGATTAACTAGTGAATACCGTGATATGGGCAACTTGAGCGGCACGTCAACTTTGATAGGGTGTTAAGCTGGCAAACTAGTTATGCCAACTTAACTAAAAACAACGGTCATCCCGAAACAGGGGTGGCCGTTGTTTTATGGCTAGTCCTATTTAGTGTTGGGGCACCTTATTACGGGGTGTCAATGTATAATTACTTTCACCAAAGCTAACATTGAGTCCCTTTTTCGCAACTGGTGTCCGCGCGCGGTTGGTCGGCTTTTGCCAGTGATCCAGGATCGCCGCAATGCAAATACACAGTGGTTCTGTGGATTGATCAGTAATTGCTAATTCAAATGCTTCACCGTTAGTGGTGACAACTGGTCGCATCGTCATGATTAATTCAGTACCATGATAAACGCGGTAGTTTTCGGCACTCAAGCTTCCCATGATAATCCAGCGAAGCTTGCGAACATAGAGCATTTCATGCCAGAAGCCCAGCGTTTTACTAATAGAACCGACGTTTTGACGGTTATAGTATAAATCGAATTTTGGCAACAATCCGAGGGTTGTTTGTCGAATTTCGGCAAGTAGCTCACCTTGGATCGCGTATAAACTGAGCGCGTCTTGGCGCCGCCCCCACCGACCAACTAAGAGATAGTGAGATTGGTTGTGCGCATCGCGAACAATCCGGGCACCTTGGGCGAAGCTATTGCGGCTGAAATATAATTTACGCATCTTCAACCTCCGTTTTCCGGAAACTATTGTTTGGCAAGCACTTCTAAGATTGCTTTGCCGACACCATCGTTGACATTTGTATCAGTGATATAGCGGGCCAACTGTTTGACTTCGGGACTGGCATTACCCATAGCGTAACTTACGCCAGCTAATTCGAGCATGGAGACGTCATTATTATTATCACCAATCGCCATGACATCGCTCATTGGGGTATTCAGCATATTCGCATAGCGCTCGACTGCAATCCCTTTTTGCGCATTAATATTATTGATTTCGATATTTGATGCGGATGAAGATGTGATTTTGAGGGACGAATGTTTTGCCAGAATTTCATCACTAAGGGGTTTTAGCTTAGCGGGCCCTTCTTCGCTGAAAGCGATAATCTTCATGACATGCTTAGTCGGATCATCCAATAACTCGTTATAGTTGTCCACGTAATTGATGTCCATAAGTTCTAAGCGGGCTGACGCGAGCGATACCGCAATTTTGAACGTTGTATCTGGATTCAGGTTAGTTAGGAGATGTGCAATTTGTTCGATTCGCTTGGCTTTACTGTTAGAGTAAATACCATCGTTGCCTACGACTTCAAAATAGTAACCTTGTGAGGTTAGCGTGTGAAAAACGGTGCGGGCCACGCTATTGGTTATGGGCACCATGTCGAGCATTTTGCCAGAAGCGTCGTATACTTCGGCACCGTTTAACGTAATCAAGGGTGCCGTGATGCCTTGAGCGGCCAGTAGTGGCTGAGCTTCAGAAAATCGGCGGCCGGTGGAGACGATAAAGTGCACGCCTTGCTGTTGTGCTTGACGGATGGCATTAGCGTTAAAATCGGAAACGACCATTTCATTGTTGAGTAACGTTCCGTCCATATCAGAGGCGATAATCGAAATCATGTTGTCACATCCTTAGTTGTTTTAATAATTACATTCTAACATGTTTACGTCTGAATACAGAATTATTATCATTAGTGGTTTTGGTTATGATACAATAAAACGAGAGGTGTTAAGGATGAAAGCGTTTATTCACACGGACTGGTGGGACGTCTTAAAACCAGAGTTTGAGAAGCCGTATTACCACCAATTACACGAATTTTTGAAAAATGAATACCGAACGAAAAATATTCACCCAGATATGTATAATATTTTTCAGGCCTTTGAATGGACGCCATTTGCTGACACGAAGGTCGTTATTTTAGGTCAGGATCCGTATCATGGTCCTGGTCAGGCACACGGACTGAGTTTTTCAGTGTTACCGGGCGTGGCAGTGCCCCCATCACTAGTCAATATCTATAAAGAATTGCAAAATGATGTTGGGTGTACGCCCGTCAACCACGGTTACTTGGAAAGTTGGGCCAAGCAGGGAGTCTTGTTATTGAACTCCGTGCTGACTGTTCAAAATGGTGTGGCCTTTTCACACGCTGGTAAGGGCTGGGAACGACTTACGGACGTTGCCATTCAGCGTTTATCGGAACGATCGACGCCGGTTGTCTTTATCTTGTGGGGTAAGGCGGCTCGGTCCAAGATTAAGCTGATTGATACCCAGACGAATGTCGTGCTACAAGCACCTCATCCGAGTCCGCTTTCAGCTTATCGCGGATTCTTTGGGTCCAAACCATTTTCAAAAACGAACATTGCGTTAACATCCTTCGGCGAACAGCCAATCAATTGGCAGTTACCAGAGCACGTCAATCTTGAGCATTAATTAATTTATTGGAGGGTTATCACATGGATTTATTTGAGTCATTAGCACAAAAAATTACTGGTAAAGATCAAACAATTGTTTTCCCTGAAGGAACTGAACCCCGAATTGTCGGTGCGGCAGCGCGATTAGCTGCAGACGGCTTGGTTAAGCCGATTGTTTTAGGTGCAACGGACAAAGTTCAGGCTGTGGCTAACGATTTGAATGCGGATTTAACAGGCGTTCAAGTCCTTGATCCTGCGACATACCCGGCTGAAGATAAGCAAACAATGCTTGATGCCCTCGTTGAACGGCGGAAAGGTAAGAATACGCCAGAACAAGCGGCTAAAATGCTGGAAGATGAAAACTACTTTGGCACGATGCTCGTTTATATGGGCAAAGCGGATGGGATGGTTTCAGGTGCAATCCATCCAACTGGTGATACGGTACGGCCAGCGTTACAAATTATTAAGACCAAGCCCGGTTCACACCGAATCTCGGGTGCATTTATCATGCAAAAGGGTGAGGAACGCTACGTCTTTGCTGACTGTGCCATCAATATTGATCCCGATGCCGATACGTTAGCGGAAATTGCCACTCAGAGTGCGGCTACTGCTAAGGTCTTCGATATTGACCCGAAAGTTGCGATGCTCAGCTTCTCAACTAAGGGTTCGGCTAAGGGTGAAATGGTCACTAAAGTGCAAGAAGCAACGGCCAAGGCGCAAGCTGCTGAACCGGAATTGGCTATCGATGGTGAACTTCAATTTGACGCGGCCTTCGTTGAAAAAGTTGGTTTGCAAAAGGCTCCTGGTTCCAAAGTAGCTGGTCATGCCAATGTCTTTGTATTTCCAGAGCTTCAGTCTGGTAATATTGGCTATAAGATTGCGCAACGATTTGGTCATTTTGAAGCGGTGGGTCCTGTCTTGCAAGGCCTGAACAAGCCGGTCTCCGACTTGTCACGTGGATGCAGTGAAGAAGACGTTTATAAGGTTGCGATTATTACAGCAGCCCAAGGATTAGCTTAAACGGTCACTTAGTTTGTTAAACGAGGGAAACTTCAGAGCTTGTACTTTGAAGTTTCCTTCGTTTTTTCTATAATAAGAACAGTTAATTTGGATGAGGAGTTGGAAGAATATGGAATCAATCACGGTAACGTCGCCGGAAGCAACCATGGCAATCGGGGCCAAACTTGGCCAATTAGTGCAACCTGGTGATTTAATCTTACTAGATGGTGATTTAGGTGCTGGTAAGACAACTTTTACAAAGGGGTTAGCAAAAAGCCTGGGCATTCCTAATAACGTTAAGAGTCCGACTTTTACGCTCATCCGGGAATATCGTCAGGGGCGACTACCGCTCTATCATATGGATGTTTACCGCTTGGAAGATGGCGGTGCGGAAGATTTAGGCTTAGATGAATACTTTGATGGTGATGGCGTTAGTGTTGTGGAATGGTCACAGTTTATTGCCGACCTCTTACCGACGACTTACTTGCGAATTGCAATTAGCCGGGACACTGATGCCGATGACCAGCGGGTAATAACCTTCAAGCCCATTGGTGAACACTATCAACGACTGGTTGATCAATTGAAGGAGTGACAACCATGGCAGAAGAAGTTGTTGATGTACGGCCTGCTGAAGTCGCGGATGCAGCACAATTATTAGCGCTACTCGCTCAGCTCGGACGTGAAAGTAATACTTTCACTGTTGATGAGGGCATTGAGGATTTGAGCGAAACGGATGAACAGGCGCAAATTGAGCGTATCAATGGCACAACGACCAACATTATTTTCGTTGCGACATTAGATTCACGGTTGATTGGTGTGAGCACCGTGCAAGCTAGTACGGATTTTAGTGCGGCGCAAGGTGAAGTTGGCGTAGCGGTACTTAAAGAATTTTGGGGCATGGGTCTGGGGACTGCTTTGATTGAGGAAGTCTTAGATTGGGCGCGTAACTATAGCTCATTGGAACGCCTCGTGTTGACGGTCCAGTTACGAAATGTGCGTGCCGTTAAGCTGTACCAGCATCTTGGGTTCGAAAATTGTACGGCAACGAGCTATGATGTCGTTGACCCAACCGGCAAACGGGTTCCAGCTATTGATATGGGAATCTGGGTTTGAAATCCGGGATTCGCTGAACTGACGGCAAACAGGTTCTGATAGTAGATGGGCCGGAATTTAAGCGTTGACGAACCAGGCCTAACCGGCGACGGCTTGTGAATGATTGGCTCATCTCCCAGTCGGTTGGGGGAATTGATAAGCTGTCTACGAGTATTGATAATCGGTAGCGATGCGTAAACAAAAAAGTCCAGCATCTTATTGCTGGACTTGCATAAATTTAATTTTAACCCTGAACGCGAACGAAAGGTTTGAGTTGCTCAGTTCCAAAAGCTTGCGCTTCGGTGAGTAAAATGTTGGCGCAAGCTAGGCTGTCATCTAGTGCATTATGATGATGCTGCAGGTCGATATCCAGTGCTTGACAGACTGTATCCAGCTTGTGATTAGGCAATTCTGGATAGAACCGTTGACTGGTCTTGACGGTATCCATGGATAGGTACTCCGGCGCGCTGATGCCGTAGTGGGCAAGCGTATTGCGTAACACACCAATATCAAAAGGCGCGTTGTGCGCAATTACGAGGCGGTCGCGTTGGAAGAATGGTGCAATGTGTTGCCAAACGTCTGGAAACTTGGGCGCGTCTGCGACATCTGCTTCATGAATCCCATGAATTTGGACGTTCCGCCAGAAAAAATCGCTCTCCGGTTTGATGAGTGTGTAAAATTCATCGCTGATTTGGTTATTACGGACAACCGTTAGCGCCAGTGAACAAGCACTGTCGCGTTTCGCGTTCGCCGTTTCAAAGTCCATTGCGACAAAGTTCAAAGTTGCCACCACCGTTTCTAAAGAATAGGATTATCGTACAAAGAATCTCGTTAATTTTCAAGTTAATGGTTCGGAAGGATAATATCGAGTTCCACTGGACAGTGATCAGAACCAAAAATTTCATTATGAATGCGGGCGTTTAGGAGCTGACTGTCTAATTGCTGTGACGTAATAAAGTAGTCAATTCGCCAACCAGAATTGTTGTCACGTGCATGCCCACGATAACTCCACCATGAGTAAATGTCGGTTTGGTCAGGATAGAAATGCCGGAATGTGTCGGTATAGCCCGCTGCAAGGAGGCGGTCAAACTTGGTCCGTTCTTCGTCAGTGAAGCCGGCACTATGGTGATTGCTACGCCAGTTCTTCAAGTCGATGTTTTCGTGGGCCACGTTAAGATCACCACAAAAGATCAACGGCTTGTTGGCACTCAAACTGTTAATATATGTGAGAAAAGCATCTTCCCACTGTTGCCGATAGTCGAGACGTTTTAATTCACCGCCTGAATTAGGAGTGTAACACGTCAAGACGTAGTAGTCCGCATATTCAAGGGTGATGACGCGACCTTCGTCATCGAATTCTGGTACACCGATACCATAAGTTACATTGAGCGGCTTGTGTTTGGTAAAAATCGCCGTACCCGAATAACCCTTGCGCTCGGCATAGTTCCAGTATTGATAATAACCTGGGAAGTCCAGTTCAATTTGGCCCGCCTGTAATTTCGTTTCTTGTACACAGAAAAAGTCGGCATCGAGCTCATTAAAAGTCGTGACAAAGCCGTGTTTGACAGCAGCACGCAGTCCATTAACGTTCCAAGAGATAAGTTTCACGTGAGTTTCAGACCTTTCAAGTAATTTACTCATATTGTAACACGGCAGCCACTGGTTATTTTAATGACAATTGAATCAGTGCGCCGTGATTAAAGCCAGACACGGCGGATAGATGTGCGATAGGGTGACAAAGCATGCTGGTGTCTTTGGTTGGCCTAGTTTCAGCGCGTCCGAGCGGGTATCTTTGGCTTTCAGTGATGGCACGTTTTTCCAGCTAACAATCACTGGCATGAATTGGACGCTGAATGATTTAAATCAGTGTGCCACGGAGCAATCAGTAGTAGCTAAAAGAAGATTGATGATAAAATTGGAGGAATATCGATGTTAAAAATTGGGGTCATTGGTTTAGGTAACATTGCTCAAAAGGCGTATTTACCCGTCATGGCGGCGATGCAAGACCAGTATGAATTTCATCTAACGACGCGTAATCCGGAAAAACGAGCACAACTAGCGACGATGTATGGGTTTCAACACACCCATGCGACCCTTGAGGAATTAATGGCAGTTAAACCGGCGGCCGTATTTGTGCATACTCCCACGGACACGCATGCAGCAATCATCAAGCAGTTGTTATTAGCTGGGATTCACGTTTATGTCGATAAGCCAGTCGCGACTGATCTTCAGGTGGTCCAAAGTTTGTATGATTTGGCTGCGGCGCGGCACCTGTTATTGACTTGTGGGTTTAATCGGCGTTTTGCTCCTTTTAATCAGCAATTGAAGGCATTGCCTGACAAACGGATGTTAGTGGCTGAAAAGGTTCGCGAAGTGGGTAGTCAAGATCCTGAAACGGCGGTTTTCGACCTGATGATCCACATGGTCGATACGGGGCTATTCTTGTTAGATGAACCACTTGAACACACTAGTGGTCGGTTGACGACGACGGCAACTGGCGCTTTGGCGCAAGGCTATTTGACGGTGCAGACGGCTCATGAGCAATTAGAAGTTATCACGAATATGTACGGTGGGGTCAACCTGGAACAAGTGACAGTCCAAACGACGGGGCAACGTGCGTCTGTGACTGATTTAAGTACTAAAACCGTGATGACGACGGCAACAACTACCACGACGGCTTTTCGGGATTGGACACCGACATTGGAAAAGCGAGGATTTGCACCGCTGATCCGTGCTTTTCTGACGGCGGTAACAACGCACGGGCCTAATCCAGTCGCCCCAACTGGCGCAATTACCAGTCACGCGGTGTGCCGTCATTTATTAAGTGATTAAAAAGTGCTAGAATTAACTGATAGGCTTACAAATTTCAACCTGATTATATCGTTTCAATAGCGTTTCAATGCTGCGGTGCTTGATACGTCGGCCTAAATTAAAAACGCTATGCGGTTAAAGTGATTATTAACGTAAGTGAATTAAATCGAAACACGAAAGGAACTTTTCACCATGACCAAAGATGTCTTGGCCACTTTTCCAGCCATCGAAATTAAAAAAAATGAATCACTAAGTCATTATACGAATACTAAAACAGGCGGTCCCGCCGATTACGTTGCGTTTCCAAAGTCAATCAGCGAGACGAAAGCTCTGATTACGTTTGCCAATGAGCAAAATTTACCACTAACCGTGATTGGTAATGCCAGTAATTTGATTGTCAAAGATGGTGGTATCCGTGGATTAACGATCATTCTCACCCGCATGAAGCAAATTCATGCGAGTGGCACCAAAGTTGTTGCTGAAGCGGGTGCCGCAATTATTGCGACGACTAAGGTTGCTTGTGGGGCTAGCTTGACTGGTTTCGAATTCGCAGCTGGGATTCCCGGTAGTGTCGGGGGTGCGATTTTCATGAATGCCGGTGCGTACGGCGGCGAAATGAGTGAAGTTGTTGAAACGGTGACGGTTTTGACGCCAGCGGGTCAGCTTAAAACCCTGGATCATGACGAATTAGATTTTGGCTATCGGCACAGTACGATCCAGGACTATGATGATATTGTCGTATCGGTGACGTTTGGTCTCAAGCCAGGTAATCAGACCAAGATTCAAGCGCGGATGGACGAATTGAATACGTTGCGAGCAGCCAAACAACCGTTGGAATGGCCATCATGCGGGAGTGTTTTTAAGCGACCAACTGGGTATTTTACTGGTAAACTGATTCATGATGCTGGCTTACAGGGCCATCGAATCGGTGGTGCTGAAGTTTCTAAGAAACACGCGGGTTTTATTATCAATGTCGATCACGCTACAGCGACCGATTATATGGATATGATTCACTACGTCCAGAAAGTTGTATTTGAACGGTTTGGCGTCCATCTTCAGACGGAAGTCCGAATCATTGGTGAAGACGTCGTTCAAGGTTAGTTATGTCAATTTAACAAAGGGGGCAACCACTAGATGCCGATTATCGAATTAGTGATTTTACTGGCATGTTTAGTGCTGCTGTCGAATGTATTGAGCCACTATCTAGTCGCAATCCCGGTCAGTTTAATTCAAGTCGGGCTGGGTCTAGGAGTGGCTTTATTATTAAATGTACAGGTAAAATTGCAAACGGATTGGTTTATGCTCGTCTTTATTGCGCCCATGCTGTACAACGATGGCAGAGAATTTCCAAAACAGGAATTATGGGAACTACGCGGGGCAATTTTTGCGAATGCAATCGTCCTCGTCTTTATTACCACCATCCTCGGTGGCTTTTTGATTCACGTATTGATCCCAACGATTCCGCTCGCTGTTGGAATCGCGTTGGCGGCCATTTTATCGCCAACTGATCCGATTGCCGTGCAGTCGATCTCGGAAGGGGTCAAGTTACCTAAAGAAATTTTGCACTTGGTCAGTGGCGAAAGCCTGATTAATGATGCGAGTGGGTTAATTGGGTTCAAATATGCGTTAGCAGCAGCGGTTACCGGTACGTTTGTACTCGGTGAAGCTGTTGGGGATTTCTTCTATATTAGTCTGGTCGGTTTGGCCGTTGGGCTGGCGCTGATCACGATCATTCAACTCATTCGGGACGTGTTACGACGAGAGGGTATCAACGATATCGTGTTCAACGTGGTGTTACAGATTCTCACGCCGTTTGCAATTTATTTCATTGCTGAAGAATGGTTCCACGCGTCCGGTGTTGTCGCCGTTGTTGCGGCCGGGGTATTATCGCACTTGCAAAATTCACATGAAAGTGAAGATGCGCCGGAATTACGATTAGTGACGGAACGGGTCTGGAACGTGGTTGTTTACTTATTGAATGGGATCGTCTTCCTGATTCTTGGTATTGAATTGCCGGCAGCAACGCAAGCAACCATTAAAGGCGCGCATACAAATACGTTTCATGCGGTCTTTGACGTTTTAATCGTCTGGGGGATTTTGTTACTGATTCGGGTTGCTTGGACATACGCTTACATGTTGTTCAACTGGTTACGACATCACAAGAAGGCCAAACCTAGTCTCAGAATTGCAGCATTGTCCGGTTTATCAGGTGTGCGGGGGGCCATTACGATGGCTGGGGTCTTCACGATTCCAACCGTGGTGGCCTCGGGCAAAGCCTTTCCGGAACGTGCGCTCGTACTGTTCATTGCAGCTGGAGTCATCATTGTAAGTTTAGTTGCTGCTGCGGCTATTTTGCCATTGATGGCGGCCAAATCACTCCCCTTTGTTACTCGGGGATCCAGTCCGGATGAAGACGACGCGGTCTTGGCAGACGGAACGGATGACGGTGATGATAGCAGTGGGCAATTACCACAGTTAACATACAAGCAAGCCCGCATTTATATCTTACAGTTAGCGATTCAAAATATTGAAGAACATCGGCGGCCAGCTAACCAACGTGCGGCCTATGATTTGATCCTGGACCAGCAGTTTCAGATTCGGCGTCTAGAAGTGGCGTCGCAGACTGCGGATGAGTTGGCGCCGATGCTGACAGATGAATTGGAACTTCGCTTAGTGGCACTGAATGGTGAACGGGCAGCAGTTAGAGAAATGATTGCCAATAAACAAACTAGTAAGTTAGCTGGACAGGTCTACTTGCGGCGTGTCGATCGGCGCGAACAACGTTTCTTACAGGCGACACATCGACAGGGGCTTCCGACACTGCGCTCATTACGGTTGTTGTTGACGCGTGCAATGCAAGGGATTCGACTATGGTTAGCACCTGGCGATAGCGAAGAATTACGAGTGGCGTTGTTGGATATTCAGCGTGAAGCTTCTAAAGCTGCTATTAAAGCGTTGTCGCAGTATCTCAAACAGGCCAACGTTGATGAGCAACAGTTTGATCGCCAGGCTCTGTATCACTTGATCGTTCATTACCGGAATCGCATCGAGAATGCGAAAAATGATCACACGTTATCACGTGATGATTATGAACAACAGCTGCATGGACTACGCATCAAGAGTCTTGGTGCCGAACGTGCGGGTGTACAGCATTTGTTAGAGAGTGGACAAATTAGTTTACGCACCGCGGCAAAGTTACGGCAGTTCATTAATTACTCGGAGAACTTATTGATGCTCAATGATATTGAGGCCGATGAAGATTAGTTAACTTTTTAGATTGTAAATCAGTAGTTCTAGGTTATAATGATGTTAGAGTAGTATTGACGGTGAATGGTTAGGTTTGCAAATTAATCATTACTTAAGCGGACGAATAAGGGCAGCCTTACAGGGGGAAACATCATTATGACAGAATCAGAAATTCATGAACGCTTCGTGGACACTTATATGCATATTTTAAAATATGTCGGGGACTTCGTTTCAGTGCCGACCCGGCCGTATAAGATAACGTTTGAGGCCTACACGGTTATGCGGATGATTGCAACAAGTGAGGAGCCGCTGACGTTGGTCAAGATTGCGAAAGAGCAGCGGGTTTCACGGAGTGCGATTGCACGTCAAATCAACGTGTTATTAGATTTGAAGTACATTGAACAGACCACGAATACGCATGATCGCCGAATCAAGTACTTATCGTTAACACCTGCTGGTCATAAAGTGGAACAGGAAATCACCACGGCTTCCGAGGAACGTTTTCATCAATGGGTCCAAGTCTATGGTGAAAAACGGGCAAGCGATACGTTGCGTTATATCAACGATGCGGAACAAAAGGCTACCGAACTGGGTTTCAGTGGCTTCAGTGGGTTGCATGATAAGCGGGGGCGGCATACCGAATATAGTGATCCTAAGACGAAGAATTAGCTAATATTTAGTTAATAATAAGAAACACCGTTTGAACCGATTATCAAATCAGTTCAAACGGTGTTTTTGATTACGCTAGGACTTATCCGGTGTTTGATGAGGAACTGTTGGCATCGTGAATCGCCAAGCCGCGTAGATGAGGAGTTGAAGTAACCACATCATCAAGACAAAAGCGAGCATCTTTAGCGACCACATTTCAACTAATTGTTTCACAATGTACTGTGGCGTAATTAGTAAGTAGATGGAGTGCAGTCGGAGGAATCGGCCAACGTAGACACCGACACTAGCAAATAGGAAGAGTGCGGCACAGATGATACCACGACTAGCAGGGAGTCGCTGGAAGTGTAAACGTTGGGTCAGTTGCTGGGCAATTCGGTCAACGCCCCAGGTACCAATGATTGTAGACACCATCATTGGCCCAACCAAGTAAGCGAAATCCCGCCACATCGGTAAGTCGAAGCGCAAGAGGCCGTTGATGCCATACGGCTTCAATAGGCTGAGGTGGAATAAATCAGTCATTAAGTACGGTGCATTCGGATAGAAAAGCAACCAAATGACCGCAATCAGCCAAAATAATAGCGGGCTACGTCGGGGTGTCAGCCAAAAACTCAGCTCGATCGGGACATAAGCCAAAATTGAATTAAGTAATAGAAAATGGAACGCGCCGTGCAAGTCGACTGCTGCGAAGATGAAAAATCCCCAGAATGCGAGTCGCACAAACCACCGCTGTAACTTAGTCATTTAGTCACTTCCCTTCTGGTACTAATTCTAACAGAAATATTAATCAAGCAATATTAAATAACATCAAGCTTAATATTTATTCAAAATCTAGCTAAAAAGCGCAGGCTCTGCTGAAATCGCACCGCGAGAACCGGGTTGCCGTGCTATAATGTGAAAGTAAATGATTTTCATGAGGAGGAGACTAATGACTTTCAATTGGAGCGGTTTGTTGACCTTACAAAACTTTGTCCGACTCCTTGACATTCTTGCGGTATGGTTTGTCATTTATGAGCTGATTGTGTTGCTAAGGGGCACTAAAGCCGTACAACTGTTTCGCGGGATCGTTGTCATTGCGATTATTAAAGCTGTGAGTGTTTTGATTGGTCTGGACACGGTATCGTGGATTATGGATCAAATTATTAACTGGGCAGTCATTGCAATGGTTATTATATTCCAGCCCGAAATTCGGCGAGGATTGGAGCATTTAGGGCGTGGCTCCATGTTTGCGCGTGGTAAGCGTCAGAATGAAGATGAAGAGCGGATGATTGCCGAACTGGATAAGGCCATCCAATATATGGCTAAACGGCGGATTGGCGCTTTAGTGTCGATTAAGATGGACACGGGTCTTGAGGATTATATCGAGACTGGGATCGCATTAGATGCTGATATCACCGGCGAATTATTAATTAATATCTTTATTCCAAATACGCCGTTACATGACGGTGCCGTTATTATTCAAGATAATCAAATCAAGGTTGCGGCGGCGTACTTGCCATTATCTGAAAGCAATCTGATTCCTAAAGAGTTAGGAACTCGGCACCGTGCCGCGGTCGGAATCAGTGAGGTAACGGATGCCCTCACCATCGTCATTTCGGAAGAAACCGGTGAAGTGTCGATTACTAAGGACAATGAGCTGATGCGGGGGATGACGCGTGAAAATTACTTACGGTATTTCCGCCAAGTCTTACTAACGCCTGAGGATTCAACCAAGCAAAACGCGCTTCAAAATTGGTTTGGACGAGTTTTCGGAGGAGGTCCCCGAAAATGAAAAAATTTATGAATAGCAATTGGTCAATGCGGCTACTAGCACTGCTGTGTGCGTTGGTGCTCTTCGCCTACGTTAATTCGTTAAAGACAACGCATAACGCCAGTATTTTGACGAATAGTTCATCGAAAACGACATTGACATCTAACCGTAAAGTGACCATTAGCGCGCCCTTAGAACTGAACGTGAATAGTACGAAATATTTTGTAACGGGCTATCCCGAAAATATTAAAGTTACGATCGAAGGGCCGTCTGCTTTAGTCACAACTACGGCTAACACGCAGAATTTTAAAGTTTATGCTAATTTATCTAAGTTGGCAGTTGGGCGGCACAGTGTCAAAGTCGAAGTCGATGGCTTGAATAAAGAATTGAGTTATGGACTTAGTCAAAAGTACATTCATGTTAATATTCAGCCACGACGAACGGCTACTTATAAGGTCAGCGCAGACTTCAATAAAGCCAACGTAGCAGATGGTTATGAAGTTGGATCGGCACGGCTCGGAACATCATCTGTCAAAGTTACGGGCGCCGTCAGCGAAGTTAGCAAAGTCGCGAAAGTCGTTGCGGTCGTTAATACCAACAAGAATTTAGAGAAATCCGTGAACCAGCAGGCTATCATTGAAGCATTAGATGCCAACGGTCAAAATTTGAACGTTGTCTTGACGCCTTCGACCACGTCGGTGTATATTCCCATTACGCAGGCGACAACGACGAAAGATGTGCCAATCGATTTGAAAGCCAGTGGCAAGACCGCGGCGGACACCAGTTATTCATTCTCATCTGACACGAAGTCAGTGACGGTTACTGGCACGAAGGCGGCATTGGCGAAGTTGAAGTCTTTGCCAGTCAATGTTGATGTGACGAATGTTGATTCAACCACGACTAAGACGGTCGATGTTTCGACTAGCGATGAGGATGGGATCTCGTCAGTTAGCCCAACGTCGGTCAAAGTAAAAATTACAGTTAAAAATGATTAATCATGACACTTTTGAAATGAGGTAAATTATAATGAAATATTTTGGTACTGATGGTGTTCGGGGAATTGCAAATTCAGGCTTAACACCTGAAATGGCTTTTCGTTTAGGTCGTGCTGGTGGCTACGTATTGACGGAACATGCGGAAAACAAGAGTACGCAACCACGCGTTTTAGTTGCACGCGATACCCGGATTTCGGGCCAAATGCTGGAAGAAGCCTTGATTGCCGGCTTGCTTTCAGCCGGAATTGAAGTTTTACGTCTCGGTGTAATTACGACGCCAGGAGTGGCCTACTTAGTACGGATCCAAGATGCTGACGCGGGTGTCATGATCTCGGCTTCTCACAATCCAGTTGAAGATAACGGGATCAAGTTCTTCGGTGGCGACGGCTTCAAGTTGTCTGATGCCAAGGAAGAAGAAATCGAAGAATTACTGGATCAACCGAAAGACACTTTACCACGGCCAGCAGCAGAAGGTCTGGGGACAGTTGCTGATTTTCCAGAGGGTAATCTTAAATATTCACAATTCTTGGAACAAACGATTCCAGATGACTTAAGTGGCATTCATTTGGCTGTCGATGGTGCCAATGGTTCTACCAGTAACTTAGTTTCCCGGATTTTTGCGGATTTGAACGTGGAATTTGATACGATGGCTACGGCACCAGATGGCTTGAACATCAACAAAGGGGTCGGCTCAACGCATCCCGAAGCATTATCTAAATTCGTCGTTGAAAAAGGCGCTCAAGTTGGTTTAGCCTTTGATGGAGACGGTGACCGTTGTATCGCAGTCGATGAACTTGGAAACATTATTGACGGTGACAAGATTATGTACATCTGTGGAAAATTCCTCAGTGAACGAGGCAAGTTGAAGCAGGATACGGTCGTCACAACGGTCATGAGTAACCTGGGCTTATACAAGGCCTTAGAAGCAGCTGGTTTGCACAGCAAGCAGACCCAAGTTGGTGACCGCTACGTTGTCGAAGAGATGTTGAAGGACGGCTATAACCTTGGTGGTGAACAATCTGGTCACGTGGTCTTCTTAGACTTTAATACGACGGGTGATGGCATGTTGACTGGAATTCAGTTATTGCACGTCATGAAGGAAACGGGTAAGAAGCTTTCTGAATTAGCCGCCGAAGTGACGACTTACCCACAAAAGTTAGTGAATGTTAAGGTTCAAGACAAGAAAGCCGCTTTGAACAATGATAAGATCAAGGCAGTTATCAAGGACGTTGAAGATGAAATGGCCGGTGATGGTCGCGTCTTGGTACGGCCTTCTGGAACCCAAGATTTATTGCGGGTCATGGCAGAAGCGAAGACCGACGAACTGGTTAGCGCTTATGTAGATCGGATCGTCGATGTGGTCAAAGCTGAAGTTGGCGTTGAATAATTAAGTGATCAGACCGATCATCAAAAAAGTCGTTACTCCTAGAGTCGCGACTTTTTTTGTTGCCATGAAACGAACGGTTATTGCTAAATGCGGTTAACTGGCGACTGTCAGGGGACCCAGTGCCTCCCAAACCAATTTGACCGCAAAAAAGTTACAAAAAATTCGAAAATTCGTGATGCCCTTGATTTATAAGCGTTTGAGATTGGTATACACGCTAACTAACACGTATACCAATATAATATATTGTTGACTTTTATTAGATGTAACGGTAAAGTTAACTTGTTTCTAGGAAATATACCAATTGGAGGCTAGACTAGACCAATTGTTAATTGGTTAAAGCGGAATAGCGCCAGGACTTTAGAATCTAAAGTTGACGAGGATGACGTTTATCGATAATCGACGGGTGACGTCAGGGACTGCACTCTACAGGTCAATTACAAAAACCGACTGTGAGGTTGGTGACAGATATATTGACCACGCAGCTAGAAACAATTCAAACAGTAAAGGAAGATTAATTTATGTGTGGAATTGTTGGTGTAACGGGTAAAGATAGTGCAGTATCAATCTTATTGAACGGATTGGAAAAGTTGGAATACCGGGGCTATGATTCAGCTGGTATCTATGTCAATGATCAAGATGGTCATGACTATTTAGTTAAGGAAAAGGGTCGGATCGATGACTTACGTAAAGAAGTAGGCGAAGCTGTTCATGGTTCGACCGGGATTGGGCATACTCGCTGGGCGACTCACGGTGAACCGAGTGTTGCCAATGCGCATCCTCAAGTTTCTGCGGATGGCCGCTTCTACTTAGTTCACAATGGCGTGATCGAAAACTTTGAAGACTTAAAACAGACTTATTTAAGTGACGTGACTTTTAAGTCTCAAACAGATACAGAAGTCATTGTTCAATTAGTCGATCGGTTTGTCACCAAGGAAGGCTTGAGTACGTTGGCCGCTTTCCGTAAGACGTTAGGGCTACTCGGCCATTCTTCATATGGGTTCTTACTGATGGATAAGGAAGATCCTGACACCTTATACGTCGCAAAGAATAAGAGTCCATTATTAATTGGGGTCGGCGAAGGCTTCAACGTGGTCTGCTCAGATAGTTTAGCGATGTTAGACCAAACGAAAGATTTCTTGGAATTACATGATGGCGAAATCGTGGTCGTTAAACCTGATGAAATTAAAATCACGAACCAGGCCGGTGAACCAGTTGAACGGAAGCCATTCCATGTCGACATTGACGCAGCTCAAGCTGACAAGGGAACTTATCCATTCTACATGTTAAAAGAAATCGATGAACAACCGAATGTGATGCGGAAGCTATCCCAAGTTTATCTTAATGATGCGGGTGATCCAATCATCAATGATGACTTGTTAACAGCTCTTAAAGCAGCCGATCGACTATACATTGTGGCTGCTGGGACTAGTTATCATGCTGGTCTGGTTGGTGCAAAGTTATTTGAATCGTTGGCTAACGTGCCAACTGAAGTGCACGTTTCGTCAGAATTTGCATACAACCAACCATTATTATCAGCACATCCATTCTTCATCTTCTTGACCCAGTCTGGTGAAACTGCTGATAGTCGTGAAGTGTTATTGAATGTGAACGATCAACATTTCCCAAGCTTGACCATCACGAACGTGCCAAACTCAACGTTATCACGCGAAGCAACGTACACGTTGTTATTGCATGCCGGCCCAGAAATTGCGGTTGCTTCAACCAAAGCCTATACCGCACAGATTGCCTTACAAGCCATCTTGGCTAAAGCGTTAGGTGTGGCCGTTGACCAACCAGCTGCAACAGCTTTCGACGTGAAACAGCAGTTGGCGTTAGTCGCTAATGGGATGCAAAGCTTAGTTGATGAAAAGGCTACTTTTGAAAAGATTGCTAAGAGTGCCTTATTGAATACGCCAAACGCCTTTTATATTGGTCGGGGACTGGATTACGCCGTCTCATTAGAAACGGCCTTGAAACTCAAGGAAATCTCTTACGTTCAAGCTGAAGGTTTCGCATCTGGTGAATTAAAGCACGGTACGATTGCTTTGATTGAAAAGGATACCCCAGTGATTGGGATTATTACGCAAAAGAATACCGCTGGGTTGACCCGCTCCAACTTACAAGAAGTTGCTGCACGGGGAGCTAAGACAGTTACTATCGTCACCGATAGTTTAGCTAAAGATGGTGACACGGTTATCTTGCCAACGGTTGATGAACGATTAACGGCTTTGCTTAGTGTTGTTCCTGGTCAGTTATTGGCCTACTACACGAGCTTAAACAAGGGCTTAGATGTGGACAAACCACGGAACCTTGCCAAGAGTGTGACCGTTGAATAATTTAAAGTAAGTGTGTGGGCACCAAGAAACGTCACCGTTCGATTACGGTGGCGTTTTTTGATTGCCCACAAAGCTTTTGCATAATTTTTAACTACTAATATTCATAAGGCTATTGTGAAAGTTGACGATCTTTTGGTATGATAAAGTAAGCGGTTGCGATAACACAACTAAATAATTAGACTATTGGGGATGAATGGTCATGCTGAAATATAAATATTTTGCACAGCCAATTAATAACCTTGGAATCAACCGAACAATCTTGTATGAGTTATTATTACGACAGTGGGATGAGAGGCAACAAACTTGGCGAATACCAGCGACCTTTGAAATAGCGCCAACAGAATTGATTCAATTGCTGGATTGCGCTATTCAGGAATTAAATAACCATCATGTTTCCATCAATTTAACGGCGCGTCAGTTTGCTAATCCTGACTTTCAAGCTGCAATTAGTCACTATGTGCAGACGCATTTGTTACCACGAGAACTAACTGTTGAGCTAGTTGCGACACCTGAGCTAAGTGAGTTACAGCAATTAAGTGTTGGGTACCGGGCAGCTGGTATATTACTTGCTTTTGATGATGTTGGTTCTGATAACCTATTCCAACAGATCAAAATGATGTTGCCATATGTGAATACGGTTAAATTCGCGTTACAAAATATGCGACCGCTGGGGACCCCAACTACGGATGCAATTGTTTCGACGCTCAAATTTTGGTTTGATAAGGCGGAGGAACAGCAAATGCTATTTACCTTTGAAGGCATTGAATCAGCGGCTGATGTTCAACTGGCTAATCATCTAGGCATTACGCGAGGGCAAGGATATTATTTTGCCAAACCGCAACTACCCGCGACATTTATGGCATGACAATAATGGTATGCTACAATAGTATTCGTAGCAATGTAACTGAGTGCCATGTTGATGTTTAATCGGCTGAATCACATGACGAGACGAGGCCGATTTTGTTAGTAAATGATAAAAGATGGGGTGGCTACTTGTGGCAATCAATTTAATTGCAACTGACTTGAATGGAACATTATTGCATCAAGATCAGCGTTTTGACAAAGAACGGTTTAAACGGGTATTGGCGCAGTTACGGGCGATAAATGTTTCCCTAGTACTTTCGTCCGGTAACCAATATGCCCATCTTAGACAGTTATTTAAAGATGTTATGGCGGATAATCTTATCGTTGTTGCTGAAAATGGGGCGTCGATTTATGCCCAGGACCGCTTGATCTTTGATGGTAGTCTTTCAGCAGACCAGCAACGAAAGTTTGTGACTGTTGATCGTTACCAGCCACTATTCAAAGACGCATACGTAATCTTAGTTGGTAGCCATGGGTCGTATACTGAGTTAGGAGCACCTGATAAGTTAGTAGCGATGGCCCGTCAGTTTTATGATCATTTACACTTGGTTGCGGATCTGGCCACTGTTGATGATACCGTTAAAAAAATCAGTATCTCAACGACACCGGACCAGGCTGCTGATCTGGTGGCACGAGCTAATGATTATTTTGATGGCGAGTTACGTGCGCATGATAGTGGGTATGGCGTCGTAGATTTGGTTGATCAGCGGGTCGGAAAATTACCAGCAATTCAATTCTTGGCGACTAAACTTGGGTTAACTGCAGCTAATGTGATGGCCTTCGGTGATGGGGCGAATGATGTCCCATTATTGCGATATGCAGCGCACAGTTATGCGATGTGCAACGCACCGGCGGACATTCAAGCCGCAGCAAAACACGTGACGGCCCTGGATAATGAACATGATGGGGTATTAGCAACCATTGAACAAGAGTTGTTAAATAATTAAAAGCCTATAACTAGTCAGTAAAAAGCTGAGCTATCGAATGAACATCGTTATTCGATAGCTCAGCTTTTTGGGTCCTATTAAAGTGATTGATTAGGGTAGAAGAATTGATGAATGCCATAAGTGTTGAGCGAAACTAAACGCTGCTTTAGTTCAGCCAAAGATAGTCCTAAATCACCATTAAAATAGAGCCGGAAAAAGGTTAAATTGTTGTGGATCAAAAAGCTTGAACAGACCTTAGCATCGATTGCAGATAAATGATAGTTTGTTTGAATCGTCGTTGTAAGCCCTGCTACCACGGCAGCGTGGATTTTCCGAGACAAAAAACTGTAATCATCATTCAACAAAATGACTCGGTGAAAAGCTTCAGATTGGCGAAAATAGGTCACTAAGCGATCAAAGATTAAGCCGGGTTGGCTAATGTTTTTCTTGAAATCTTGCGGGTCAATGAGTGCTAGAATCTTATCAGCACCTTCTTGAACGAACGTTTCCGCTAAATCGTCAATGGAATCGAAATGTAAATAGAAAGTTTTGCGGTTGATATTAGCGACACTTGTGAGCTCCTTAACAGTAATATCACGATAGCGCGGATACTTTAAAGCAAGCGTCCGAAAAGCCTCTTTCAGCGCAGTCTGGGTGCGCTGAACACGTAAGTCAGTAGCTGGCATAATCTGATCCTCCTTATTAATTACATTTGATGGGGTGGTCATTATTAAACCGCCGCTAAATGTACTAGTCGTTAAGCCACATGTGGGTATTATTATCATAATAGCACTTATTTTGATAGTTAACTCGTCCTGAGTCATGACAGATTAACTCGCGCAACGTGCATAATAGCATATGCGCCTAGTAGGTAAATGGTAATGAGGCCATGTCCGTCGACTAAAATGGGTTAGGAGATTTTCGTTCAGTCAATGGTATGGTGTAACGCATTATTAGTGAGTCAAAAAAGCTCCCAGTAGTTTGCATTCTGGGAGGTCGATTTGAATCATTCTTGAGTAGTTAGACATCGTAAATATTAGAAAAACGATAGGCCGTTTGGTAGGTTACAGGAATATTAGGTTCGATAATGATACTGCCAAATTCCTTGTGGTGAATAGCATCCGGTAATTTTTGTGCTTGCAGGGAAAGACCAAGTTGAGAACGCATCGGTTTACCGCCATTGAGTCGATAACGATCATCACGGTAATTAGTTGCACTGGAAACCACGACTGCCGGAGCGTTCGTTCGCATCGTGACTTTGCGTCCACTGATGCGATCTAGTAATTCTACTTGTGGATATGGGGTGTCGTTTAAGACGAAGCCGTGATGGAGCCCGCCCTTGATGTTAGCAACCTGGGGCCCAACCTCGACTGGGTCACGAAAATCAAATGGGGTGTCGGTGACCCATGGCAACTTACCAGTTGGAATACCGTGTTTGTTTAACGCGGCGTACTCGTCTGCATTGATTTTAAGAACATGGTGGTCAATGAGGCGTTCCGCATCCCCACTTAGATTGAAGTGGGGATGGTTGCTGGGGTTGAATAAGGTTGTTTTATCACTTTTACCAGTGTAGCTAATAGTAAATTTACCGTCGTTATCTAATACGAAATTAGCCGTGATCGTCATTGTCCCGGGATAGCCGTTCTCACCGTCCAAGGTAATATATTGCATGACGAGTCCAACTTGATCACTAGTGTGCAGTTTACGTTCTAAAAACCATGGTTCAAATGAAATTTGAGGCATATTACCACCGTTTAGATGATTTTCGCCCGCATTTTGAGTTAAGTCATACTGCCGCCACCGGGCATTTTTGATGATCCCCGCAACCCGAGCGATGGTTGCACCGAAAAAAGATTGATAGGTGATGTAGTCGGCGCCGTCGTCAAATCCCAAGACAATATTTGCAAAATTACCATCTTTATCATGGGTTTTGATCGCGGTGACTGTGGCACCCCAGTCCATAATAGTGACGCTCATATGATGATTGTTCACTAATGTATAATAATTAATCCCGTTCCCCTGATGCTCGATTATTTTCATAATGCCCTCACTCCCATAGCTGCCTGACATGTTACCGCCTACTTTTAGTATATTTCATTCTTAAAGGGAATGCGAATAATAACCCAGCAAGTGTCAATGCGAGAATGGTAGGTTTAGTTGGTAGTGAGGTCGATTTAAATAACCGGTGTAAATAATTATAATTGATTGTTGATAATAATTAAAATTATCTAGGTTGAGAAGTTTATTTTAAATCTTGGTAATTGTGAATGGTACCAATCTATTAAATAAGGTGAATTAATTAACTTTGTGCAAGTAAAGACGGCAATTTAGTGGCGAACATGGCTGGCTGAGGGTGTTAGAAAAAGATTAATGAGTAAATAGAAATAATTTATCTATTTATTTTGGCTAACTGTTGACAACGCTTACAATATCGCTTATTCTTAGTTTGTAAGGTATTTAATTACCTTCTAATCAATTCTCTTTCTCTCTTATGCCGACCACTATCTGCTTGGATAGTGGTTTTTTTGAGTGAAATTAGCGAATTTATGGCGGACTAGATGAAGATAAGGCTCTCTTGTAATTTTTGAAGATTGATGTTTACTCAGAAAAAGGAGTGCTCGGCTGATGGTAGCATTTTGGGGCTGACTGAGTTAGTTTAGTGTTCATCAAGTACAGGTGATTAGGCATACCAAGCCTGATCACCTGGCAATTACTGGTCAGTTTTGACACGACTGCCAACCCCGCTTATACTAAAATGTGAAGTGAGGGATTGCAGTTGAAAAACCATGAAGTATTAGACTTAATTCAAGAAATAACACGTAATGATGGGACCTCATACATGGAGATCGGAAACATGTTGATGAATGGCCGCGCTGAGTTAGCAGCTGAACGTGGTTTTATTAAGCAAGTGCGGATATTACAACTAAACATTCCGCATTCCACGCATGTTGCCAAGTATGAGCAATATATTAATGAAACATTTACGATTCCCGATGAAACGATGGATCATTGGGAAGAATGGACAAAAACACCTGACATGCAAGCTGAGGTCGATCTGATTTTGAAAGAAAATCATATTGGCTAAAAGCTGTTAGCCAAAGTCTAGCGCAGGAGTGTGAGTTTATCAAACGGCGGTTGTTTTTTAGTAGGCGTTGGCTCAAAAGTTGAACTTTCAGAATGTCAATTCTCTAAGCTCAGCTTTTTTGTTTGGATCATGTAATTGACTGATTGTGGTGATTTAATTGCGGGTGCGTGGTGGGGGAAAATAACTTACAAACGCTAGTATCAGTGTTATTATCAATAAGCATGTTTAAGGAGGCTCGTTATTAAATGAAGAATGGGGCATTGCTACAATTTATTCAAAGTCATTTCCAGACCCGTTTTCGTTTTCGTAACGCGTTTGAGACCCAATTGACTGTTCAGATTTTAAGTCGATTAATTGGCGAACATCCGGAAAGTTTGTTATTGACTCGGCGAGATGTTGAAGCGTTGGCAGGCTGCTCATTGGACGCGCCGGCACTACAGCGAGAATATTTTCCGCAGCGTGCGATGACACTGTTAGAAACGGCGTTAGATGAGCTGGTTACGTTAAGTGTTATCATACACCAGGATCAGGGCAGGACCCGTTATCCCTTATTTCGGAGCGTACAGCTTGATCAAGTGTGTCAACGAATTGTGTTTAACTTGAACCTGGACGTGTTGCCACAATTAACGGACTGGTCACGGGAATTACAACAAGAACAGGAGCGATTTTAAGTGACAAAGAGTGTGATTGAAACCTTACAGGACCATCGAACGCGGCGACAATTTACCACTGAACCAATTAGTGATGCGCAATTCGCGCAAATCATCACAACGGCACAACAAATGCCGACTAGCCAATATTTACAGGCATACAGTTTGATTGAGATCACTCAGCCTGCACTACGGCAACAATTGGCCACGATTACGACGATGCCAACGGTTGGTGAAAACGGCCGTTTATTAGTTGTGGTTGCGGACCAACATCGCAACGTCAAGCTAGCACCGGGTGCAACGACGCGCCGGGCACTGAGTGAATTTGACCGCTTTGCTGGTAGTATTGAAGATGCCACGCTGATTACAGCGGCGATGGTGATGGTCGCTGAAAGCATGGGTCTTGGTAGCGTTGTACTTGGATCAATTAACAACGACACGCAGGCGGTGATTGACGCACTGCACTTGCCGGACTTGACGTTACCCGTCTTTGGGTTGCAGTTAGGGCACCCAGCGGATGTTCCTGAAAAGAAACCTCGATTAGGGTTGCCCGCTGTGTTGTTTCAAGATACCTATGCTGAGCCTGCGAGTTATCAGGCGGAGTTAGACCGGTTTGATGGCGTTTTGAATCAGTATTATCAACATCGGAGTAGTCACGCCCGTACGGAACACTTAGCGCACATGACGCAGGAAGCGACCCACTCAGCGGCCAAACGGCGAGAGTTTTTGACAATCGCTAGGCAGCAGGGCTTTTTGCCGGAATTAGACCAATAATCGTTACCATAACACTAATAATTAGAATGGCTGAACGAAAAATAACCGTTAATGTAACGCTCCCATGTCGCTATTAGCTGACAGAGGAGATTTTTTGGTACCTGGGAGGACGAATCTTAACATTAAAATAAGATTAAATATTGTTATTTTTACTAATTATAATATAATTAATTCTGAGACGATGTTTACTAAGCAGGCCCGGGCTGCGTTGCAGATTCGAGTGAAAGCTGAGTCGATCCTTATTCTGATGTGTGATAGTAACATTGTTGCAAGGCTTGAAAGGGGCGGATAATGTGATCAATGCCAACTTCAGAAAACTTGTCTTAGGGCGAGCAGTGGGTAACGCTGGTGACAGCATCTACATGATTGCCATGAACTGGTTCATTCTCCAATTGACCAACAGTGCGTTGTGGATCGGCATCATGAATGTGGCTATTGTTTTACCGGGCGTGTTGTTGTTTCTGTTTGGTGACAGTATCGACCGACATTCTAAACGCCGATTATTAGTCGCGGTTGAATTTTCACAGTTAGTGATCGTGGTCATGCTAATTGGATTAGTTGCGTTACATATTAAGTTGCCAGGTATCTATGTCGGGCTGGTATTCGTCGCGGCCCTTTTTGGATCACTAGCTTATCCGATTCAAGATACATTAGTACCGCTGCTCGTTGAGCCAGACCAGCTAGTTCAAGCACAAGCGGACATGTCAATTGCCTACAAGGAAACGGATTACGTGTTCAACGCGCTGTCTGGATTTTTGATCAGCCTCTGCTCAGTGCTCGGTGTTTTAATCATGGATGCAGCCACGTTTGTCGTTACCGTTGCCACTTTTAGGCGGATCAAACTCGCTGAACCCCGTCAGCAACACACGCGGGAAAAGTCCTTGTATCTCAACCAGATTTTGGTTGGTTTCAAAATTATCAGCACTGATCCGCTGCTGCGTTTATTGACGTTTGCGAGCGTCGTCATGAATTTCTTCTTTGGCGGTTTGAATACGTACGTCGTTTTATTTGGGCGGCATTTCGGTGGCTCGATCTACTACGGTATTTTGGAGTCGATGTCAGCCGTTGGAATATTATTAGGGATGACGGTAGTCTACCGACAGTTAAAAAAGTTGACCGTTCGGCAGTCTTACCTCATCGGCAACTTTGGGCGCGCGTTATTCATGATCTTGACAGTAGTGTCGTACAACCAGTTCTGGCTGTTTGCCATCATTTACTTACTGAGCTTTGTCTTTCAAGGACTGACGCAAGTATTTGAGACACCGATGATTCAAGCGACGGTCGGTTCAGACCAACTCGGGAAGGTAATGACCTGCTTTTATACGCTGGTTTCCGTGACCTTACCGCTGGGTTCGCTAGCGTTTTCTTTCCTAGCTGACCGCTTTGATTTACGGCTATTTTTATTACTATTTGCCCTCTTTTATGCCGGCATATTCCTGCTATTTCTAGCCAGTCACGCCTTCAAAAAAGTAGACGAACTACAATTATCATAAACCCCACGCGATATTCATTAATCTGTCATCAATCATGATTAAAACGTGCCGATTAGGTGGATTTCTGTTCGTCAGCAATGATCGTCCTATTCCGACCTCCGGGGCTGGGTGACAATTGCTGGAACGTAAGCCGACATCGATTTGAGCTAACGCCCAACCCGCGTCATCTCAAATACGAATCTTATTCTAAGCCGGAAGGAAATCACTTCCGACTAAGAATAATTTGGCTACTGAGCATTGTCACCCAGCCCCTCCAGTCTCAAGAGTGTGCGGGGCCACGAGTTGAAGCCGAGCATTGCCTAGCCAACGGATTAATGCGGTTTTGGCATTAGTCCGTTGGCGTGGCAAGCACAGGCTTTAGTGGCACCGAACACGTTTCGGGAAGCCGCTCGAATGGCAGTGATGGATTCAAGGAAAATAGTGCTGAACTAAAAACGTCGTGACTGACTTCAGTCGCGGCGTTTTTGACTAGAAATTTAGTTTAGTTGGTACTTGATTGGGCGTCGATTGGGGTGTGCTTGAATAGTTGGGCTGCTTTGACGGCGGCTTGCCAGCCTTGGTAAAGGTTCGCACGTTGGGGCGCGGCCATTCGGGGTTGGAAGACATTGCCGGTTTGGTGGATTGATTTGAGTTCGTCCAAATCTTGCCAGTATCCCACGGCTAGGCCGGCTAAGAATGCAGCACCGAGTGCGGTCGTTTCGAGGTCAGCGGCCCGGATGATCTTGACATTTGAGATGTCGGCTTGAAATTGCATCAGCCAGTTGTTGCGGGCTGCCCCGCCGTCGACCATGAGTGTGGGCATGGTGATGTTGGCATCGTTTTTCATCGTATCAATGACGTCGCGGGACTGGTAGGCCAGTGACTGTAGCGTGGCTTTAACAAAATCAGCCCGGGTGGTCCCGCGGGTTAAGCCAAAGACGGCTCCACGGGTCTCGGAATCCCAGTAAGGTGCGCCCAATCCGGTGAAGGCGGGAACTACGTAAACTTCGTTGTGATTATGGGACTGTTGGGCAAGACTTTCGGATTCTGGTGCTGATTCGAGCAGTTGCATGCCATCGCGTAACCATTGCAGGGCCGAACCCGCTACGAAGATGGAGCCTTCAAGCGCGTAATTGATGTTGCCATCAAGCCCGTAAGCGATGGTCGTTAAAAGGTTGTGGTCGGATAATTGCGGTTGCTCGCCCAGATTCATGACGGTAAAGGCACCGGTTCCATAAGTATTTTTGACCATGCCAGGTTCAAAGGCCATCTGACCAAATAGTGCGGCTTGTTGGTCGCCGGCCATCCCGCTGATTGGAATTTGGCTACCATAAAGCAAGTAGTCCTTAGTCGTGCCATAGATCTCAGAGTTGGACCGTACTTCTGGGAGCATCGCAGCAGGAATGTTCAGTAGGTTCAGAATCGTTTGGTCCCATTGTAAGTCGTGAATGTTGAATAACATGGTGCGACTGGCGTTGGTGTAGTCGGTGACGTGGGTCTCGCCACCAGTCAATTTCCAGACGAGCCAAGTATCAATAGTCCCGAAAAGAAGTTCGCCGCGTTCCGCGCGCTTTTGGGCACCATCAACGTGGTCTAAGATCCAGCGAATTTTCGTTGCTGAGAAGTAGGCGTCGGTCACTAGGCCGGTGTGCCGGTGAATCAGATCGCCCATACCATCAGCGATGAGTTGCTCAGCTAACGGTGCAGTTTGCCGGGACTGCCAAACAATGGCGTTATAAATGGGTAGACCGGTTTGCTTGTCCCAGACAACGGTAGTCTCACGTTGATTGGTGATCCCGATGGCTTCGATTTGATTAGGTTTAATATTAGCGTCAATTAAGACGTTAGCGATCGTTGAGGAAACCGCGTTCCAGATTTCAGTAGCGTCGTGTTCGACCCACCCCGGTTGCGGAAAGTATTGTGGAAACTCCTTTTGGGCGTCGGCAACTTTTTGACCGGCGTGATTAAAAATAATGGTGCGGGTACTCGTGGTCCCCTCGTCAATGGCCATGATATATTTGGCTGACATAACTTGTTCCTCCGAAGATTGTAATCAATAACATCATCTTTGATGCTAGCATGGATGAGTGGATTTGTGAATAAATATCAAAAACTTAATATATAAACTGGCGTCCCACGAAGTATCTAGAATTAATCATCACACCCATACCAATCCGCTGGAATGAAGAAAGGGTTACCATGCTTGTTTTGATAATATTACTTTTGTACAACGGTTAGTAACGGTGTTGAACTAAGATTAATGAATATTTGAAATGTAGACCAATCGGCATATAATGGGGACTCAAATCGGTGTGAAATGGAGGATTCCTAGTATGCAAAAACGACGCTTTTTTCTTAAAGGCTCTGCTGCCGAGGTTGCTTGGCTCAATCGGCAGGCGGCGCGGGGCTATCAATTGACGGCGATTCACGGTCTGAGTTATCAGTTTAAAGAAGTCTCACAAGCACGTCAGTTGATTGCCGAATACATGCCACAGACGACGTTACAAGCTATGACGACGGTCTTCCAACCACTTACTAGTTATACGTTTCATGATGATATGACGGTGGTTTATTCAACTGTGGCCCCTAAACAACGAGTGGTCAACAATGATCAACAATACCGCTTAGCAGTGTATCGACATGCTCGCGATGTCGCCTTGAACTGGCTCAATGGCTGGGTGTTGGTAGTCTGGCTCATGATGAGTGCGACGATTGTGATTAGCTCGCAATTGCAAGCAACGCCACTATTAACCCGGTTGTTATTACTTGGGTTGGCACTTGGTGCTGGGGTGATGGTGGCAGGTATTATCGTTGGTGTTCGGACAGCGATTCGTTGTCACCGGGAAGTGTGTCGCTTGATCCGTATCACAGGAGACGATCACGAGACGTGGAAGCCGACTTTTCACGTGTTGTTTAAGCATCAACAGGCCGCTCCCGATACGACTTGCTGGGATGATTTAGGCAACTGGCAACTGGCACTGCATAATCAGCGTGGGGATTACTACTATGAGTTAAAAACAACATTGAGTGAATTAGAAATCACTAATACACTGGCACAACGCTTTTCAAAACAGGACTTTTCCGTGGTATCGTGGTTAGGTTTGTACGTTGTTTGAGGCGGATATCATATTAATTATGTGAATTTAGTGTGACTTTTTTTAAAAAGGACTTGTTTTTTATCATAAAAGCGTGTATAAATACAGACATAATCATTGCCCGGTAGTTCAGCGGTAGAATAATTGACTGTTAATCAAGAGGTCGCTGGTTCGATCCCAGCCCGGGCAGTTGGTCATGTTTAGTTAAGTAGCGGTATCTCGTGAGGTACCGCTTTTGTCGGCACAAGTACAGAATAGCGCTGGCATTTGATGGGTAATTGGCTGGCAGAACTTTAGAAATAATTAACTAAAAAAGTTCTGACAAACCTTGACTATTCTTGACTAAAACCGTATACTTACTATATTAAAGTAAGTGGTGTAAAGTCACTTGCTGAAACTTAGGAGGAATTCATCGTGACAGTAAACTTATATTATTCAACGTCCAGCAAGTCTAGTCGTAGTGCACGAGCATGGTTAGTTGAGAATAACATTCCATTTAATGAACGCGACATTATTGCTAATCCTCTGGATCGCGATGAATTGAAACAAATCCTCCGGCTCACTGAAAATGGCTTCGAGGACATCGTTTCAACGCGTTCTAAGGCTTTCAAAGCATTACACATTGATTTGTCGGACTTAGGCTTCAATCAGTTATTGGACCTATTAGTTGAAAAACCACAATTACTCAAGCGGCCAATCATTTATGATGGTCGGCGGTTACAAATCGGTTATAACGAAGAGGACATTCGGGCATTTTTGCCACGTTCGGTACGTAAGTCTGAATTACGTGAAATTCAACAAAAACTTTATGACGATGATCAACAAGCAGTTGGTTAATCGGATTTAGCGTTTGAGACGAAAGCGGCCCATCAAGAATTGTGTTGATATTCTTGATGGGGCGTTTTTTTGTCGAAAGAACAATATCAGCCAGCCACCAGGGCGCGTTAGGTTGCGTGTCTTCTTAACAGCGTATCGCGTTGTAGGGCGTTATTTTACTTGCCGATTACCGCCCGTTACCTTTGCTGAGTAAGCAGATTCCTTGGTATAATCAGTTGGTTTGTGTACAATGTAAAAAGGCTTAAAGGAAACGGAGATTTTAACATAATGAGTGAACAAGACCAGGCTGCCTGGGCGATCCAGGCACTCGCCGCTTTGAAGACGGCTGATAATCAAGTTGTTGTGGAGAGTATCATTAAGGTCATCGATGACCAACAGGCTGAGATTGAGAGTCTACGGGGTTCAATGGAAGGCCAATTATGGAGTCCAACTAGCTGGCATCAAGATCAGCAAGCGCAACGTGCCGCGCATGAGGACAAGTCCACAACTAACCATTAAAATTGAGAAGACGCCACAAAAGACGGTTGTTAGACTATTATTGGTCTAACAACCGTCTTTTTGTCACTGCGTTTGTGAATTTAAGTTGAGCGCCATGCCGTGATTTACGGCGCAGTCGAGCATTAAGCAGCCAGCAAGGGGGTGCAAGCTTCAGGATACAGTTGTGATCAGTAATCCGTGACGCTTGTCTTGCGGTGCTGGGCCACAAATTGGAAGGTAGCTGCCACGAGTCCGCCAATCAGGATACCCGTTGCGTTGGCAATGACGTCGTTGATATCGCTACTGCGATTGATCAGCCAATGTTGTGACATGAAATATTGCAGACTTTCAATGCTGGCACCCACTAACAAGCCCGTTAATCCGAGGCCCAATAGTGGGTAGTGATGAAAGTGGCGTTTAATTCCCCAGCCTAAGGGAATCGTCAGAATGATATTTTCGATAAAGCCCAGCCCGTGAAGATACAACCGTGATAGGTTCACTTGGCCGACACCAGCTGGCATCACGTAGATGGCAGTTCCGTCGAATGACAGCGGGGTAAACAAAATCACACTAAGGCCAAATAAGTAACCTAAGCCGAGTAGCTGCCGCGTCCGGGCTTGTGGCTGGCGAACGTGGACAAGAATCACCAAACAACTTAGTGTTGCAACTATTAAAATAATTCTGAACGGTTCCCAACGCATGCACACCACTCCTCGGTTTGGATTAACTGTATCTTACCGTAAACTCAGTGGTCAGAAGTAAAGAAGACGTGAAGCTTAATGAAGCCTTTAACGGCTTAACCAAATCCCAAGTAAATCAGTGGTTAGATGACCGTGATTGATGTTGGTCGTCAGCCATATTCGCAATTGGTTTCGTAGTCAGCGCTAAAGCAGCTACAATCATAATGATAATTAGACTGAACCAGAGTGCGATCTGGGTGCCGAGGGTGGTTTGCATCGTACTCGAAGCACTCGGTGCCATGCGGGTGCCCAATGTAATCAAGACGGCCATAATGGCGGTACCGAGCGAACCAGAATACTGTTGTAGGGTGTTGAAAAGCGCGTTGCCATCGTCCATTAGTTGGGGCGGCAATTGTTGTAAACCATACGTCAGGGCATTGTTAAATAAGCAACTGAACCCAATTTGAAAGCCAACAAATAAGCCAATGATCAAGCCGACCGAGAGATGCTGGGCTAACCCTGCGAGACTTAGTGTTGCCAACAGTAAAAAGCCACTACCAATTTGGAATGGTCGCCGAATGCCGCGACGGTCCATCAATTTACCAGCCAAAGGTGATAGTATTGCTGAACATAAGCTTCCTGCTAATAGCATTAAGCCCGACACTAACGCATTTTTACCCAAAGCGAGTTGTGCAAAATTAGGGAGCAGAAAGGTCAGTCCAATCTGAATGAATTGAATGAAGAAGTAAATGGGAAGCGCCCGGGTAAAGTTACCCTGTTGGAAGACGGCCAGGTTGATTAGTGGGTGCGTGGTTCGGGTTGCCGAACGGGTAAAAGTCAGTACGGCGAGTACCGCTAATAACAGTGGTAACCAGACGAATACTAAGCTTAAGCCATGTGTACTAAGGTTATTGACGCTAAAAATCAGCAGGATGAGTGTCGCGACGACTAGCCCGAATTGGCATAAGGGGAACGGACGTGACCGTGGTGCCTGCGTTTGGCGAATAGTTTTGGCCGTTATCAGCCAAGCAATCAGACCAAACGGTAGGGTAATGCCGAAAATTAAGCGCCAGGATAATAGTTGTGTCACTAAGCCGCCATATGTTGGTCCGAGTGAAGGGGCCAATGCGATCAACATTCCAGCGGTCCCCGTAAAACGACCCTGAGCAGTGAAAGGGACCTGGGTCATGATTTGCGCAAATACTAATGGTAATGCCAATCCAGTTCCGATGGCTTGAATGATTCGACCGAATAGTAGTAACCAGAGCTGTGGCGCGACTGTACATAATAAACCGCCAAGAACGAAACCAGCCCCGCCAACGTTAATAATTGTCCGCCAACGGAAGCGTTGTTGAATAAACGCCGTAATAACCATGGTAGCGGCTACGGCGAGTAAATAGGCAGTGGTGACCCATTGAACCGTTGCTAGAGTGGTGTGGAATTGGTGCATCAAGGTCGGAAAGGTAACGTTCATTGATGTTTCAACTAAAATACCGCAAAAAGCCAGACTGGCGGTGCCAAAAATTGCAACCTTCGTTTGGGTTGGGATGACAGGTGTTGTTGTAGACAAAATAAAACCTCCATTGATCAAGGCCAGCTCGTTTCGTATGTGAAACGACGCTTTTCTTGACCAACGGAGATTCCGTTGTAAAGATATACAAGCATCAAAGACGACCTTGATGAATTTATTAATGATTTAATCCTAGCATACTACTGATAAAAATGTCAGTCCGATTTTTTTATTCGCTGACTTTAGCGCTTTGTTCAGCTAAAGCAGTCAGGTGCTCGAATAGGATGCCTTCACGCAGTCCATTTTGAGAGAAAATCATCCGGTCAGAATCTAAAAAGCGCATCAGACTAATGGCAGGAATCATCCCACCAACAATAATATCAGCCCGGTCCTTTGCTAATCCAGGAATAGCCGCGCGACCAGCTGCATCCTGGCTAATGACAGTATTGAATGTGTCATAGATGGCGTTGTCACGTAGCCGATAACCGTGAATATCTTCAAAGTTGAGGATATTGCATTTGCGCCGGTTAATTTTGGCTAACGTTCGGTTGCTACCACCCAAACAGACGAGTGGTAAGTTGAGACCGTTTCGCAACCACCAGACGCTATTAAAAATTTTATCAACGAAAGTCATCGTTTTAAATAATTGACTAGCGGTAACTTGGTCGTTGAGGCCGAACTTTTCGGATAAACTGACCGCGCCGATTGGCAGACTGATTAGGTCCTTGGCCTGGCCGTTTACGATAAGGACGAGTTCGCAGCTACCGCCACCAGTATCGACCATGACGCAGTTAGTCGTTGGAAGCGTATTGACTACCCCTAAGTAATCGTAATAGGCCTCGGTTGTTCCAGGAATCACTTCGATATCTAGGCCAACATCATTTTTAACGCGTTTGAGAAATTTCTTTTGGTTGCTGGCCTTTCGCGTTGCGGCGGTCGCCACGGCCTTGATAGTTAAGTTAGGTAAGTCTTTGTAGACGGCAGCAAACGACTTTAGCGCTGCAATCGTGCGGTCAATGGCCTCGGCTTGAAGGGTCGGCGTATCCGTGGCGTTTTCATTCTCGGATAAACGCACCATTTCCTTGAGTCGGTGAGTGACCGCATAACTACCGTCTTCTTGAATCTGTGTAATTGTCATTCGACATGAATTGGAACCTAAGTCAATGACCGCAAAGTTTTCCATCGCTAATCATCCTCTCTATCAAGATCTGAAGCATCCGGCTCATTCTTGGGACTCATCATCGGAATGAACTGGTGCGCGTTGCTAGTGGGCGTAGTATCGCCGTGATCAGCCTTGACTGCTTGCTCGGCTTCGCGAATGAATTCGGCCTGGGAGTCCAAAACCTCTAAGCCGCGCCCATCCACACGGGCGTACGTATTATCTGGTTGCAAAATGCGCGTTTTGACCGTGTCAGCCCACATCGTTTCAAAAATTGTCATCGCACGGTGACTGATTTCAGGTTGGAGCAGTGGGAACAATAATTCGACCCGGCGATTTAGGTTACGGGTCATCATATCCGCACTGGATAAGTAAATTTGTGGTTCACCGTCGTTGCTAAAGTAGTATATACGACTGTGCTCCAGAAGGCGACCAATGATCGAGTGGACCTCGATGTTATCCGAGATGCCCTTGATGCCTGTTCGTAAACAACAAATTCCCCGAATGATCAGTTGGATCTTAACACCGGCGTGAGAAGCTTCGTAGAGTTTGCTAATAATCTGCGGATCGGATAACGAGTTCATCTTCATTTTGACAACTGCGGGCTGACCAGCTTTGGCAATGGCAATCTCATCGTCTAGCTTTTCGTTGATAAAGTCGCGGATGCCATCTGGTGAGATGTGCAATTTGTGGAAATACGGTGGTTCAGAATAGCCAGATAACATGTTAAAGATGTTGGAAGCATCGATTCCCATGTCTGTATCAGCGGTGAAGAGCCCCATGTCCGTGTAGAAATGGGCGGTGACATCGTTATAATTCCCAGTTCCCATGTGCATGTAGCGCTTGATACCTTCGTTTTCTCGCCGAACAACGAGGGCAAGCTTACAGTGTGTCTTAAGCCCGATCAGACCGTAGATCACGTGACAACCCATTTCTTCAAGCTTTTTCGCCCAGTGAACGTTATTTTCTTCATCAAAACGGGCCTTAACTTCAACGAGAACGGTTACTTGTTTGCCGTTTTGGGCAGCCTGCCCGAGATACTTGATAATCGGTGAATCAGCTGATACGCGATACAGCGTCATCTTAATGGCTAACACGTCCTCATCTTCTGCAGCTTCATGGATAAAGTCCACAACGGGTTTGAAATCATCGTACGGATATTGCATTAAAATGTCGTGATCCTTGATAAGATCAAAGATGGATCGTTCGCGGTACTTCGCGGGATAGTAGGCGTGGTATTTTGGATAATTCAAGTCTTCGTGGCCCTGCACAGCTTTCACCAGCTTGGATAAGAAGGTCAAGTTGAGGGGACCGTTGATGACGTATAACGCACTTTCGTTAATCCCAAGGGCTTTAGCGAGTCGCGTGCGTTGATGCTTGCTCATACTCTTTTCGACTTCTAAGCGCATGACCTTACCGCGTTCACGCATCTTTAATTGTTTTTGAACTTCCTTTAATAAGTCCGAGGTATCCTCTTCGGCGACATCTAAGTCCAAATCCCGCATGACGCGGTAACAGCTCGTTTCCTTGACCGTGTAGTTGATAAATAGTGAGCCGACAAAGGCTTTGATAATTTCCTCAATCAGAATAAACTGGTTCGGTGCGCCTGGCAAAACGACCACGCGAGGAAAGACGTCCGGCACTTGAACGGTGGCAAACTTGCGGTCCTTCTTATCCCCATTTTTATAAATCCGTAAGGCGATGTTGAGTGTATTATTCCCAATGAACGGGAATGGGCGTGAAGAGTCGTCTGCCATCGGTGTTAAAGCCGGGTACAGCTCATCATCAAAGTAGTTCTTAACAAAGGCGTGTTGTTCCTCGTTTAGATCAGCCATCGACAAGAGATGAATCGCGTGCTGTTCCAGCAATGGCAAAAGCGAGCGGTTTAATGTATTGTATTGACGCTTGACCATCTCGTGGGCTTTATCACTGATTGCACTGACTTGATCAGCAGCGGTCAGTCCCGCGGGATCCGGTTTAGTGTAATTGACTGACATCAATTTACGTAATGATGCGACCCGGACCGTGAAGAATTCGTCAAGATTACTCTGTGTGATCCCGAGAAAACGGACACGTTCTAGCAAGGGGTTATCCTTATCACGTGCTTCATCAAGGACACGATAGTTAAAATCAAGCCAGCTGAGTTCACGGTTTGTATAATAACTTTCTTTATAATAATTCATTTAACGTACCCCCCGTAGTTTAATCACTGGTGTTAAACCAAAGACTTCTTTAAAGAATTCCGCTTTTTGTGCGAATACCCAATTTTCTAAGAAGAGGTCATCATGAGCAAAGCAAGTAATGATGACCCGTGGATTGCGAATTGAAACGGAAATTTTATCAATTTTTTGTTTGCGACCGTCATCCAAAGCGTCCGCAATTCTCAAGATGGCGGATAGTTTGGAGACTAATAAGCGTTGTTCGACTTGTAAGTGTCCAAAATGGCGAATGTCTTTTGATGGTGTTTGCGCGCTATGGTAGCGTGAAATCAGGGCGACCATTCGTTTTTCGGTATCGGTTAATCCCATGAGTTCAGTGGCCTGCAAGATATAGTCCGAATGTAAGTAATGTTGGTGCGGGTCAATGTAGCTCCCAACGTCGTGCACGATGGCGGCGACTTGTAAGAGTAAGCGCTCGCGTTTGCCTAAGTGGTGTAGCGGTTTAAGCTGGTCGAATAGGTGCAGTGAGAATTTGGTGACCAAGTCGCGATGCTTAGGTTCAACGTTGTACCTGTCCGCAATGTTCTTAGCTGCTGTTACGATTTGATCATTAAAGTTATATTTCTTATAGCCCAACTTAATGGCTTCTTGAATAATTAACCCATCCAGCACGGTCACGTTGCCAAGCCAGATTTTCTCAGCATTAGTGAGTTGTAGTAACTCGTTAATAAGTAGTAATTCGGGCACGATTAGGCGCACGTCTTCTTCATCAACTTCGTATTTATCCATTAAATACTGGTCAGAAGCGTTCAACACGTCCTCATATAAAGCTTGAAAATCTGCTTTGCTGAGTTCCTCCACGCCAGCTTTTGATTGTTGTTGGCGAAAGAGGGTGGCAAACGGCGCGACGCCGAGCATGACGACGTTACTAGGCTGATCTCTTCGCCCAGGCAAGAAGCGACCAAAGTCAACGATTTGACTCGAAATATAATCATCCAAAACTTCGACATAGTTAGGCACGCTCGATTGCAAATCTTCAAGAACTTCCGCGATTCGAACTGGTCCTAAACGGAGGCTACGGGAGAAGACAAAGTTACTCTGATCGTAGTGCGAAATACCGACACTACCAGAGTTGATTCCTAATAAGTAGGTCGGCTTCGTGATCATTTGCTTGAATCGTGGAAAGTGTACCGCAACTGCGACTGAACGCAGGTAGGTTTCCTGACTACTAGATAACCAGTCGATCTTGAGCCCAGTCCGGACAAGTAATTGGTCTTGAATATAGTCGGCATTGTTAGCGGATGACAAGGACCACGACCCCCATAAATGGTAGTCCTTAACGCCGTAATCATTCATAATCTGAACAAAACCACTCAGTGCCTGCGCGGCTTGTTCCACTGAATCATAATCGATCGTATGCTGATCATAAATATCCTCACCAAGTGAAACGTCGGAACGAACTCGTTCTACTTGGCGTAATGTGCGTAAATTGACAATCGACAATTCAATACTCTGAACGTTAATCATCATAATTCCAAATAATTTTGCTGCCATGGCGATCCCCCATTTTTATGATTTCCTGACCCCCAATAAGGTTAAAGTCATGTATTTAATTTAAGTTTAACACAGGTTGGGGTTAGTTAAATTAGTATTTTAGTAGTGAAACAGTTAGCGATTACTTTTAGTTTTTATACGAAAGTTAAGCGTAATTAAGGCCATCATTAACTTTGTATGAATCTTACTAGTTAGGTGGTTGATGTGGTGATTACCCCGGTTTCAGCGGTAGCGAACGCTAACCTAACTTGGCACGTTTGATCCAAGATACCAAAAAGGCGTGGTTCAGCCGTAACGAGTATGCCTGAACCACGCTAGTTGATATTATAAGATTTCGTGATTATCGATAATTAGTTTGTTCAGATGTTTTTCAACTCGTTTATCAGCTGGTGGCAGCTGCATGTAATCACCATACATCCGGGTCAAAATGGTGTCATACGCACTGGGAATCTTCACTTGGATATCTTCGAATGGAACGGTCGTTAGCTCGGTCAATTCCTGATAGGTCATAATTTCCTTTTCGTAATCGTATTGAGACGCCAGATTTTTGTAAGTTCGGGAGTCTGACTGCTCGTACAGGCGCATGTATTCCTCACGTTCCAGCTTATAGCGATTGACTTCAGCTAATTGCTGAGGTGTGTGTTTCGTAATCAAGTTGCGCAGTGGTGTTTTGACAAAGCGGTAATTCAATTTGAGCAGGATCGCAGCGTCTGCTAATTTGTAATGTAACATCTGTGAACGACGTAGGGCTTCGTCATCTGGAATCTTATCAAACGGAAAGATGTCAACGAACACGCCTTTAAACGCATTATTGACGTTGTTGCGTTCTTCAATGTAAGTATTTACGTCTAATAGCTTCATATAACTGAGTGCATAGTCCGGATCTGAGGCACCGGTTTGTAGGAAAAACTTGTTTGGATCAAGATGGTGGTTGGCGACGGCGATAAAGCGCTGGTAGTCATGACGGCGCATTCCAATGTCGATGTCATCGTCCCACGGAATAAATCCGTGATGACGAATAGCACCGAGTAAAGAACCACCGATCAAAAAGTAATCGATATTTTCAGCCTCACAGATTGCGATGACGGTACGCATCAAGCGCAATTCAACTTGGTGTAAGGGTGTCAGGGGCATGGTCTCGTCTCCTTTTTACGTAAGCGTTTCAACTACTTTCATCATACACTTTGTTGCACAAAATTGTTAGGGAGGATGCTTAACGTTGGAATTTACGGGTAATTTCATGCAAAACAGTTAAAGGCGTGTTATATTTGGTCAAAAGTTAATGAAGTGATGGTGATCGCGATGAACAGTGACGAATTAAGCAAACTTCTCAATGATTATTTTGAAGCATATCAAAATACAACCAAAATTATGATGGACTTAGTAGCTTGGCCTTTAAGTCAAAATAAACTGTCATTTGAACAATTTTTAATATTGCGGCGCATTGCCACGACTGATGAAGTGACACTCAATGATATTGCAATTCAGCGACAAGTAACGCGAAGCGCGATTTCACGGCAAGTCAAATCATTGTTAATGCAACACTATGTTTTTCAGGTGCCAGATCCGCGTGATCGGCGGCGGCTCTACTTACATTTAACAGAACGGGGACAACAAGTCGAACGGATTGTCGACCAAGCCATTACCCAGCACTTTGATCACTGGGTCAACCAGTTGGGCGCACCACAGATTGATCAAGTGCTCAAGATGATGGGGACCTTTAGCCAGCAGGTCACGGACCTCGGTGAGCCACAGTCACACCCCGTTCTACACTAGGATGTACATGGGACTAACCACTAAATTAGTATTGATGAGCAACTATTTTGGTCGCTAGTCAAAAACAGACTTCTTAGGAATTGTCACAATTCTTAAGAAGTCTGTTTTGTTACGAATACCCATTGAATAAAAACACTTGTACTAAAGTAGGGTCGTTTCATAGAAAGTAAGCACTCAAATGGGCGTACTTGCTTCACTGTGATACGTGTAGCGCTCAATGCTTGAAAAAGTTATGGTAAACCCCTTCGCAAGCTTCAAGAAACATCCCAATAGCCATTAAGTACATGGCTAACATGTTCTGCATTGTGAAGACCAAGTAGAGTAGGACAGCGTAGAGGATTAAAAAGAAGATTGCCGTAATTTTGGAACCAGCCATTTAAATCACACCTTTGTATGGAGAATCGTGACGCGTTGTTTGCCTGAGGGTCGTGAGGACCAAGAGCGGTTTTAAGGCAATGAACACGCTTTATCAATTTCATTCTACCGCAGGCTCATTAAAATTGAAAATCGCAATTAAACAGATTCAAAATTATTTAGCGTTCGGTTATTGCTTTTAAATAAACAAAATGATACGATTAAATACGTTAAAAGAACGCTAAAACACGAACGTTTACAATTGTGCAATTATAATTTAGACGAATATTTGGAGGGAATCATGAATAAAATTGCGGCATATTTTAATTTTTCAGAATTGAAAACGTCAATGCGAACCGAAGTGCTGGCTGGCTTGACCACGTTTGTTTCGATGGCATACATCCTATTTGTTAATCCGAGCGTCCTCGGGGCTTCGGGGATGGATAAGGGCGCCGTCTTCACCGCGACGGCCTTAGCGTCAGCGTTAGGCTGTTTATTGATGGGGTTAGTTGCTAAGTACCCGATAGCAATTGCACCAGGATTAGGCGTTAACGCGTTCTTTACTTATTCCGTAGTTATCGGAATGGGCATTAAATGGCAAACTGCTCTGGCTGGGGTGTTCGTTGCAGCCGTGATTTTTATCTTGATTACGATTTTTAAGCTCCGGGAAATGATTATTGATGCGATTCCGCGGGATATGAAGTTAGCAATTTCGGCGGGGATCGGGTTCTTCATTGCTTTTATTGGTCTTCATGGTGGTGGCTTAATTGTTGCCAACAAATCAACGGTTGTTGGTCTGGGATCATTGACAGTTGGAACGACCTGGTTAACTATTTTTGGATTGATCGTCACGTTGATTTTGATGAGTCGCAAAGTTCCCGGTGGGATTTTTATCGGGATGGTTTTAACCTCCATTTTAGGGCTAGCAACTGGCTTGATTAAGATGCCATCCACAATTGTTTCGGCAGCACCTTCGTTGAAACCAACGTTTGGTGTGGCGCTTGGTCATATTGGTGATATTAATTCGTTACAATTGATTATTGTTGTTTTGACGTTCTTATTAGTGACATTCTTCGATACGGCCGGAACGCTAGTTGGATTGGCAGAACAGGCTGGATTCATGAAAAATAATAAAATGCCGCGGGTTGGTAAAGCGCTGATGGCCGATTCAACTTCGATGTTAGTTGGGTCAGTGTTGGGAACCTCACCAACCTCAGCTTATGTTGAATCTTCGGCCGGAATTGCGGTCGGTGGTCGCTCTGGGATGAGTGCAGTTGTTACTGGTGCGCTATTCATTCTTGGATTATTTTTCTCACCGTTATTAAACGTCGTGACGGATCAAGTTACTGCACCTGCATTGATTATTGTGGGTGTGTTGATGGCAGAATCTTTAAAACAGATCAGTTGGGAACGGTTTGAAATTGCCGTACCCGCATTTCTAACTGTTATCGGGATGCCGTTGACTTATAGTATTTCTGATGGGATTGCCTTAGGCTTCATTGCATACGTCATTACGATGGTCGCAACTAAGCATGCCAAGGAAGTTCATCCATTAATGTACGTGCTGTTCTTCATCTTCATTATCTTCTTGTGGATATTAAATGTCTGACAGTTAAAGATGGTCAGCTCGACGTTATTGGCCAGTTACAGATAATTTAAATGACTTAATTCTAAACGGACTACTGACGCACATGACGTTGGTAGTCTTTTTTGACGTGAAATGGGCTAAAACTTGATGAGCATCAAGTTGGTTTGCTCTGGAGGTGACTATACTAGAGTTATTCAAGTGATAGAAGGGGAAGGTGAAATAATCAGAAAGTTAGGATAAACATTGAAATGTAAGCGTCGTCATCAAAAACTATCTTGAAACTAGCTCATGAGCAGTCAATCGGCCGAGATTTGCTAAGCGGGGCAAGCGTAACGAGTGGGGATGTACCCGTACCAATTCGATTTAATAAGACAAATACACAATTAGTACGGTGGTTAAGGTGGTATACCGGTGTCGAAAATAATACAAAATATAAAAATACAAAAAAATACGTTTTTTTGTAAAAATTAAAAACGCTCCAAAGCCCGTCGTTAACGCTTGTAAACCATAGAAAGTTTCGCGAAATTTTCAATGATAGATAAAATCTATCGATAAAAGCGTTTACATTTTAAAAATTCGTGATTACAATAAAGTCGTAAAGTTGATAATTAAAATATATCAGAGGAGGACATTACTAATGGCTAAAATTAGTGGTTCAGATGCCGTATTAAAAGTAATTCAGAAGTGGGGCGTAAAACATATTTATGGTTTGCCCGGTGGGTCGTTCGATTCAACGATGAACGCCATCTATAATCAACGGGAAACGTTGAAGTACATCCAAGTACGTCACGAAGAAGCTGGTGCGATTGCCGCTTCCGCTGATTATAAGCTAACTGGAAAGATCGGCGTCTGCTTTGGTTCCGCTGGCCCTGGTGCTGTCCACTTACTGAACGGATTGTACGATGCTAAGGAAGATGGTATTCCAATGTTAGCAATCGTTGCACAAGTTCCTACTAAGCGGATGAACATGGACTTCTTCCAAGCAATGAATGAAGAACCGATTTTTGACGATGTCGCTGTTTGGAATCGGACTGCGATGACTGCTGAGAGTTTACCGATGATGACTGATGAAGCCATTCGTCAAGCGTATGCTCACAATGGTGTAGCTGTCTTAACGATCCCTAAGGACTTTGGTTGGGCTGAAATTGAAGACAACTTTGAAACGAACGCTAGCGTGCACACTGTTAACTATCCTGCACCAACCGCTGAATCAGTTGCTGATGCGGTTAAATTAATCAAAGCTGCTAAGTCACCAATGATTTACTTTGGCGTTGGCGCTAAGGACGCGGCTGAAGAATTAAAAGCTGCTTCTGAAAAGTTTAAGATGCCACTTGTCTCTTCAGTATTAGCGAAGGGGATCATTGAAGACGACTATCCCGCTTACTTAGGTTCCACGGGACGGGTCGCACCTAAGCCGGGTGCCGAGATTGGCTTTAGTACGGATCTAATTCTCTGGGTTGGTAACAATGTTCCATTCAGTATCTTCTTATTTAATAAGAAGGCTAAGGTCATTCAAATCGATATTGATAGTGAAAAATTTGGTAAGCGCCACCATACGAACGTTGCTATTCAGGCGGATGCGAAAAAAGCTTTAGCGGCGATCAATGCAGCTGGTGAAGCGCGCGATGATTCAGCCTTTTATGACGCTGCGGTTGCTGATAAAAAGAACTGGGACAAATGGCAAGCCAGCTTCAACGATAGCACTGAATCACCAGTTCGCCCCGAACCAATCTTTGATGTCTTGAACCAAGAAGCTAGTGACAAAGCTGTTTGGGCTATCGATGTCGGCAATGTTAATATTAACTTTGAACGCTTGATCCGAATGCACGATGACCAGAAATGGGCAACTTCTGGGATTTATGCAACAATGGGCTTTGGGGTTCCTGCTGCACTGGCTGCTAAAGTCAACTACCCAGATCGGGACGTCTACAGTTTGAGCGGTGACGGCGCTTTCGCAATGCTGTCAGAAGAAATCTTGGCACAAGTTAAGTATAACTTGCACATTATCAACATTGTCTTCAGTAATGAGACCTTAGGCTTTATTGAAGCTGAACAGACTGATGATAGCCATCAACCACTCTCTGGTGTCGATTTGCCAGATACTGATTGGGCCAAGGTTGGCGAAGGCTATGGTGCCGTTGGTTATACCGTTCGGACCAAGGCTGAATTCAAGCAAGCCCTTGAAGACGCTAAGAAGACGGATAAGCCAGTTGTCATTGATGTGAAGTTAACGCATGCAATGCCATTTACAACGGAACATATGTATCTCGATGACGCATGGCAAGATAAAGACAAGATTGCTGAATTTGTCAAGAAGTATGATGCTCAAGCGTTGAAGCCGTTCAGCTACTTCTTAAAACAAGCTCAAACAAACTAATTTGGATAGATAATTAACGAAAGAGGACGCGATTATCGCGGCTCTTTTGGTACATAGTATTAAGTGTCGCTTGCCATTGTGGCGGTGACAACATACCAAGCTGTAGAGAACACTACGTGAACGTTCGGGAGGTCGCACAGATGCAAGTAATCAATTTAGATGCCCATCGATTAAAGATGCTGGCACCACAACCGCCACTGGTATTAGCTTTAGGTTTCTTTGATGGTGTGCATCAGGGCCACCAACGCGTGATTCAAACAGCGAAACGAATTGCGAAGCAGCGTGATTTACCACTCGCTGTGATGACGTTCAATCGACACGCGTCACAACTGTTTAAGTCCCAGACCACTTTTCGGTATCTGAATACCGTCGCGCAAAAAAGCCAACATATGGCGGCGCTACAGGTGGACCGACTATATATTACGGATTTTAACCACCAATTTGCTGGCTTGACACCGACTGCGTTTATTAAGGATTACCTTGTCGGGTTGAATGCGCAAGTCGTTGTGGCGGGGTTTGACTATACGTTCGGGCAGGGTGGCGCAAATGGGATGCGCGAACTCGCGGAATTGGGCGCCCCGTACTTTGAAACGGTCACGGTGGATCGCTTGGCTAATCAGCAGCTTAAAGTCAGTTCTACTCGGATCCGGGGGCTGATTGCTCGGGGGCAGATTGAACAAGCTAATGATTTATTGGGGTACACTTACGCGACACAGGCGACATTCGATCCGTTGACTAGAACGATCCAACTTGCAAATCGGCAACAGCAGTTACCAGCGGCCGGTGATTATCATTGTTGGTTAGTTAGCGCTAATTATCGACAGGCAGTCATTCTGCGAGTCACCACGACATTAAAAATTATTTCGCCATACCAGTTGCCACCGGAAATCACGGTATTAGATGTGGACGTTCAGTGGCAGCAGCGTGCTTTGCAAGTGGTCAGTTCTGTCTCAGCCCAGCATCAACAATCACAATATAGTAAAGCTTAATGTAGACCACCCTGATCTGTTTGATGGGGTGGTTTTTGATTGTCGTCACGTCGGTAAGTTGTTCGTGCTAGATCGTTAGCGATATTTGATAAAACTGAGTATCGGGTGTGTGCTTGATCCTATTTTTCTAGTCCATAGATAGTTTCACATGAAATAATCGGATAAACACAAAATTGGCGCTGAATGGTGCCTCATTTTGTGTACTTGTAATTTCACTTACGAAAAGTAAGCATATTAATTGCATTTATAATTGAAAGCGATTTATAATACGTTTGTTAAATGAATTGAACCAAGCAGACAAATTGGTTCTAAGTCGAAGGGATGAATAGTGATGACAAAGATGATTGCAGGACAAGCTTTAGTTAAGGTTTTAGAGGCGTGGGGTGTGGACCACATCTACGGGATTCCCGGCGGTTCAATCAATCATACCGTTGAAGGTTTGTACCTTGAAAAGGCCGATATTGATTATATTCAAGTACGGCATGAAGAAGTGGGGGCCTTAGCAGCCTCGGCAGATGCCAAGTTTACAGGCAAAATCGGCGTTTCATTTGGTTCTGCGGGTCCTGGTGCAACGCACTTATTCAACGGTTTGTATGATGCCAAGATGGATCACGTTCCTGTATTAGCACTTGTCGGACAGGTGCCACAAGCGACGATGAACACGAATTACTTCCAAGAAATGGATGAGACTCCAATGTTTAGTGACGTGGCGGTGTATAACCGCACTGTCACGACGGCCGGACAATTACCATATGTCATTAACCAAGCGATTCGTGAAGCATACCGGCAAAAGGGACCGGCAGTCGTTATCATTCCTGAAAATCTCTCAGCGGAAGAAATCGATTATCAGCCGGTATCGACGCCTAACACCGTTTCAGATACGTTTGAACAACGGGTCGATCCTCAGGCTATTACGGCAACGTTAAAGATGCTAAAAGCAGCTAAGCATCCATTAGTTTACGCTGGTCGGGGTCTTCTTGGTGCTAAGGCAGACCTGGTCAAGTTTAGTGAACAATTTAATATCCCAGTCATGAACACCGTCCCAGCGACGGGGGTTATTCCAACGAACCACCCGAATGCAATTGGCACGTTTGGCCGGTTGGGTTCCAAATCGGGGTTCGAAGCACTCCAACACGCTGATTTGATTTTGTTCCTGGGATCTGAATTTCCATTTGCTAGTTTTTGGCCTAAGGGGATTAAGATTATTCAGGTCAACAATAACAGTTTTGATATCGGCAAGATGGTCCCAATCGATTACGCCGTCATCAGTGACGCCCAAGCTTATTTGCAAGCGATGATTGCAACTGGCGAAACGTTACCTGAAACAGCGTGGTTAACGACTAACCGGCAAAATAAACGTAATTGGGATAAGTGGCTCCAACAATTGGCTGCTGACGACCATGATGGACTAGCGCCGGAAGCGGTCATGCACAAAGTTGCTAGTATGGTCGGCCCTCGTGATACCTACGGGGTCGACACCGGTAACGTCTCCGAGTGGGCTGTCCGGGGGCTCCCAATGGATCAGGAGCAACGCTTTGCCTTATCTGGCCTCTTCGCAACCATGGGATTTGGACTACCTGCTGGGATGGCTGGTGCCTTAAGTGTTCCAGACAGCCAAGCGTGGAGTTTCTCAGGCGATGGTGGCTTTGCGATGGTAGCGCCAGATATTATCACGGAAGCACGTTACGGCTTGCCCGTTATTAACGTGATTTTCAGTAATCAACGGTTTGGTTTCATCTATCGTGAGCAAGTTGATACGAAGCAACACTTGTATGGTGTTGATCTAACGGATGCCGACTGGGCCAAAGTTGCAGATGGCCTTGGTGGGATTGGTTTTACTGTTCAAAATAATCAAGAGGTCGAAACCGTCTTTGACCAAATCAAGGCGCTCCAAGCGAAGGGCAACAAGCGGCCAATCGTTGTGAACGCGGTCATCAAGAATGATGATCCAATTGGCACAGCTTACATGCCACTAGATCCTGAATTATATGGTCAAGCAGAAGTTGACGCTTATGCCAAAGCCAACCACATTGATATTAAGGAACAGCCATCATTAGGCGCCTTACTACGAGCACAGGGTGATCAGCTATAGTTAAAGCCTGAAGGGCTAGTTAGACCACTGGGCAAAGCTTCAGTTAACCTAATATTATTAAAAAGCCGCCAGTATCGGGTATGACCTGATACTGGCGGCTTCTTAGTTGTTCAGTTAGGATTTATTTTTGATTAAAGCTGCCATCTTCCACGTCACGAATGAATTGTTTCAAATGGTCAAAGTAGACGGGGGCGTTGTCGATCATGTGGTGATGACCACCATTTGGCGTCGTTACTAAGCGTGAGTTAGGAATATCACGAGCCATGCGGCGGGCCGAAGCTAATGGCATTGTTTCGTGTTCACCGAAAGTTAACAGGGTCGGCACTTTAATGTTGTGAATCTGATCGCGAATATCCCATTCCTTTAACTTCCCAGTGATAACGAATTCATTATCACCTTGAAAGGCGTTGTATACAGGAGTGGCAGTGGTGTTGATCAAATGGCGAATTGAAGTGGGTTGTTTGCGGTCAACATAGCCAGCGTTCAGAACGTCCACGTACTTCTGATATTGGGGATCATTCCAGTTGCCTTCCGCTTCCTTTTGCTTCATGTAAGCAACAGCGTCAGCCGGTAGGGCTTCTTCACGACACTTGTTAACGTTGACAACGTATTCCTCGATGTTATCGACCATACTTGAAATAATGGCGCCTTTTAAGTGTTGACCATACTTGAGCGCGTACATCATTGTGAGGGCACCGCCCCAAGACTGACCAATCAAGTAGAAGTTATCGAGTCCTAGTTTTTGTCGGACTTCTTCAACTTCATCTAAGAAGTAGTCGTAGGTGAGATATTTCTTAGCAATTTCAGGATCTGAGTAGTCGGGTTGATCCGAATACCAGGATCCTAATTGGTCGTACATTGAAACTTGGACGCCTAAATCTGCCAGTTCCTCACCAAAGTTTTCCCAGTATTCGTGATTGCCACCAGGGCCACCGTGTAGACATAATAATTGAATGTCGCCTTTGCCCTGAGTATTCGTCCATAAATGGTAGCCATTATCCAGCGTAATGATTGTCGTTCCTTGTTTCAAATGATCACCTAATTTCTTCATATTTTAATTGTTATCTTACCACTGTTAACTAAGCAGGGTCAAAGAGACTAGGCAATCATAAAGAATTGCATTAAGTAGATAATTGGTAAGGTCGTGTTCGCTAATTAACTGAATCAGTACGTTAACGTCATAGTAGCTGAGTATGGGAGGGGACTTCGGTCGAAACGATATAAAAATAATAATTAGAACGGGCCGTTTAGTCTGAATTTGGTTTATACTAGTTATTATGCTGGTCGGTACGACTGATAGACCAAGTTTCAGTCGTATTGTGACCGATTGTACACAATTGATTTGACAAGCGGTTACATTTTCAGCGATAATAAGTAAACTGCTCAGCACAGAAAGATGTAATATTACATTCTTTAAATTCAATTGCGGTTAGTTAACCAATATGAAATAATGGGTTAACTAATTAGAGATGGGTGAGATTGATATGGCAAATCAAGTCGCAGTTTTACGCTTGTTAATCCAAGCGGCGCCCGCGTACTGTTCGGGTGACTGGTTGGCACAACGACTTGCAATCAGTCGAACGGCTATTTGGAAATTAGTGCAAGGATTGCAAGCGGCGGGCCATACTATTGAGAGCCGGCATGGGCGAGGTTATCGGTATGTGGCCAATAATCAATTGAGTGCGCCGGTGATTGAATACGCGCTTACAGCGTTACCACCGTTTGATTTGACCGTGCTACCAACGGTTGATTCAACGAATGCCTATTTACGGCGGTTAGTCACGCAGACACCTTTAGCACTTCCGAAAATCGTGGTTGCGGATACGCAAACTGCTGGTTACGGTCGGTCGGGGCGGGCATTTTATTCGCCAGCACAGACTGGAATTTACATGAGCATTGGGTTACCACTCAGTGACCAGAAGGCGTTAGACGCTGGTTTGTTGACAACGAGTACTGCGGTAGTCGTTGCTCAGACGCTGCAACAGCTGTTTGCGGTTGACGTTTCATTAAAGTGGGTCAATGATGTGTTAGTCAATCATCACAAGGTGGTTGGTATCTTATCAGAAGGCATCACTAGTCTTGAAACGGGGCAAATTTCAGCAGTCATTATTGGAATTGGCATTAACTTAACAACGACAGCTTTTCCAGCGCTACTAGCGCACAAAGCGGGCGCAGTCGTTGCCAATCCAAATGGTGTGACGCGCAATCAAGTGATTTGTGAGCTACTGCGGCGTTTTTTCAATAGCTATGGGACTTATCGTAGTGGGACTTTCATGGACGCTTATCGGAAACTCTCCATGGTGATCGATCAACAGGTCGAGTTGAAGAGCGGAACGCAAAAGTATCGTGGAGTCGTCACGGATATTGATGCACACGGGGCGTTAGTCGTCAAATTAGAGACTGGTCAGAGTCGTCATTTTAGTTCTGGTGAGATTACTAAGGTGAACCTCTTGTCCGGTGGTTATCATGGCTAGCAAGTTTGTAAAATCAATTTATCAAGTTACCGAACGAATCGCGTCAATCTTTTAAAATGATTTCTGATTCAATGTTTTACTGGTTCATACTGTTGTATAGTAGAAGTTAGTCACAAGTAGTGCTAATCAATTTCAATTTGATTAATTGAGCTGTTTGGTACGTCGAATCAACCTTAAATTGTTGATAACATAGGAATGATAACGGATGGATTAATAGACTCACGTTTGATTTATTTATATTGTAATTAAGTTCGGGGTTATATGTGTTTAATCAGCATAATGAATAAAGTGGTTAATAAAAATAATTAATGAAGTTTAAATAATGCTGGTCAATGCGGTCATTTACATATTATAGTAAAGGTACCGAAGCACTGGTGGGTTAGTTAATATTTGTAGAGACAATTCAAGGGGTAATAGGAATATGAATGAAAATTTGCGGAGCGTAAATATGAGCCGAACAATGAGTCGGATGAATCGACACCGGATGAATCCAAGACGTTATATCACCGGATTTGATGGTATCCGGACATTGGCGGTGCTGGGTGTCATCATCTATCACTTGATGCCGGCCTCACTACAAGGAGGTTACTTGGGAGTTCCGATCTTCTTCGTCGTTTCAGGTTATTTGATTACGGATATTTTATTACAAGATATTTTGAGTCGGGGGCATGTCCGGATATGGCGGTTTCTCGGACACCGGATGCGGCGGCTATATCCAGCATTCGTGACGATGTTGTTAGGGACAACAGCCTACATTACGCTGTTTCAACGGTCATTATTGACGAACATTCGGGCTACTGTATTAACGAATTTAGTCTACGTCTATAATTGGTTTGAAATCAATCACGGTCAAAGTTATTTTGACCGTTTCAATGGTGAATCACCGTTCACTCATTTATGGTCGCTCTCAATTGAAGGACAATATTACTTATTCTGGCCATTAGTGATTGGTATCTTGATGGTCATCTTCAAGAAGCGTTCACGGGTCTTCTGGTTTATGATGATTGCTGCGGGTATTTCAGCGATAACCATGGCAATGTTGTATGATCCAGCGAATACGAATCGGGTGTACTACGGAACTGATACGCGGATGTTTGCAATATTGTTAGGTTCTGGCCTTGCGTTTATCTGGCCATCACGGGAATTATCGGCGGACATTGCTAATGTTAATCGAGTGACACTGGATATCTTAGGCGGTGCTTCGCTAATTGCAATTATTTGGATGTTTTTCCAGATGTCCGGTCAATCTGATTTCACTTATCGTGGCGGTATGTTACTATTCACAGTCCTATCAACAGTGTTAGTTGCAACGGTGGCCCACCCGGCTAGTCATCTCAATCGCGTCTTGACGAATCCGTTGTTTAAGTACGTTGGGCAACGTAGTTATGGGATCTATCTCTACCAGTTCCCAGTGATGATTTTCTACGAAACTAAAGTTAAAAACATTGGTGATCATTTACTCCTCAATAGTTTGATTGAAGTTGCCTTAATTTTGATCGTGACGGAATTGAGTTATCGGTTTATTGAAAATCCAATGCGGCACTATGATTACAGTCGGTTATTGGTCGACTTCAAAGATTTCCTCCGCAAACCGAAGTTTAACCGCGTGACCACTGCGATTGTCGCTTTGACCACGGTCTTATTCGTTATTACGGCGGTTGGTTTCGTTCAACAGCCAAGTAAAGCGGAAGCTAACAAGAAGACTGAATTACAAAAGACGATTGCAGCTAACTCTAAAGCGGCTGATAAGAAGAATGCGGCGGCGCTCAAACGGCAAAAAGCTGCCCAGGCAGCGGCTGCTTCAAGCAAGAAGGTTGCGACTGAAAAGATGCAGACCAAGCAGGCTGAAGCGAAGTTGAACTCGAAGCAGAAGCAGGTGGAAAAGGAATACGATTTGAAGCCACAAGTTGTTCTAGCGATGGCCAATACGGATCTGACAGCCATTGGGGATTCGGTGTTACTGGATGTTTCTTCCGATCTTCAAGATGTTATCCCGGGTACGGTGGTTCAAGGTCGCGTTGGTCGTCAAGTGACGGAAGTTCCTGGAATCATTAATTCGCTGAAGTCGCAAGGGCAATTAGCCCATAACGTCCTATTGAACATTGGGACTAACGGGACAATTACGGATGATCAAGCTGAACAAGTCGTTAAACTGATTGGTAAGGATCGTCAGATTTTCTGGGTAACGGCCCACGTCCCAACACAGAGTTGGCAAAATCAGGTCAATGCTCAAATTGCCAAGACTGCTAAGAAGCATGCGAACGTGCATGTTATCGATTGGCATGGTCGTGCGCAGAATCAAAGTGGTTGGTTTGCAGATGACAATGTTCATCCAAATACGACTGGTAATCGCCAGTTAACGAATTTGATTGCGAACCGCATTGCCGAAGTTAATAACAATTAAAGATGAGTTCCAGCTTACGTTGATGGTAAGCTGGAACTTTTTTTGGCTAGTTCCGGACAGGTGGTGGTGTCCGACCTGGTCATGATAAGTGGCTGTTTAAGTTGAAGGTACACAAAAGGCCCACCAGTTAACGGTTGTGTGGTTAGTTGGTAGGCCATAATTAGTTAGTCTGTTATTTTTTTCATTGGGACGTGTAAGCGAATATCGTTCAAGTTAAGTGAGTACTGTAGGTCTTGATTGCCACGAATCGTCATCTTCATATCAGTTGCGTAAATGACTAGTCCGAGTTGATGCCCCTTCAGCAAGTGGTGGAACAGCGGTTGGAGATCCACAGAAAAGTCATAAAAGACATTTGGCTGAATCGCTTCTGCGTGCCATGGGTGGTGGCGGTTCTGTAAGTTAAGATGCCCCTTAGTAATCATCTTGAACGGCGTCTCACCCGCTAACTTGAAGTCCTTCAAATCATCTTCGCGCCAGTGGTAACCTAGATCAAGCGCTTTTGCAGCCAGCATTTGTGGGCTGACAGTCAAACGGCGCGCGGCCCCGAAGTCAATCAGCATAAAGCTCAACATGCCGAAATTCTTATTAACGGCGACAGAGCCCGCAACGTGCGGAATACCCACTAATAATTGATCCTCAGGTGCCTGCCAAGACTTGAACAAGAGGCGGTGATCATAGAGCGGATTTAACTTATCCTCTTGCAAGAGGTCGCGCTGCCAACTATCCAAATGATGCTTATAGTGGTCGAATAATTTGTCAGGCAATTTATCAGTAAAATGAGCGGCGCGTTGGTCAACTGTATGGTCAGCAGGAACTAATTCTTTGTACTGAACCTTAAAATCTAAAGCGTCGGTTGTGTCTTGCCACCAATTGTCATAGCCGTGCCAAGTTTGGGCTTGCGTGTTGTCTTGTACCAAGACGTTAGGCAAGAGTGTCTCCGCATGATTATCTAAACCATATAATTTATGGCTTAGCCACAAGTTCATCATGTCGGTGAAATCGAGCGATTGTAAGTTATTGATATAAATATGTTGTCCCTGGTGCAAAATGAGCTTTTTAGTAACGGGAACTGCCTGTAATTTATCCCATAAATTAGCTACGTTGCGGGGCTTAACGTTCCAGTCGTTGAGCCCGTGAACCATGATGATGTCCGCCTTAATTTTGTCAACGTTCTTGAGATAATTGCGTTCATCCCAGAAACGGTTATAGTTACCGCTTGCTCGGTCTTGGTCGGCAGTCAGTTCTGCCAGTTTCTGATCAAACGCGGGTTGGATCTGGTGAGCGTCACCGGCTTTTAAGCTTCGTGAGAAGACCTCAGCGGCGAGAACATCGGTGTCTTCGCCCTGGAACGTATCGGGAGCGACAACCAGGCCATTATCTCGATAATAGTCGTACCAGCTTGAGATGGCGGCCTCGGAAATAATCGTCTTAAGGCCAGCCACGCCCGTCGTAGCAGCGGCAGTTGCGAGGGTACCGAGGTAAGACCGGCCAGTCATAGCAACGGCGCCGTTGCACCACCAAGCTTTGATAGCGATATTGCCATCACGATTGGTGAAGGCTTGGCGTTTGCCAGTCAACCATTCAATAATTGCAACTGTTGAGGTCGTTTCATCAACGTCACCGGTAGGGGCTAGCCCATCCGAGTCGATCGAACCGATTCCAGCTGCATAGACGACAGCAAAACCGCGCGCTAGAAAGTAATCATTGAGCGTGTAGGACTTTTCTCGGCTGAAAGTCTCCTCTGCTGTATCGGTCGTCGTGGTCGCGGTTCGAGCGGCTGGTAGTTGCGCCGTTGTTGGCTGGAACTCAACATCCGCATAGGTATTTTCGTCCGGTTCCTTTGCAGTCAGGGGAACGTCTACGTTGTGCATTTGAGCATCACCAGCTTGGTCGTTGATGCCCTGATTATAAGGACTAGCGGTATAGAGAACGGGAACTTTTAAGCCGGTTTCGGTCTCAGCTGGCCGAAGGATTTCAATTTTGAGCAGGTCCCGTTGGCCGTCGTGGTCAGTATCTAAAGGCGCTTCAACGTAGACGACGTCACGAATGAGCGCGTTGGTATCAAAGACGGCTTGGGCCTTACCATTGAAGAAGAGTGGCTTTTGATCGTTAGGTAATTGGTAAAATGGTACAAAGTAACCCCGGGTCGTGAGTGATTCAATCAAGGTTTGTCCATTATTCCCACGTGTATTTAATAATAGGTACCAAGCATAATAGAGGGCTTCACGATCAAAGGCGCTATCACCGACCATTGGCAAGTGAATATCGCGCATCGCCAGCAATGGATCGGCCAATTCAAAATCTTGACCAGGTAGAAAGCCCAGTAGCTGAAGTCCCACGTTATAAAAGACTTGATTGTTCACGATAGTTGCATTGGCGAGCCATTCTGATAAAGTGTGCTGGCTGGTTGCCATGATGTTATTAAACTTGTGGGTCAAGCCGCTTGCCGTGTGAACTTCTGGTAAGCTTTTAGCCAGCAATGCCTGGTAGACGGCTGGAACAGTCGTCAGGGCGTCCATATCAGGCGTAATAAAATGAATTTTTGTAAGTTCGGCAATCGCGGTTTCCGAATCAGTCGGGACGATTGCAAATTGATTATTTTTCATAAGTAAATTCCCCATTAAGTATTATTAGAAATATTATACCGCTAATTAGTCGAGAACCAATGCTTCTTACTGACAAGTTTATAATGTTGTGGTAGGTTAATTGCAAAGTGAACTATCGAATGGAGGAACTAAGATTGAGTGATTTTCCAATTTTATATACGACCCAAGCAGTTAATGAAGAAGGCATCGAAGGACACGCCTATATTCCCAATGGTCTTGAGGTGGCCGTATCTAGTCCACTTAAGGCGGTGCCGGGCTCGAATCCGGAACAATTAATCGGATTGGCGCTCAGTACATGCCTTAACGCGACGCTGGAGGCAATCGAAAAGGAGCACGGCCAGACACATCAGAGCAAAGTCGTGACTACGGTGAAGATGTCGCGTGACCGTTTTGGGTACCAATTTTTCCTAGATGCTCGGGTCACGATTCCGGAAGTGGATGCTGAAACGGCAGCACGGTGGCTCGCGATTGCGGAAACGCGTTGTCCCGTTGCCAAGCTCGTTGGGCCATCAGCCAACGTGACGATTCAATTGGCCTAACCGTTGTGATATGGCCGCAGTAATCATTAATCGTAGTTTGTAAAAATGTCAGGGGATTGATTAAAACGTGGTTCGAGTTGGCAGCGATTAAAACTGCCAATTCGAACCACGTTGGTGTTAATGATGACTGCGAATTTGCTTGAAAAGTTGGCGTAAGCTTGGGTGCTGACAGTGATGATTAGTAACCGCTGACTGAACTTTATCGACCTGTTGTAGGGCAAGTTGCTTCGTTTTTTCGCGTTCGATTTTGAGCTGCTTGCTTAGTGCTCGCGATTTCCAAAAGCCGTTGATGCCGACGACAACTGGAATAATGTGTAATAAGGTTGTGGCGGGAATGAGCCAGGGATGCTTACTGAATAGTTGAACGACCTGGGTATGATGCTCATGAAGGTCGTCATGGATCGTTTTAGGTGTTAACATGATTAAACCACGCTCCTTAATTAAGTATCATTATCATACCTTAAAATGTAATCGTTGTCATCGTTAGCTGGCTGACAATAGTTAAAGCGCCCATCTCAAGTTGATCGATCACTTGAGATGGGCGCTTTTAGTTAGTACAAATCTAGATTGTTACTCATCAGCTTTATTCATGCGACTATGCCGAATGCCATAGCCAAAGTAAATGATGAGACCAAGGAGGAACCAGACTAGGGATGCCAGCCAAGTTTCCATGGATAGCTGGGTCATCATGAACAGGCACAGCAAGCCAGAAATAATTGGGAGAACCGGGTAAAGTGGCACGCGGAAGCCCTTGATCGCGTTGAGCTTGGGATTACGCCGTAGTAGCAAAATTCCAAAAGAAACGAAGGCGAAGGCAATTAATGTCCCGATATTAACCAAGTTTGCCAATTGGTCTAACGGAATGAGACCAGCAAGAATTGAAATCACGATTGTAACCGTCAACATGGCGTTTTTAGGGGCGTGGTGCTTATCGATTTTACCTAAGAAACGTGGGAGTAAGCCGTCACGGCCGATTGAATATAATAGCCGTGAGCTACTGTAGATCATCGTAACCATCATTGTGAACATGCCGGCGAGGGCACCAATCGAGATAATACCGGCAACGAAGTTTTGATGGACGAGTTGTAAAGCGAACGCCACTGCATCGTCAACGTTCAACTGTTTGTACGAAACCATCCCGGTCAGCACTCCTGAAACGAGAATGTAGAAGATGGTACAGATGACTAGGGTCCCAATGATCCCAATCGGCATGTTGCGCTTGGCATTTTTAACCTCGGCTGCCGACGAAGACACAGCATCAAATCCTAAGTAAGCGAAGAAGACGACCGCGGCGCCCTTGAGGATTCCCGTCCCACCAAATGGGGCAAAGGGTGTCCAGTTACTTGGTTTAACATAAAATGAGCCGACTAATAAGAACAACACAATGATTGCTAATTTTACGACCACAATAATATTGTTTAATCGAATTGACGTTTTTAGGCCGGTATCGATAATCCAAGCAATCAGACAGACAATCAGAATTGCGACCACGTTGATATAGGTCCCGTGGGCGGGGTCAAACGAACCGGTGATGGCTTTCGGTAACTTGAGGCCAAAACCAGCAATGAATGAATTAAAGTATGCGGCCCACCCAACGGCAACGGTCGCAACGGCTAGGACGTATTCGAGTACCAGAGCCCAACCAATGATCCAACCAATCATTTCGCCATAGACAATGTTTCCGTATGAATACGCGGAACCGGCGATTGGGAGCACCGAAGCAAACTCGGCGTAACACATTGCGGCGACGGCACACACAATGGCAGCCAAAACGAAAGATAAAATAATCCCGGGTCCCGCTTTTGTTGCGGCAACCGTTCCGGGTAGGATGAAAATCCCGGTCCCAATGACGGCACCAATCCCAAGTGCAATCAGATCGACTGCGGAGAGGGTTCGTTCAAAATGACTATCTTCTTGTAAATAGCGCTCCAAATCTTCTTTTTGGAAAATGCGCTGGAAAATCCCCATAACATGGACCACCTTTTTGGTTATTTGTAACAGTTAGTTGTCATTATCGACAAATCGTCATGTCAATATGATACCGTGGTTGATTATTAAAAGTCAATTAGAATCAGCCTTTTATTATTAATAACTCAATGGGATACGGAGCAAGATAGCTGGTTAATCATCATAGAAGCTGGTGACATTGCGACTGTCGAGGCAATGTTCGTGCTGACAATAGATTTGATGACGATAACGCGTAACCAGTCATGGTGGGGATTTAAAAAGCGTTGTGATGGCCGAATTACTAGTCATCACTTAAGCCGGCGGTAACGGTGCTAAGCTGAAGAGAAACGGGTCTGAATATGCGGTTGGGTAGCTGTTACTATTGTTATTTATAAGTTGATACTTTGTTATAACGAACGGTAGTCAAAGAATACACACGGATAATACATTAAACTGTTAATTAGATTCGCCAAAGCTTATAATATTGTTATCAATAGAAATTTAATTTTAGAATGGTGGGATTAGGATGGGAGCGGCGATTGATATTACCGGTCAGCACTTCGGACGCTTAATAGCTGTTCACCGAGCGGGCCGGGCCAAGAATGGTAATGCGCTCTGGTTTTGTCAGTGTCAGTGTGGCCGGACGTGCGTGGTGGATTCCTACGTTTTGCGGCACGGCAAGACGCGTAGTTGTGGCTGTCTAGCCGTGGAACAGAGTCGGCAAAATATTTTTAATAATCCGCAAGCAGTTTCGCATATGGGAGACCCGCGTAATTTGAAGATTCGTGATCACCATACAGATGTGAGTTCAATCAAGAAGTCGAAGCGTAACACGAGTGGGGTCGTGGGCGTGAGCTATGACAAACAGTCAGGTTCCTGGGTTGCGCACTTCTACTACAAAGGAACGTACATATTAAACAAACATTTTGCGCATTTTGAAGATGCGGTTCGGGCCCGGCACGCCATGGAACAGCAATATTTAACGTCATCTGATAACTGAAACTGTTGGATGCCCACGTTAGGATTCACTAGCACATTGTAGGCTAGCTAATATTGTGGATAATATTTGAAGGAACTGAAGTCGGTTAAGTGTCGAAGGACTTCGACGTAATGTGTGCTTAGTCTGATGAGGATGGATGATAAATTTTAATGAGTTGAACAACGGGACTGGCAATCCGCTGCTCAACTTTTTGAGTCGTCACTAATCAAGCTTAATGATGACAATGCCGTTGCGGCTTGCAGTGATGAGTAATCAATGCTTATTTGAGTGGTTGATTTAACCTTTCTTTTGAAGCGAAGAGGTTACAGTCAGTCGGAGTTCTGATAGAATAAGCATTATACGAGATAAGAGGGGGGTAGCAAGATTGTCAACAATGTTAGTGGCGGAAGATTTATCCGCAGTCGGTGGAATCTCACTTAGTTCAGCGTTGCCCGTATTAACGGCGATGCAGTATGACGTGGCAGCACTGCCGACAAGCTTATTATCGACACATACTAGCGGGTACGGGACACCAGCCGTTGTCGACTTATCGACGTGGCTGCCGCAGGTCTTTGCGCATTGGACCCGTGCACAACTGCATTTTGATCAAGCCCTGATCGGCTACGTTGGTTCGGTCGCACTGTGCCAACAAATAACTACTTACTTAGAACAACAAACGCTGTCGCTATTAGTTGTTGACCCAGTACTCGGCGATCTCGGTCAACTCTATCAGGGCTTTGATCAGGACTATGTCGCGGCAATGTGTCAGCTTATTCAACAGGCGGATGTGATTTTGCCAAACACGACGGAGGCCGCATTGCTAACGGGAGCGCCCTATCAAGTGACGCCAGATTTAGAAGTTATTTTGCCAGCACTGCAAGCACAGTTGAAAACTGGTGCCCACGCAGTCATTACGGATGTCCAACGTGCTGATCAGATTGGCTGTGCCTGGTTGGATGAAGCTGGGCACGTGCAATACTGTGGTGCGCGACGTTTGCCGGGGCATTATAATGGTACCGGTGATACTTTAGCTGCTGTAATCGCGGGACTGTTGGGCCGGGGTTACGCGTTAGCACCAACGCTGGCGCGCGCTAATCAGTGGTTGAATATGGCGGTAGCAGAAACGATTGCACAAAATCGAACGGATGACCGGCAAGGGGTCGCACTGGGGGACTTGCTCCAGGCAATTTTAGCCCTCAATTGATGATGGAACATGTTATACTAGAGCATAATTCATAATTAGGAAGGTGCGACTTCATGAGTACAGAAGTAGCTAGTGGTGCGGTCGTCTATCAACAAAAAGATGGTCATCCCGCTTATTTATTATTACAGAGTGCGACCAGTGATTTTTGGGGCTTTCCGAAGGGGCACGTTGAAGGCAATGAAACGTTAGCTGAGGCGGCGCGACGTGAAATCCGTGAGGAAACTCAAATTGAAGCGACACTCGATACCAATTTTAAGGCGTATACCGAATATGACTTACCGAATGGTAATTTGAAGCAAGTCACACTGTTTGTCAGTGAAGTCCCAAGTGGTGTCGTAGTGACGCGGCAGCAAGCTGAAATCAGTGCAATTGGCTGGTTTGATTATGCTGCTGCCCGTGAACGATTGACTTACGATAATTTAAAGCAAATGTTAGATCAGGCTAACACCTACATTGAGCAGCATCTACAATAATACTGACTGTAAAAAAATTACTGGTGCCGTCGCATAAACGGTACCAGTAATTTTTAAACAATATTTTTAGATTGGCTTAGGCCTGGGTTTGTAAGTTTGCAACTGCATCTTCGATTGTTACGCCTTCAGCGAACAATTCTGGATGAAGTTTGTCAGTTGCGACAAACATTTGGCGTTGCGTATCTAAGACAATGCTGAACCAGCTATTTGTTTTTTGAAATTGCATATGACAAAACTCCCTTCTGAAAATTGTTGGTTTGCTACGAGATGCGTGAATCATCTATTTGAACCTTATAGGTACGTTACTATACTCGGTTTACCGAGCTAACGCAAATGAAAAGCTTTACATGAATTAAAAAATGGAGGTTTATCAACTTTGACAACGAAACGGATCTTTGTAATCACGGGACCAACGGGGAGTGGTAAGACCACTGTCAGTCATTACTTGCGGTCACAATACCAAATTCCTCAGGTGATTACTCATACGACCCGGGCTCCCCGGGAAGGTGAGGTCAGTGGGCGCGACTATTATTTTGAAACTCCGACGAGTTTTGCCACGAAACATTATTTAGAACACGTGACCTATAGTGGTAATCAATACGGTTCTTCACGAGAAGGACTAGCGGCAGCCTGGGAACGGTCACCACTGATTAGTATCGTCTTAGATACGGCGGGGGCTATTACCTATGCGCGGGAGTTGGGCGAACAAGCGGTGGTGATTTATCTCGAGGTTGCTGATCAAGAGGCGCTAATTCAGCGTTTGACCAAGCGAGGAGATCTTCCTAGCCGGATAAAAAAGCGAGTTGCTAGTGATGAGTATTTGCGGGACCAGGCTTTGCCAGTAGGATTAGTGGGGCATGCACATGTTATCGTGAATGATGATTGGCAGGCGACGCGGCGCCAACTAGATGAGCTGGTCACTGAATATTGTCAGCATGATGTTGTGACGAAAGATTAGCGCTGACGTATGGACGGTCAACGTAATTCACTTTTACACTTGAGTATGCTAAACTAAATAGTAATGATTATGATTTAGTGAAGTCCTGGTCAGTAGGAGGCAGCAACATTATGGAAACACCAATTGAACAAGCCGTCGCAATTTTACGTCGCAATCAGTTTAAAATTACGAAGCAACGGCAGGCATTATTAGATTATCTGGTGACCTATCAGGACCACTATGTGGCAATTTCGGCCGTTGATGAGCACATGCGGACCTTATTTGCAGGAATGAGTCACAATACCATTTATCGCAATATTAAAGAGTTTGAAACGTTAGGATTATTGGAATTGAAGGCCCAGGCTAATCAAACCCTGGTTAAATATCAATGTGATTTCAAGCATCAACACCATCACCATTTTGTTTGTTCAAACTGTGGTAAGGTGACGGAACTGCAAGCGTGTCCGTTAGACGAGTATGAAGCACAATTACCGGGTTGTACGATTACGGGTCACCGCATCGAGATTTACGGTCTATGTGCCAATTGCACGAAAAAGCAGGCAATTAATAGCTGACGGGGAGTCGGCTTTTTTGTTGGCCTTGTTTGAGTAAAGAGTTTCTTAATTTGTGATAGAATTAGTGCATTCCGAACACGAGCATGGTTTAATTATAGATTAGAAAGAATAACGGCAAAGCCTCAGAAGGGAATGACATCGATGGCTTATCGAACACCACCATTTATTTCACCATTTGCAATTGTTTCAATTGTCCTTGCACTGGGGGCAACTAACGTGGTCGTTAATAAGACAACCCATACTGTCAATGGCGCCAAGGCCACTAGCAGTGTGGTCAAAAGTTCATCAGCTAGTTCCGCAAGTCTGAAAAAGAAAGCGGCTGATGATAGTAGCGATGAGAATAAATCCAAAGACAAATCCAGTTCAGATACATCTAATGATGAACAGAATAGTAGTTCCAGTAGTAGTACTGACGAGAATGATACGGACAGCAGCAGTGCTAATAAGACTAGTAGTTCATCAAGTTCAGCTGATGATACGAGTTCTAGTGCCACTAATAGTAGTACGACTGATAACAATAGTTCAACGACTGATACGAGTGACGATGATGAAAGCTCTGCTGCTGAGTCATCAAGTACGACCGCGTCAAGCTCGACAACGACAACGTCACAGTCGACAACGGATACCACTACTAGCGACGGGGGCGAATAACGAATGTTTAGTATTTTAGATATGATCAACCACGCCTTGGGTTACGTTAATGTCAATGTGAAGATTAAGAACCAAATCTATATCGGCATTGGAATTGCGGGTAATTTATACCTCGGTTATGTGGCAATTCGCTTGATGCAGAATGGCGCGTGGTTACGGGGCATCTTATATATGCTCGTTTTCTTGGCGCTGATTTATTTCATTACGTTAAACGTCATTTATTATTTTACTAATAAAACTGCGAAGTATGACTTATCACCACGTATTGAAAAATTGTTGGGTGGTAAGCCTAAAGAAGCGTTAGCAGCTGAAAAACAAGCACAACAAAGTCAGCAACAACCATACATTCCTGCGAACGGTATTTTTGATGGGCAGGAATTGTTGCCCGCCACGGTGAAGACTTCACGTGCTGAACAGGAGAATGTGCATCAAATTGTTGATCAACTACAAGCGGCGAACATTGTCCGATTAGATTACGGTGGCTTAACTGATGATGCCATCATTCAGCAGGCGCAGGCAACGGGTGAACCCGTTTATGCGATTGGGCAAGGCATTCAAATTCCTTTCTCACAGTTAAAGTTGGAGAATCACCGGCTAGTTATTTACGCCGGAATTAATCAGATGGACCAATCCCCGGTTGGGCATATTACTAAGGTCGGCTTGACCGATGTTCATGATGCGCATGAGGATTATAAGTTGTATTTGGCCTCCACGGTAATCACAGGGGGTATGAGCAAGATTGCGGGCCGAACGTCAGCTATCGAGCAACCGGGCGATTACCAGGTAACCGCGCAGGTTGCGTATGAGGGAAGAGAAGATTAAGAGTGCTTCCAAGGGCGGTTAGTTTGTGAGCATCACCGTTTTATTGTTAAGCGGAGCAAACTGCCTTTGGAAGCACGTTTCGGTAGCCAAATTGAATCTAAACACAAAACAACCGTTTTGAGCAGTGGCTCGAAACGGTTGTTTTGTCGGTATGGCTATTTAAAAAGCGCTAAAATGTCTAATGGCTTTTGGAAGCGGTGGGCCACTTTTTGATGGTCGGCGTTAGGGTCCATTCCCCAGACTGCCAGTCCAAAATCAACGTTAGCGGCCTGGGCAGTTTGTTCGTCACTGACGGAATCCCCGATGAAGAGTGCGTTTTGTGGCGCAACGTTGACTTTTTCGAGGGCTGTGAGTAGGGGGAGGGGATCTGGTTTGCGCTTAGGCGTATCGTCCGCACTGATTGTGACAGCCATCCACATCATGAATGGATACGAGCGCATCCCACTTTCTAATTCGTTTCGTCGTTGGGAAGTCACGATTCCAAGTCTTAGTTCAGACGGCAACTGTTCAAAGAGGCTGGTAATGCCTGGATAAAGTTCAATCTGATCATAATGGCTGGCCATGACATCTTCGTATTGGGCCTGAAAGTGGTCAAACTCACTGGCTGCAATCCCCAATTCAGTCATTGCTTGTTCAGCGGCCATGGGAAAAGTCTTCTGCGCTTGGGCAGGACTAAATGGTTTGCCATAAGTAGCAAGTACCTCACGCATAACCGTCGTGTAAGCTGGTTGGCTATTAGTCAGCGTGCCGTCAATATCAAACATTAATGCTTGGTAAGTCATATAATCGTTCCTTCCAAAGTAGATTTAACTCCAGTATAGCAAATTCGTCCTTGACAGTGGTTAGGACAACCATTATAGTTAGATTAACAATTGATGAGGAGCTAATGATATGTCATTACCGTTAAATTCATTAAAATCTAGAACTAGCTTTTACTTTTGGTATTTTCGCTAGTGTTTGTGCCGGCTGCAGAGGTGCAAACACGAATCCGATGTTTGCATCGATGCGGTTGCCAAGAGTATTTTGTGATTTGACGGCGCCCATGGATGTTTGAAAATTCCAAGGGTGGCTAATAAGTTTGTTTCTGCGTGGTGGCGCACCCTTTGGAATTTCAAGGGGTGCGCTTTTTTGACCCTAGTCCAGTCCGCTTCCACCAACAAGATCAGCCAAACTTGGGAGGAATCTTTATGTCAATTAATTCAGAAACACTTGTTAACCATATGAATCATGAAATTGCGGCGATTCAGCCGTCTGATATTTTGGCGTTCAACGCTGAAATCGCAAATATTCCGGGTATCGTGCGTTTGACCCTCGGTGAACCGGATTTTAATACACCTGAGCACGTGAAACAAGCTGCAATCGAAAGCATTGAAGCGGATGAAAGCCACTATGCACCCTCGAACGGAACGTTGGCCTTGCGGACGGCTGCCGCTGAATTCTTGGCCGCTAAGTATGATGTCCATTATGATCCTGCTAGCGAAGTGATTATCACAGCTGGTGCGACCGGGGGCATTTATACAGCGTTGACTTCAATCCTTAATCCTGGGGATGAGGTCCTGATTCCAACCCCAATTTTTCCATTGTACATCGCAATCGTTAAATTAGCTGGGGCAACACCAGTCTTCATGGATACCTCGGACAATGGCTTCGTGTTATCGCCTGACCAGTTACAAACGACGTTAGCAGCCCACCCCAAGACGAAAGCGGTGGTCCTTAACTTTCCTTCAAATCCAACCGGTGTGACTTACCGGCATGATGATCTGAAAGCCCTGGCCGCAGTGTTAGCTGATCAACCAATTTTTGTTTTGTCTGATGAAATTTATAGCGAATTGACGTATGGTGAGCCTCATGAATCGATTGCAAATTACTTACCAACACAAACTATTTTGCTTAACGGCGTCTCAAAGTCGCACGCGATGACGGGCTGGCGAATCGGCATCATGTGTGCGCCGAAAGCTATCACAGCACAACTGGGTAAGATTCACCAATTCACAGTGACTTCAACGACGACCAATGCTCAAGCAGCTGCGACGGAAGCATTGAAAAATGGGTTAGATGATGCCCAAGTAATGAAACGGGAGTACCAAGAACGGCGCGATTATTTGTATGATGCACTTAATGACCTTGGGTTCCAATCAGCTAAGCCAGAAGGGGCCTTCTATCTCTTCAGTAAGATTCCAGCCGGGTTGCCACAAAATAGTATGGCTTTTTGCCGTGAACTAGCCCATGAAGCACGTGTCGCTCTGATTCCAGGTAGCTCATTCGGCCCGGGTGGTGAAGGCTATGTTCGAATTAGTTATGCCGCTTCGATGGCCGATCTTAAGACGGCGGTCACGCGGATCAGGACGTACGTTGCCAGCAAGAAGCAGGGGGCTTAAAGATGAAAATTTTAATGTATAGTGTTCGCGATGATGAACAGGATGCGATTCAAGCGTGGGCTGCGGCTCATCAAATTCAAGTAGATACGAATGATCTGGAATTCCATCCAGAAACTGCCGACCTGGTCAAGGGTTATGACGGCTTGGTCATTCAGCAACGCAGTCCAATTGGTGGTGATGCTAGCTTATACCAATCATTAGCTGCGGCCGGGTTAAAACAACTAACGAGTCGTACGGCTGGTGTGGATACAATCGATATTCCGGCAGCCAAGGCGGCTGGTCTTGTGGTCACGAACGTCCCAGCCTATTCGCCTAATTCAGTTGCTGAGATGTCGGTGGCACAAACCATGCGCTTGATTCGCAACTTGGAAATGTTTGATCAACGAATCAGCCAACAGAATTTTCAGTGGGCGGGACTGCAAGCACGAGAAATTCGATCATTAACCGTTGGTATTATTGGTGCGGGTCGTATTGGTGGCACGGCCGCTCGACTTTTCCACGGGTTAGGTGCCAAGGTGATTGCCTATGACGTGGTACGCCATCCTGAACTCGAAGACGTTTTAACCTACGTTGACACTAAGGAAGACCTATTGCGGCAGGCGGATGTCGTTGATTTACACGTGGATTTGAATGAGACCTCTGCGGGGTTGATCGATGCGGCAGCCTTGAAGTTAATGAAGACGGATGCCTACCTTATCAACGCCTCACGCGGACCAGTGATTGTCACCGATGATCTTGTGGCAGCGCTAAAGGCCGGTGAAATCGCCGGTTGTGCACTCGATACGGTTGAGGGTGAAAATGCGTTATTTAACCAAAATCATCAGGGGGAGGTGCTTCAAGATACCAACGTGGCACAATTAATGCAGATGCCCAACGTCATTATCACGCCACACGTGGGTTTCTATACGAATTTAGCGGTCAAAAACATGGTCGATATTAGCCTGGATGACGTCTTAGCAATTCTGAATGGTGAAACGACGGCCCACGCCTTTTAATGATGGCGTCAGCCGCTACTACCAGTATGGCTGTAGGAGACGGTGGCTGGTCAAAGTGCCCCACCGGTTAACTTGTTCGGCGACTCGCTGTTCGATAACTAGCTTATAGCGGGACTAATTTGGTGGTGCGTCCGCGACTGGGCTTCAGGTGTACTGGCAATGAAATAAGCCTTCCAAGCATATTGCTTGGAGGGCTTATTTGTCTCTTGAGTCGGCTGACTGGTCGTGACTAACTAGCTAGTAGATTCGGCTAACCAGCCATTATCTAATAACTGGTGATAGTGCTTACCGATTGGCACCCACAGTTTAGCTTGCAGAATGCTACGGAGCTCATCCCAGAAGAATGGATCGCGTTGTTCATTGGTGGATAAATTCAATTTTAAGTAGGCCCCCGTCTCAGTCTTGGCAATCACAAAGGGATAAAAGACTTTGATAATCTGGGCCGCTATAATGTTAGTCATGTTAGCTGCTTGGTCAAGTAACATATTATCGTCTCCCGTTACAATGCAGATGATTAATTTCTTAATAGTTCTAGGTTAGCAGTGATTATTAAAGAAATGATTGCGGAAGCGTTAACAATTTTTAAAGTTCAGTTAGTTAAAACCACTAATTGTGAAAATTATGCGCCGGACGCTTCGGTGGCTTTCAGTAGTGGTATGATTAAAAGCGGGTTAAGTTTAGTTGTTAGAATAATATAAATTTTATTGAAATCTTTGTCTAAAAATTATTCGGCCGTGGCAGTTCCAAAAAGAAAAGCGAATTATTATTGGTTTTTCACGAATAATGTTCAATATTGGAGCTGCTATTCAGCTATTTTAACTGAAAACAGTGTAGCTGTTTCTCACTATTTTATGGATATCGAACAATATTTAGCTACTTTTTGACAAAATTACTAATTATGTATTAAACTATTTAAATAGCATTAACGAAGAATAAGGATTTCTTAACTCTAATTATTAATGCAATAATTCTAGACCGTCAGTCAACAGGCTGATAGAGAAAGCGAAGGTGACTGCAATGTCAATGATCGAATTTCACGACGTCGAAAAGTATTATGGTGATTTTCACGCCCTCAAAAATATTAATTTAACGATTAATGAAGGTGAAAAAGTTGTTTTGATCGGACCATCTGGCTCAGGTAAGAGTACCTTGATTCGAACCGTTAACGGTTTGGAACGTGTCCAGTCAGGTCAATTGCTAGTCAATGGGTTTGATTTAGCCGACCGCAAAACGGATATGAATAAAATTCGCAAAAACGTTGGGATGGTGTTCCAACACTTTAATTTGTACGCTAACAAGACGGTGCTTGAAAATATCATGATTGCTCCCCGGTTAGTCTTGAAACGGCCGGAAGATGAGAATAAAAAATTAGCGATGGACTTATTAGATAGTGTCGGTCTGGCTGACAAGGCCAATAGCTTACCGAGCCAATTATCTGGTGGGCAATCACAACGAATCGCGATTGCACGTTCTTTAGCTATGAAGCCGAAGTGTCTCTTGTTTGATGAACCCACCTCAGCACTAGATCCCGAAATGATCGATGATGTGTTGAACGTGATGAAGAGTGTTGCCGAAGACTCCAGTATGACCATGTTAGTTGTGACCCACGAAATGGGCTTTGCTCGTGAAGTGGCCGATCGGGTTATTTTCATGGCTGATGGGGAAATCTTAGAAGATGATGCTAAAGAAAAGTTCTTTGATGGTCAGCCGTCTAATGAACGGGCCCGTCAATTCTTGAGTAAAATTATTACACACTAATTTGTAGGGGAGGACCACGAATGAAGAAGCTGAAACGACTAATTGGCGCACTCGGCATGCTTGCCATGCTAGTGGTGGTCTTAACCGCTTGCGGTTCACGGCAATCATTAGCAAAACAGGATGTTTTGACCAATGATAAAGCTAGTAAGACGATTACGTGGGGTGTTAAAGCTGATACGAAATTATTTGGGTTGATGGACGTTAAAGATAATCAAATCAAGGGGTTTGACGCCGACATTGCGACGGCATTAACAAAGCGGGTGCTCGGTAAGAATGCTACCGCCAAGTTTGTCCAAGTAACGAGTCAAACGCGGATTCCATTGTTGAAGAATGGGAACATTGATGCCATTATCGCCACGATGACTATCACGCCGGAACGTGAAAAACAGGTTGATTTTACGAATTCATACTTTGATGCGGGGCAATCACTGTTGGTTAAAAAGGGCAGTGCCATAAAATCAGTTAAGGATTTGAATAAGTCGGGCACCAAGGTCCTTGGTGTGACCGGTGCAAACTCCGTTGAGAACATTAAGAAAGCAGCGCCTAAGGCTAAGGTGTTGGAATTATCCGACTATGCTCAGGCAATGACGGCGTTGAAATCTGGTCAGGGGGTCGCGTTGACTACTGATAACGGGATTCTTTACGGGATGGCGTCGCAAAACCCAGGGTACGAAGTGGTTGGGGGCACCTTCACGAAAGAACCATACGGGATCGCTGTTAATAAGGGTCAGGAACCGTTAAAAAAGGCTCTGAATAAAGCGCTCAAAGAAATTGAAGCGGACGGGACGTACAACCGCATCTTGAAGAAGTGGTTTGGTAACGTGGCCGGCTTCGACTATAAGGAGGCGTCACGCTAATGGGATACATTCTAACGCACTATTGGTCAGAGCTGATTCAAGGACTCGGATATACGTTGTTATCCAGTGTGATTGCTTTGGTATTCAGTACGATCATCGGAACAATGTTTGCTATCTTTGAAGTTTTGCCAAGTCGTACGATGCGCATCATTGGTCGAGTTTATATTGAAATTTTCCGGAACATTCCATTGTTAGTTATTGCGATGTTCTTCTACGTGATCATTCCAATGTATGTTGCCAAGATTGATGGTTTTACCGCGGGGACAATTGGGCTAACAATCTATACCTCGTCATTCATTGCGGAAACGGTTCGGGCCGGAATTCAATCTGTTGATCCTGGACAAATGGAAGGCGCCCGTGCTAATGGGATGACGTACTGGCAGGCAATGAGTAAAATTGTCTTACCACAGGCATTTAAAATCATCATTCCACCGTTGGGCAACCAGTTTATTAATCTGGTGAAGAACTCTTCTGTCCTAGCTTTCGTGGCTGGGTTCGACTTGATGTACCAAGCAAATTCAATTGCGTCACTATCGCTTGATACGATCAATAGCTACGTGGTCGTAGGGGTCTTTTACTTAATCATTACGTTGCCACTGAGTTATTACATGCGGCACTTAGAGAAAAAATTAGCAAACTAGAAGGGGGCGACGATTCATGCAAAACTTTATTCAAGCGTATTCGTGGATAAATATCCGGTTCTTGCTCGAAGGACTCTGGGTAACGGTGGAAGTGTCCGTCGTTTCCATCATTGCCAGTTTTATTATCGGTTCAGTCCTAGGGGTGCTTCGGTACGTCAAGATTAAATATTTATCGGCAGTGGTTGGGTTTGTTGTTGACATTATTCGAAACTTGCCATTGATCTTAATTATCTTCTTTACTTACTTTGGCTTGCCACACTTGGGATTCAAGCCTGGTATCATTTTCGCAGCCATCCTCGCTATGACGATTTTTGAATCGGCCATGTTAGCCGAAATCATTCGTTCAGGGATTTTGGCGGTTGATTACGGTCAGATGGAAGGCGCCCGGGCTAACGGGATGAGCTATGTACAAGCGTTATGGCACATTGTCTTTCCACAAGCAATCAAGAAGACGATCCCAACGATTGTGAGTCAATTTATCTCACTGATTAAGGATACGTCGCTGGCAACCATTATTGTCTTACCTGAATTATTAAACCATGCGCAAATTATTTATGGTCAGAACTCAGCGTATATTTTACCGATGTTCTTAATGATCGCAGTCATGTACTTCATTATTTGTTACGCCTTGTCAATTCTGTCACGTGTGTTGGATAAGAAGTTAGCGTAATTAAACTGGTGGGATGATGGCTGAAATTCCTTAATGAAAAGACCAAACAAGCAATAATGCTTTGTTTGGCCTTTTTTATAAAAAATATTTAAATGTCTTGCAAAAAATAGAAGGCGTGATAATATAGTTAATGAAAACGTTTTCTATAAAACTGAAATTAAGGATTGTAACTCATACTCTTTGAGGCATTACCTTTTACTTGTTGAAATATACGGGTGAAGTGGGTGCCTCAAGGAGTTTTTTTGTATTGAAGGAGGTTCAGTGATGTTTGGAATTAAAAGAAAGAAAGTTGATGTCTTCGAGGTGGTTACACCAATTGAAGGTATTTGTATACCGATCACGGCCGTTATGGATGAAGTGTTTGCAAAGAAAATGATGGGTGATGGATTTGCTATTAGGCCGAGTGAGGACACTAATCAAGTTGTGGCACCGATTAGTGGGAAAATCGTTGCATTACCTGAAAGTAAACACGCTATTGGCATCATGGATGAGACTAGGGGCGTGTCTGTATTGGTTCACATTGGCCTAGATACAGTTGGCTTAAATGGTAGAGGCTTTACGGCACACGTCAAATTAAATCAAGAAGTTAAAGCAGGGACCCTATTAGTGACGCTCGATCGCCAAACGATGGCGACCGCGGGATTAGATATGACCACCATAGTTGTCTTTACAGAAGGTTATACGGGCGAAGTGCCACTTGGCAGTAAGCTTCATCAACAATTAGCAGCCGGCACACCAGTTTTAAAGCAAGCATAAACTATGTAAAGGAGTGCGAATTAAAATGCGGGTGGTGAAGAAAATTAATAACAACGTGGTCGTTTGTCTTGATCAACATGGTGAAGAATTGGTCGCCTTTGGTAAGGGACTAGGATTTCAAAAAGTCCCGTATGAGCTTACTGATATGACTAAAGTGACGATGACATTTTATAAATTAAACTATCAATATTATCAATTACTAAAAGAAATACCCACTGAAATCTTTGATTTGAGTGCGGCAATTGTTGAGCGAGCGCAGGCACTAATTCCAAGAATTTTGAATCCAAATATGATTTTTAGCTTAGCTGATCATATTAACTTTGCAATAACGCGACTAACCCATTATAAAAGCGCCCAGTTACCATTTTCATATGATGTGGAGCAATTATACCCACAAGAAACGGATGTTGGGTATTACGCCGTCAGGTTAATTAATCGACGGCTAAATATTCAATTACCAGTTTCAGAGGTCACAGCAATTGCCATGCATTTTGTCAATTCTCAGACTAATGATTTAGCGACCAATTCAAGTGTAAATAGCGACGATGAAATGATAAAAATCATCACAAAAATTATTGAACAAGAATATGAGCTTAGAATCAATCAAACCGAATTCACATACAACCGGTTTGTCATGCATTTACGTTATTACATTAAACGGATGAAGAAACATGAGCAAATTTCTGAAAATGATAATTCTAAATTATTCAATACGATGAGGCATGATGAGCCTGAAATTTACTTGGTAGCAAAGCGAATTGCAGACTGCGTTGATAGTCAACTTGATACTAATAGTAATGATGATGAACTTTTCTACCTAATGATATATGTTGGCAAATTCTATAATTAATCCGAACAGAAATTAAAAAGCCCAAAGCAATCACTTACAATGGTAGTAGCTAATTCCAACCAAATA
>NZ_JBMNVY010000060.1:0-7071 GCF_049745435.1 Lactiplantibacillus sp. YT640
TCTTAACGCTGATCGAGCGTCAATCCCGCTGCCAAATTCTACGTTTGATCGATGGTCGTGATGCCGATTCAGTCAACTATGAGCTAGCCAAGATCTGTCAAGAATACGGATCAATCATGAAGTCAGTTACTGCCGATAATGGCGCTGAGTTCTCGGAAGTTGGCACTGTACTTACCGGTGTCGCCGACCTTTATTATGCCCATCCATATCGTTCCTCTGAGCGCGGGACTAACGAAGCGCATAATCGAATGATCCGCCGCGATGTACCCAAGGGTCTATCCATGGATATTTTGGGTCCTCATGATATCCAAGCAGTTGAGTCAAAGCTAAACAATTTACCGCGCCGGCAAACTGGCTATCAAACACCCAAAGAGCTTTTCTCCACTGCTTCCGCCGGTTAAGTTAAGTCCATAAAATATGAATATTAATGAAAATACTGATTTAATAGGATTTATCGTGTGGCTAATTTGTTCTTGCAATTTGGGANCGCCGGTTAAGTTAAGTCCATAAAATATGAATATTAATGAAAATACTGATTTAATAGGATTTATCGTGTGGCTAATTTGTTCTTGCAATTTGGGAATAAGACTAAAACAGATAAAAAGCTAAAAAAAATAAGAAACTATTATTGAGCTAACCATTAAATTTGAAGAGCTGTTCCAATAAAGTTATTCTGATTCTCAGAACGTAAATTTAAAAATACATTTTGTGATATTCTTGTTAATGTAGGAATAGTAAGACTGACGCTAAAGGGATCATTGCAAAGTGAATTAAAACATGGACAGATGCCTCACAACGTTAGGTAGTCGAACGATCCTTAGTTGGTTAGAGAACTGTCGGCAACTTTTGGGGAATTTTGAGCATCCATTAACCATTAGTCTGCAAATAGTCGTTTTGGCGTTCCTAGCACTGTTATTAAAATAATTTAGAATACAAGAGGACAATTACGATGACAATACATGCTTGGAAAATAAAGGGAAAAGGTGGGGGTGATCATGATATAAAATCATATGAATTTTTTATTAAAAACCATTGTGTCTCATGTGGATGGTCATTTCCAAATGTTCCTGGGAGAGAGAAAATTAACACTTTTGAAGACTATAAGGAATTTTGGAATAAACAAATAAAAGAGAACCATTGGAATTCTAAATGGGGCTATCAAAGCGTACATCAGTTGTTTGAAAATGTCAGAAAGGGGGATTTTATTTGGGTCAGATGCAATGGTATATATTATGTCGCTGAGATACCTGATAAACCTAAAGATTTATTTCATTTTGATGTTGGAGAAATAGCTTCAAACTTTGACTGTTCAGCTATGTTAACTGATATTAATTGGATACCAGTCGGAAAAGAAGACGCTGTTCCAGGTTCTGTATCGACGTATACACACAATAAGAGAGCAATTACAAAAGTTGATAATCATGAGACACCCTTAGAAACTTCCCAATATACTGCAACAAGTTATTATTCAGCAATACTCCTAAACAAGACTGATCTTTTGCCTCCTAAAATGATTCATACAAGAAGTTCTCTATTTAATTTAATTGGTTATGCAGCTGCTGAAGATTTAGTTTCTTTATGGTTGTATGATCAATTCAATTATGTGGTGATACCGTCAACCAACAAAATTGGTACACAGAGATACGAATTTGTATTAGTTGATGCCTCAAAAAAACAAGGTACCTATAAAAACAGGAGAATTTATATTCAAGTGAAAAATGGAACTACTTCTCTTAAATCTAAGGATTATACATCATTGCTTTCTAATAAGAATGAAGAATTATGGCTTGTAACAACTGCAGGAAGTATTGATGGAGACAAGAATAAAAGAATTGCACAATATTACCTAGATGATTCCTGTAACTTAACAGAAAAAAATTATAATATAAACGAATTACTTGATTTTGCATTTGATCCACACAATATAAACATTCTCCCAGCTTCCATTTCACAATTTGTTAAGTACTTTAAATAATAAAAATGAAGTTGATTTGAATATGTTAGGCAATACATTAAATTCATTGGATAGTGTTTCAAAATCTGCTATCCCTTCTCTAGCCCCTGGAAGTGCTATCTTTACAGGAACCAGCTTTCCGCTCCCTGTAATGGTTCATATAGATCAATTAGATAAGAGACATGCTCCCAGTAGTGATAATGCTAATTTCCTAGATTGCATAATTAAAGTTACCACCCAGAAAATGTGAAAAAAAACCTGTCCGTTCTTGCTAAAATGGTGTTTGCATAACATACCATCTAGAGAGAAGGACAGGTCCCATGGCCATTATAACCTTAATTGAACGATCTCAGATAGAACTGATGCAACACCACACGATTCAATACATCGCCGCGACCTTAGGCCGCTCTCGTATTTCTATTAGGCATGAGCTTCACCGTTGCCCTGAAGGTGATTACTGCGCCATTATAGCTCAGGATCATGCCGATACTTGTCGGCATCGTTGTGGTCGGCACTCGATTTTAACGCCTAAGTTGAAGCGGATGGTAACTGAGAAGCTAAACCTAGGTTGGTCCCCTGAAATGGTCGGTTATGCCGTTCACTGTGCGCCACACACGATTTACCACTGGATTTATCAAAGACAAGTCGATTTTCAGCCAAGCCAACTCTTTGATCACGGTAAACGTCATAAAAGAAGACAAGACCTTCGGTCGCGCTATAACCAAGCAGTAGGCACCTCAATTGAGATTCGCAGTGAGTCAGCTAATCGGCGAACCGAAAAAGGACATTTAGAGATGGATACAGTTCGCGGTGGTCGCGGGTCAAAGGCTGCTGTTTTGACCATTGTCGATCGGGTGACACGTTTAATGGCGACAACTAAGCTTGAAAACTTATCACAAAATGCTGTTCTCAAGGGATTTGCAAGACTGATGGTGGACTTTCCGGGTCCAATTCGATCAGTGACGGTTGATCACGGTAAAGAGTTTTCCTGCGATCAGGCGCTTACAAAGCGCTATCGGATACCGGTTTACTTTTGCCACGCCTATCACCCGAATGAACGGGGCACAAATGAACGGTTCAATCGAGAACTTCGCTACTATTTCCCGAAGGGAACACAGTTTGATCAGGTTTCAGAGACCGATATTCAACAAGCCACAGCGCTTATCAATAACAAACCTAGAAAATGTCTCCGTTGGCAAACCCCAGTTCAAGCAGTGAGCAAGCCTCTTTCTAGGTGGTAACTTTATTATTGCAATCTAGGGCAAGATGACTACTAAGCGATTCTAGGGTATCCCAACCAGAATACGTATTATAGGAATGCAGATGAAACAAATTCCATCGAAGTTAGTGCTACTGATAAACGAAAGCAAGAATGGAGCTTGTATAAAGCTGTTCGAGGAAAATTTAAAACTAATTAAGTTTAAATTATACGACCACTAGGGTACACCTAATGGTCATTTTTTACTTCGTGATATAATAGAATTCTAGATGTCATTAGACTTGTTCAAGTGGAAGCCCAAATCGATAATTAGGGAAATTAGAGGAGCAATACAACAATGAAATTACTGAAATTGTGTATTTCAAACTTTAGAATGTTAGATGGCATGGAGTTAAGCTTTAATAGTAATGGTAATTATATTGTTGGTAAGAATAACATTGGGAAAACAAGTACTCTTGACCTAATTAATACAATATTGTCAGGGAAAAACTTTTACGAATCAGATTTTCTAAACGATCAAAAGCCAATACTAGTTAGAGCTACCATTTACTTGAAGAACAGTGAGGTTGGCTTTTTTGGAGATGATTTTTCTGAAAGTGAAGATAACCAAATCACGATTGTTTTTAAACAGGAAGATCCAGATTCGCAAATAATAATCACATCAAAAACAACTGGGGACCAGATTTCAAAAAAACAAATTCAATTTACTAATTACATTGGGTTTTCGTCAAGTCAGAAACCAATTAAAGAAAACGATCTAACTCAACAAGCAGGTAATTACAAATTGATACCATATTTAACGAAAAGATTTTTATTGAATAGAAACATAGACAATATATCCCCAACCAAAACAGATAAAGAAGTTATCGAATATATTAATAAATGGCTTATGAAAATTAAACCTTTTAAAAGTAACAATGTTACAGTGGGGCTGGAAGCAAACTATTTAGATTACATCACTCGTACACTGAAGGTTCAAGGGCCTTGGGGCATTGACTTCTCCAAAATGGGGTTTGGTATTCAGTTTTCGAGTCTAATTCCATTAGCGATTTTGGACCAAATTATATATTGGTCACGTTATGGTCATTTAGATGAACATCTTTCCATGGTAAATGAAGATACTTATGAGTTAAATATAATTCTTGGATTAGACGAGCCAGAAGTACACTTACATCCTAACTTACAGCGGTCTGTCATAAAAGATATAGAAAATCTTTTAGCAGGGAATGATGAAAACTTTAATACTCTTTTAAAAGAAATGTTTAATATCAGCAAAATTAAAGGTCAATTAATTGTTGTGACACATTCTCCGTATATCTTATCTGACGATTATCATAAATATATTCGCTATGGAATCTTTAATAATCAATTGAAAATCACCTCAGGTAGTGATGTTCAATTAAAAATGAGACAAAAAAAACAGCTTGAAATGCAGCTTCCATATATAAAGAATTCGCTATTTTCGGATGGGGTTATTTTAGTTGAGGGCGACACCGAAGAAAGTGCGATACCCGTTTTCGCAAAACGTTTGAAAATTTCTCTTGTTAATCATAATGTTGATATAGTTAAATCTGGCGGTGTTAAGAATATACCTCCTCTTCAAGAACTTTTTGAGACACTGGGTATAAACAATCATGCTGTTATTGACAATGACGGACAAGACAGGGGATATCTGCGTACAAATGTTACAAAAGAAAAGGATTTCGAATATGAATGCCTAAAATTGATGGACATAAACGGCATAAATTTTTATTTGTCCGACTTTGAAGAGTATATTAACGAAAACGAATATGATGGCAGCTTTTGGGACCCCTTTTTTGATCAAAACTTTAAAAAAGATAGAATAAGGAAAGTGTGCAAGCACGAAAATGTTTGTGAATTTATTAAAGAATATGTTGAAAAGCTTGACGATGATGAAATCAAAAAAATTAAAAATAATGTTCTGGAAAAATTGATTGGGAAACAATATTTTAAAAATAAGTCTATTTTGAATGGCTCTGTTATTGCACGATATGTATCAGTTGTCCCTGATGTGTACAAGAAAACACTTCTGGAGGCCATAAAATGAAAGATAAGATTACATCAAGCGAAATTGTTAGTCGATTTTCTCAAGACCCAGAACAGCTTGCGGTTATTACTAATAACAATAACAGGCTAATAGTTGAGGCATCTGCAGGCTATGGAAAAACATTTACTATGGTATCGATGATTAGCTACTGGTTTGCAATTAATAAAATTCCGGAAAACAAATTCATTCTTTGTCTTTCGTTCAGTGTTAGTGCAGCTAACCGAATGAAGGAAAGCATATCAGAAGTGTTCTTCAACACCTCTCAATTTAATAAAACGACTGGTCAAATATGGACTACTAACTTTCATGGGTTTTGTCGAATGGTGCTTAAAAAGTATGGATACCTTGTTGGAGTAAAAGACATTAATGCATTGAAATCCATTGATACTTGGCACGTTCATTCAATTTCATCTAGTGATAAAGAAAATCTTACTTTAATACAGCACTTGGAACAAGATATATCTTCAGCATCAATATCAATAGATCAGCTTTTTACACGTACCCCACCTTACATTGAAGCTCAGAAGTCATTATTTATCAAGAAGGGGGAAATAACCTACGATGCAATTATATTATTTGTACTTAATCTTTTTAAAGAGTACCCCTCAATTCAACATGGGTATCAAAAAATTTTCAAGGCTGTATGTATTGATGAATTTCAAGACACTAACGTTCTTGGATTGGCGCTTATTCGCACATTAATACTTCCTGACACAAAATGTGTGGTCTTCGGAGACCAAATGCAACAAATATATGGTTTCTTAGGAGCTATCCCAAACCTAATTGATCGTATAGTCAGTGATGATGTAAACCATAGGATTACTTATATACGTTTGTTAAAGAACTATCGCTTCACAAAACGACCTAATATGTTGGCTCTTGACACTGCACTTCATAAATTCAGAGATAATCCTTATGATACCTCAATTAAGCCAGTAGGTATTAAACCGTTACACGGTATTACGATTTATGACCAAGCATCACGAATTATAGAACTCATCCAACATATTCAGTCTACTGATCCCGATGCAACAGTTGCAATATTAGTTAATCAAGGAGTGGGTACTACCGAAGAATTAGTGACAAACATAAGACAAGTCCTGCCGTTAATGGATGCTACTTTCAAAGCCGAGGATCCAAATTTCATAGATTTTGAATATCAAGCATTAGAATTATATCAGTCAAATTTTTTAAATCATCCTATTACAAAACATGAGATTGAACACTTTTGTCATAATGTTAAAAGCAATTCACCCCTCTCAGACTATACAACGTCCTTTGAGGAGTTACTACGTGTGTTTCTTTATAGTTCGGTCAAAAAATTTCCGTCTGCTTTTCGCAATAATCATATTATTTCTACTTTAAGTAGCCAATCACTTCGCCAAAGTTTACCAGATGTCACAACTAAGGTTACTATATCAACAATTCATGGAGCAAAGGGACTTGAGTGGGACTACGTAATAATTGCAAATTTCCAACAAGACGATTTTCCAAACCATAATGATTTAAGAGATCTAGGAATTCCAGTTAGTCAGACGACCATTAATATTGATGAAGTAGATAGAGGTGCTTTGAATGATATAACCAACAAACTTTATGTTGCATTTTCAAGAGCTAAGAAAGAGGTCTTTTTTTCTTACTCAAATGAGGGACGTACACCATGGGGGGAAAAATATAATACTTCCCTAAGTTCTTTAGCCAGCTTGCCGATATTCAAGATATTGTCGGCTAACAAAGTATATAAATGGATGTAAGCTGATTCCTGAGACAACTTTTAAGAGAGGGTATAATGAATAAATCGTCTCTCAAAAGGAAGGAATTTTTACATGC
>NZ_JBMNVY010000061.1:0-6405 GCF_049745435.1 Lactiplantibacillus sp. YT640
AAGAAAATCTGGATGATTCAGGCAGAGCTTGGGTCGGCGCCGGAAATTGATGAATAAAATAATATTAAAAAATCGGTAGGCTTATGGTAGATTTTAAAATTAATCCGAACGCTCATTTGGATATTGGACAGCCCTAGTTCACAAAAGGTTTCGATTTTAATTCGTTCGGAATAGGTTATACTAGACAAAAGATCAGCTCCTAAAAGATGGGTTTGTGGTAAACACCATTTTAAAGGAAGCTGATCTTTTTTGTCCGAACAGCGTTCGGATTAATTTTACAATCTACCTCTTTACGTTGCATAATTATTGTAAAAGGGAGGTGATGTCTTGTTAATAAGAGATAGGCTAAATAATTTTCAAAAAGGTACAGATGCGGAATTATTGATTAGGGATTTCTTTTTGAAGAGAAAGAATGATTTANCTTTACGTTGCATAATTATTGTAAAAGGGAGGTGATGTCTTGTTAATAAGAGATAGGCTAAATAATTTTCAAAAAGGTACAGATGCGGAATTATTGATTAGGGATTTCTTTTTGAAGAGAAAGAATGATTTAGTAAAAATTAGTACGCATACTATCGCCAAAGAATTGTATATTTCTGCTTCGACGATTACCAGATTTTGCCAAAAATTAGGATTCTTAGGCTATCCTGATTTTGTAAAACAATATCAAGAAGAGAACGAATATTTGGATTCACATTTTAATAATATTGATCCTAATATACCCTTTTTATCAGAAGATACGACAGCAATTGTCAATAATAAAATTGGTACTTTGTATAAGGAAATAATTGACGATTCTTTAGCTCTCTTGAAGAAATCCAGTCTGAATACGATTGAGTATTTGATTCGTGGTCGTGATCATATATATATTTATGCCGCCGGGGATTTGATTTTGGCAGCAGAAAATTTCGAAAATAAGATGATAAAAGTTGGGAAAACTGTTTCAGTAGAAAGAAGAGGGGACAATGCCTTCTTCAAAGCTAATTATTCGGATTCAAATAGTCTTTTCATCCTTCTATCTTATTCTGGCGAAACAGATAATTTGTTAAAGATTGCTCATAGATTAAATGATAAGCAATTGCCATTTGTAGCGGTAACGACCATGGGTGGAAACTCGTTGACCGAGTTGACGAATAATGTTATTTATATTTCAACTAGGGAAAAATTGATTAATAATTTGGGCAATTTTAGTTCGGTTTTGTCTGCGATGTTTGTGTTAGATATCGTATATGCTGACTTTGTCAACGAGAATCAAGAACAAGCCTTAAATAATAAAAAACAAGTTTCCAAGTTATTTGAAAATAGACGATCTTCAAAAAATCCACTTTTAGAAGATAATTAGTTAAATAGTGAAACGTTGTTGCAGTAATTGTGCAAGATAGTGAGACGCTGCTGCAACACCGATGAAAGCGCTGACGATTATGTGTTAGCGCTTTCTTTTTTTGCTATTATGAAAAACGTAAAGAGACAGGAGGGCGTAAATAATGAGTAAAAATCAGCTCGCAAAATCAATTATAGATAATGTAGGTGGAATTGATAACGTATCTGGATTAACCCATTGTGCTACTAGATTACGTTTTAATTTGAAAGATGATTCAAAAGCAAATGCTGACGCTTTAAAAGATTTAAGCAAAGTAGTTAGCGTCGTTAATCAAGGTGGACAGTATCAAGTCATCATTGGTCCCGATGTAAAGAACGTTTATAAATCGATTACTGATGATTATTCGATAGGTGAGACAAAACCCGCTGAAGACAAAGAAGAAAAGAAGTCAGTTGTTTCCAAAGTACTTGATACTATCGTTGGTATCTTCGTACCAATCGTACCATCATTGACTGGTGCCGGGATGTTGAAAGCTGTTTTGACCTTGTTAGTTTTGGTAGGTTTAGTTTCAAGCAAATCTCAGACTTATCAAATTTTGAATTTTATGGGAGATGCAGCGTTTTACTTTTTACCTGTTTTAATTGGGAATTCAGCTGCCAAGAAATTTAAAGTTAATCAATATGTTGGTATGTCAATCGGAGCAATTTTAATTTATCCAACATTTATTCAAATGGTAAATCAAGCTCAAACAAATCATACAGGTATTAATTTATTCGGAGTACCAGTTACTTTAGCAACATATAGTTCTTCAGTAATTCCAATTATTTTGGCTATGTGGTTTATGTCTTATGTAGAACCCTTTATAGACAAGCATATGCCATCAGCTATCAAGTTATTTATGACACCATTATTAACACTAATGATTGTTGGATTTTCTACTTTAACATTCATTGGACCTATTGGTTATTGGTTAGGAAGTATCTTAGGAGTATTCTTCAGTTTCCTAGATGTTCATGTTCAATGGTTAGTTCCGCTATTAGTTGGGACATTCACACCACTGTTAGTTATGACCGGAATGCATTATGGTTTGATTCCTCTCGGGATTAATCAATTAGCTACACAAGGATTTGACTCTATTGCTGGTCCCGGAATGACGGTTTCAAATATCGCCCAAGGTGGTGCCGCACTTGCAGTAGGTATTCAATCTAAAAACAAAAAGACTAAAGAATTAGGACTTTCAACAGGTATTTCAGCCGTAGCCGGTATTACAGAACCAGCTTTGTATGGTGTCAATATGAAGTTCAAGAAGCCACTTATTTCATCAATGATCGGTGGGGGTATTGCAGGATTATTTATCGGGATTTTTGGAACTGTTAGATATGCACAAGTCGCCCCAGGATTATTTGCCTTACCAAGTTTTATTGGAACTAAAGGTTGGTCTAACTTCGTATATGCCGTAATTGGTTGTGCCATTTCATTCGTAGTTTCGTTTGTCGCTCAATTGATCATCGGAATAGATGAACAAACAGACCCAGATAAAACTGAAAAAAATGATAAAAACACAAAATTAAAAGATGTAGTCAAAAATAAGATACCTGACACATTGTCATCACCATTACACGGTGTAGTTACTTCTTTAAAGGAAGTTCCAGATCAAGTATTTTCTAGTGGTGCTATGGGTCAAGGAATCGCCATCGAACCGGAAGACGGAAAAGTTTACGCCCCAGCAGATGGAACCATCACAGCTGTTTTTGACAGCAATCACGCAATTGGAATCAAGACTAATAATGGTGCAGAAATTTTAATTCATATTGGACTAGAGACCGTTAGTTTGAACGGAAAAGGCTTTAAGAGATTCGTAGAAAAAGATCAACAAATTAAAAAAGGCGATTTATTGTTAGATGCTAATTTGGACTTTATCAAAGAACATCATTTAAAGACGATTACAAGTATTGTAGTCACAAATAGTAATGATTATAAGAATATTACTGCACTATCAAAATCAAAAGAAATCAACGTTGGCGATTCATTATTGAACATTTCCTGAGGAGGATAATATGAAATTTCCAAAGAACTTTTTATGGGGCGGAGCAACTGCCGCTAATCAAATCGAAGGTGCTTATTTAGAAGACGGCAAAGGATTAAGTACAGCAGACATGATGACTCTAGGAAGTAGAAAACAAAAAAGAGTGATCTCTGAAACAATCGATGAAGATAAATACTACTATCCAACACACAATGCGATAGATTTTTATCATCATTATGAAGAAGATATTCGTCTATTTGCAGAAATGGGATTCAATGTATATCGGATGTCGATTGCCTGGAGCCGGATTTTTCCAAATGGCGATGATGCAGAACCAAATCAAAAAGGTTTAGCTTTTTACGATAAAGTAATTGATTTATGTCTTTCATATGGAATCAAGCCCTTAATTACCTTGTCACATTTTGAAACACCGATGGGTCTTAAAAAGTATGGATTTTGGACAAGTAAAAAAACAATTGATTTCTTTGTTAAGTATGCCACGACGGTATTGGAGCATTTTAAGGGACGTGTAAATTACTGGTTAACGTTTAATGAAATCAATGTGATGTCAACGATGCCATGGAATGCTGGAGGTATTTCTTTAGACGCAGATCAAAAGACGAAAGATATTGCCGCTTATAACCAATTAATCGCTTCAGCAAAAGTTGTAAAGATTGCTCATGAAATTGATGCCAATAATAAAATTGGAGCAATGTATTGTGGACATTTCTCATACGCCAATAGTGCTAGTCCTGATGATGTACAAGGAAATAATAATTTCCAAGATAAGATGATCTATTATATCGATGTTCAATCTAGAGGATATTATCCAAATTATAAATTAAAAGAATTGGAACGTTTAAATATTAATTTGCCAAAACAAACTGGCGACGATGAAATTCTAAGGGATGGGACAGTCGATTTCATAAGTTTCAGTTATTATATGACACACGTTTGTGGTTCTAAGACAAAAGGAATTTTTAAAGGTTTAAATGGCCTTGAAACAGGTTATAAAAATCCTTATCTAGAAAAGAGTGATTGGGGTTGGGAAATTGACCCTAAAGGTTTAAGAATTGCTTTGAACTTTTTATATGATCGTTATCAAAAACCGGTAATGGTCGTAGAAAATGGCTTAGGTGCAGAAGATAATCTCATCAAAAAACAAGGTCATTATACAGTTGAAGACGATTATCGAATCGATTATTTAAGAAAACATTTATTAGAAATAGAAAAAGCTATCAATATAGATGGAGTACCAGTCATGGGCTATACAGCTTGGGGACCAATTGATCTTGTCGCTGCAAGTACAGGCCAAATGACTAAACGTTATGGATTCATTTATGTAGATATGGATAATTTTGGACGTGGAACTGGAAATAGATACAAAAAGAAATCATTTAATTGGTATAAAAACGTAATTTTAAGTAATGGTGCAAATCTTGAAAAGGACGAAGTTAGAAATGTCCTCAGTTTAAAGAGACAAAATGAATTGCAAGGAGCATATGTAAAATGAGTAATATAACATTGGTTAACAGTGAATTTTGTAGTATGGGACGTTGGATTGTTTCAGCAGCAGCTAACAAGTTAGATTATGATTTCTGGGATCAAGCTCGTTTTGTTAAAGAATTCTCAGATTCAAAAAATTTGATTGAGCAGTCCGAATTGATTACTGAAAAATTAATGCGTGATTCGTCAGATGCATCCTTAAAAAAGGAATTAAGCGAAATTCAAAATAAAATAATGAACAAAATATTAGATGCATCAAATAGTGACAATATCGTAATTCATGACTTTGGTATTGAGAAGTATATTCCAAAGGATAATACGGTAAGAAAAGTCTTTATTTATAATAACGACGTTAATGCCAAGTGTTCTCGTGTTACATATGCGCCCAAATATAAAAACTTAACTGACGATTCTTTGAGACAAAGCAAATTGGTATATGAGGACTCATTAAGAAGGATGTATTTTAGAATCGGTAATAATGATGACAAATGGAATGATGTTGACCATTATGATCTATGCTTAAATACCGCCAATTTGCCAAAGAGTCAATGTTCAGATATTCTAGTAAGCTTTCTAGGTGAGCCATCGATGAGTGAAGATGAGTTCCAAAAAGTAGTAATTGGTCGTTACGGAGATGTTGAACGTGATTGAAATCGTATATAGTGCAGTTGTTTTGATAGCTACTATTTTGGGTGCTTTAACTGGTTTGGGTGGCGGAGTCATAATAAAACCAATATTTGATTTGTTGGGACAAGATACGGCAGTTACGATTGGTGTTTATTCAGCGATTGCAGTCTTTACCATGAGTATCGTTTCGATTTTTAAACAAACTAAGAGTGGCTTCTCATTTGATTTGAAAACTTTGTTATCGATTTCGTTAGGATCAGTTGCCGGCGGTGTAATTGGTGAGTTGATTTTCAATAATTTCGTAACATTATTTTCGAATACACAAGTTAAAATTACTCAAAACGTCTTGTTACTAGTCATGTTAATTTTTATTTTGATTTATACGAAGAATCAAAACCACTTTGGAAAATATCGATTAAAAAGATTTGATTCTATTTTCATAGTCGGTTTGTTGTTAGGTGCTATTTCTGTATTCTTAGGAATCGGTGGAGGTCCATTGAATGTTGCCATGCTGATGCTTTTGTTCTCATTTACGATGAAAGAATCAACTATTTATTCAATCGCTACGATATTCTTTGCTCAATTGTCTAAATTAGTACTTAGTGGAGTGCATGGAGATTTGTTTAATATAGATTATAAAGTCGCTGTCGTCGTTAGTGTGATGGCTATCGTCGGTGGATACGTTGGTACTTTGATCAATCAAAAGCTTAATGAAACTTCAGTTACAAAGGCTTATACGATGTTAATGACAGCATTAAGTTTTGTCTCAGTGTTTAATGTTGGTCAATCAATATTATTTTAAAAGAGATTACCGATTAGATCAGTAATCTCTTTTTTATAATGGCAAATTACAAGTTTAATCCGAACAAGCCCGGAATCTTTCAATGGCAGTCTGTTGATGATGTATTTTTAATGGTCGTTGATT
>NZ_JBMNVY010000062.1:0-6304 GCF_049745435.1 Lactiplantibacillus sp. YT640
ATATATTTATACCAAAGCAAAAATAAAAAGCCCTCAGCAGGCTTTTAGAGGGCTAAATAACGAAGCCAGGACGATTAATAATATCTTCTTTTCTTTTTTGCAAAACATAAGTATACAGGGAATCATACAAATTCTTTTTGATCTCGTCAGGTTCATTGAAAGAAGCTTCAAACAATTCTTGAATATCAACTTGCCAAGGATCAGCAAGCATTTCATCAATTGGTTTTAATACTTTCTTTTCGTCCATCTTAATTACTCCTAACATCAAAATAATGCTTTCAGTTTAAATTCACAGATCTTACAGCACCGTTATTCAAAATTTGTTACCAAGCTCATAAAGATTATCTGCACAAAGCAATTAAAAAATTTTGGCTTAAAACAGCGTAATCTACAACAGTTTTTAAGTATTTAAAGCACAATAAACTTAGTTAAGTGTAAGCATAAGTTGAATTAAGAATACATTCAATTCAACCATGGCAAAAATTGATTCTATGGTTATCAGCAGACCGAGTAAAACGAGGTCAATGCGCACTTACACCCCACTAAAATTTAGTGGGAGTTTTGTGCTCAAAACCTGTCTCAGAGGTTGCCTTCGGCAACAACTAAAAACTCAAAGAAAACTAACCAAAATCAATTTGATCTAACATACTTTCGGTACTTGCTTGGTCTAAGCCTAAATAAGCTAAAGTCATGGCTTCACTTGAATGATTGAGCAAATTCATGACTAAGCCAATATTATAATTAGATTGTGTGTAGACGCGATAAGCCCCGGTTTTGCGCATTGTGTGGGTCCCTAGATAATTAATTCCTAACAGATCGCCAACCTTACTCATAATTTTGTAGAACTGTTTTTCCGTGATATGGCGCTCAGGGTGTTGAATGGAAGGAAAGAGCCACTCAGAGGCTAGTCTATGATCAAGTAGCCATTGACGGTACAATAAGAGCTCTGTTTGAACTGGTTTAAGATACAAGGTATTCGGTTTACCAGTTTTTCGATCGTGAATGAACGCATTTTGTTTAATAGAACCGTCCGGATTAAAAATATCGGTTTGTTTTAAGCGCATGACGTCACTCACTCGCAGTAGCGTAGCTTTGCCAACTTGAAAAACTGTATAGTTACGCCGGCCAGCTTTAAAGTTGTTGAGTAAGGTATCTTGAACCTCTTTGAGAACGTTTGAATCTTTGATGGGTAAGACAACTTGTTGCACAGTTTTAGCTCCTTAAAAAATTGATTTTTAGTACAAATTAAAGTACAATATTAAGTACAATGAAAGGGTGGTAAATATGACATTAGCACTAACACAGAGCGATTTTCGAGCTAACCTAAAAAATTTTTTAGATAAAGTTAATGACGAAGACGAAACCGTTTATATTGCTCGTTCAAATAGTCGCGCAGTAGCCATCGTTTCCCAGGAAAAAATGGACTGGCTAGAAAGAGCATTAAAAGCTAAAGAAGGTTCGTTAGAATATGCAATTGCACGTGATCAGTTAATTAAACGCCATGTTTTACCTGACGATGAAATTGTTGAATCAGATGATGATTATTGGGGTCAGTTTAAATAATGAAAAAACTAAGATTTAAACCACGTGCAACCTTTAATGCTGATTTAAAACGGTTAGCCAGTTTAGACAAATCTATTATTGATGAAGTTCGAGCAGCCATTGACCTGTTACTTGAGCAACAACAATTACCACCAGAATTTGAGGATCATGAACTTAATCGGCGAATGAGCGGTTATAATGAATTTCACTTACGAGATACCCCGAAAAACAAAACACCAAGCGAAACTAACGATGTCCTGGTGGTTTATACGATTGATAAAGATGAACTAGTCTTAATTGGCATTCGAGTCGGATCGCATGATCGTTTATTTCCTGGNAAAAACAAAACACCAAGCGAAACTAACGATGTCCTGGTGGTTTATACGATTGATAAAGATGAACTAGTCTTAATTGGCATTCGAGTCGGATCGCATGATCGTTTATTTCCTGGTCAAAATCGTGCTAAAAGGTATCGAAAAAATGACGAATAAAAGAAGTTATTTTTATAATATGAAAATAAATAACCCCCAACATCTATAATATAGATGTTGGGGGTTATTCTTTCAATGTTTTCGAGGGGTTATTTTATAATTATAGCCCCTTTGAAATTTTATATAAAAATTCGTGTTAACCATACAGACAATAAACAGATTCCAAAAAATCCGGACCTTGATTTAAAGGGGACACCACAATATTTTCACTCTGACATGGGTTCACAGTACACCAGCAACGAAGTTGAAACTTTACTTGAACGGCATCAGATCAGCCACTCATACTCAAAACAAGGTTATCCTTATGATAATGGGCCAATTGAAGCTTTTCACTCATTGTTGAAGAGAGAGTTTGCCTTTCAAACAACTTTTTCCAATTTTGAGGACTTGGTAATCCGAACCTCAAATTACATCAGTTGGTTTAATTCCGACAGAATTAGAACGAGTGTTTAGAAAAAGATGTGCCATTTATTGACATAGGAGCATTTGGAGTTACTACCAGTGTATCTCAAGGTGAAAATCTTACATTAACAGGTTTCTCACACGACAAATACCCTAATATGTCATCAGCCAGTGGCACTGTCCAAGCACTAACTACCGACCGAATTTTTTACACAATTGATATGACGGGTGGTGCTAGTGGTTCTGGACTATTAAATGCCAGTAATCAAATTACCGGCATTAATTCTTACGAAAATAGTGTAACTAATTTTGGGACGCGTATTACTTCTCTTAAGATGGATTATATTAATTACTGGTTAGGAAGTCCTAAAGCTCATAAGTATGGGAAAAATGTGACAATCACGAAACAAGATATTTTGTGGGGTAATCTGACATTTACTTCTAGAAAAGCAGACAAAGCCACCATCGGAAATGACTATTCTGCAAAATATATTTACAATAATCCAAACGGAAGTTCTTACTTGTCACTTTATGATAAGAACGGCAAATGGGCTGGATATATTAATAAGAGTGGCTCAAGGGACTTAGTACCTGTTTCATACAATAAAAATGTCACTATTGTCATTAAGAACCAATGGTTCTGGGGAGACTTATTGTGGAAAACTAAGGAACATTCCACAAATGATTATCTTAATCAAACCCTAATGGCTAAGAGATATTATACGCTTGGTAACGGCAAACGTTTTTATTCAATCTACTCTGGTGATGCTTGGCTAGGATACGTAAACTCAGCCTATACTAAATAAACAGCGACAAAAAATGATTTTATCATCGAAAAAAAGCTTGAGAAATTACTCTCGAGCTTTTTTAGTTAACACTAAGTACTATACAAATATCAAGTGCCTTTTGGACACAAACACGCAACCCATTTTAAATGTTCTTACCGAATAAAAATAACTTTCAAATACTAATCCAGATTTCAAATTAGGTTGTTTTGAGATGTGCTTGTCTCCTTATAAAGGAAAAAAATTGAAAAATAACTAAAATTATTAATGTTGAAATTGACACTAAGCTTGCATATTTTTGAACATCCGTTCCTCTATACCAAATGTGAATTATTCCTGAGCGTTTTGGATAAACACAAATTTGATGATTCTTAGTTTGTCTTATCTTTAATTCATGCTTGTTTTCAGTCGCTGCATACCCTGGATACATCAATAATGGCACAACCAGCTTACCTTCATTTGAAGTTTTTGATAATTGGTATCTTATTTTAAACTCATTCAACTTTCTACTAACTCTTGTCGTCCGACCACGTAATGCTTTCACATCGTTTGACAAAAATTGCTGTTTGGTACCAACCGGTAAATATTCCTTACCATTTCCAATTTGCATTGAATCAATAGCTGTTTGACTATTAACAAATTTTTCATATGATTTTCTAGTTGGTGACGTGATTGAAAAAATTACTGAAAAATCCATAAATAAGATGAGTACTATAGCCAGTATTTTATATATCTCTAATCGTCTCCCCTTACTTTTATAGCATTGAAGTTCACCGTATATATACATCCCGCTTCCAATTGCTAACAGTAACGTTGCAAATACATTTAATCTCAATGGGTATTGTAAAAATGCAAGTTTCGTATAATCAAGTAATTGCTCCCAAGGCAAAACATTTGTAGAGCTGATAGCAATAATTATTCCCAATATGATAAAACGATCACCATATATAAGCCATTTTTGCTTATGGCACATAATAATTCTAATTCCCACGACTAACGTAAAAATAATACCCAAATTTGTCGATTCAAGAGAATTTGCAAACGTACCTGAAAACAGATCAAAAGGTGACTTAATAAAATGATTAATATTTCCAATTTCTGATGCATTGATGAACATTGGCACTCGCTTAAGTTGTTCAAGCATGGGCAAAAGAAATGTTGCTGATAACAAAAAGCTCACAACGCTAGCTTTAATTAGATTTACTAAAATTAATTTATTTTGAAGAACTTTTTTCACATTAAAAATCAAATAAAAAAGTAACATTATGCCACACATTACCGTAGTGATTAAGTGCGTATAAACAAGCAATGTCATTCCTAGACACAAACATAACCATCCATGATTACTTGCATTCACTAATCGATACATACCCAATAAAACTATTGGCAAAAAGATCATAGCAACCCCTTCACCTAACGCATTTCTCACCAGTAACTCATATTGATAAAAAATCGATGTCATGTATAAAATTGCAATTAAGTATGCAAGTAGTTGTTTTTTGGTAAAAGTCCACGCACACACATACGTGATAACTAGCCCCGAAAAAGTGGTAATCATTATCAGTATCTTGTACAAAGTTAAGTACGAAAAGCTGAACTTAGCCCAAAAAATTAACGGATAAAATATTAAATTGCTATAAAACATAGGTGAAGCATAGCCGTTATAATTCAAAAAAGTTACTGCAATCCTTGGAAAATACTGTTGATGTTGAACTGAAACCAAAAAGCTCTTCAACCTATTCATGTGAAAGAAAAAGTCAGAACTAATAATAACAGGATATTTTTTTGTGCTCCATAAGGAATACGAAAAAAGGATCGTGATTAATCCGAAACTTACTATAATGCCGAATAATTCCCAAATATTCCTTTTATTTTTCCTTACATTTTTAAACATAATTCGAACCACAAACCTTTCAGAAAATGAATTGAAGCAACACATTATAGTTATTAATTTACAACACGTTCGTAAAACTCATGCATAGCTTCATCATTATATTTATCAAAGTCAAATTTTGCAGGCTTTAGTTGTCTGCTCCTATCCTAGTATTTGGTACATAAATTTCTGAACAGTTGTGCCATAATTAATAAAACAAGATAGGTGGATTGATAAATTTGGTAAGTAAGTCTTGCGACTGCTAGACCAAACCAGCACCAAGCTAATATGGCTGAAAACCTTTCCTAGTATGGGTGCAGTGTATTGCATATGCACCACCACCTTTCAAGCAAAAACAGCCACTACCCTTAAAACTCTACACGATAGAATTATATCATATGTTGAGAGACGTATTCTAAGCCCTTGTTGACTTGCTTTAGTGCATAGTTCACTATAATATACTATACATAGCCTTTTACTATGATTATTTAGTTAGATATAGGCTTATAATTGTTGATTATAGGAGTGTAATGTTAATGGAGACTATATCAATTATTGCTAAACGATTAAATGTCACAAACGGTCGTATTTATCAGATAATCAAAGAAATACCGGCTGATAAGCAACCTAAGAAAGATGTTAAGGGCAAGTATAATTTCACTAAAGAGTCCGTAGAGGCTATAGAAAGCTATTATAATAGTTCAAGTAGTCCTAAGATCGACAATGAAAGTGATCTAGTGAAGCAATTACGTGAAGACTTAGAAGACGCTAAAGCAGAGATTAAGGCTAAAAATAATCAGATAGACAAGTTTCAGCAATTACTAAGTCAGCAACAACAACTCAATTTGTCTACTAACCGTCAAAATGAAAAGCTACTTGATACCAACACCCCCTCACAGGACGATAGTCCCCTTAAAAGCGACGATACAGACGTTTCAGAGCCTACCGAGGGTAATTATAAGGGGGAAGAAGTGAAGACGCCTAAAAAGGGCTTATTCGGCTGGCTGAGACGTTAAAAATACCCCTTTGTCATATTATCGGCAAAGGGGTATAATACTGTTTGTAACTAAATTAAATAGACAAAAAAATTCCCTCGGTCGCCACCGGGGGAACACATAACCCTTATCAAAGTTTATGTGTTCATTTTACCTACTATTGTAAGATTTTTCAAGTAGGTAGAGTTGAATTTTTCTGGATCACGGGGGAGCCAA
>NZ_JBMNVY010000063.1:0-6214 GCF_049745435.1 Lactiplantibacillus sp. YT640
CACTGAGCATCTTCCAGTTCGTATCGTTTAGGTGTTGTCATCGGAATGCCTCGATTCGTTTTTCCTCAGATTATACCTGAATTTTCAGTTTTCAGACAGTCCCTAGTACAACTTTAATAACAATAAACGGCCAGCTCGGTGCATATTATCCAGCAATAGGGCGAAAAGACAATATTGCGCTGTTTTCGACACCCCATGCGTCACGAATCTACCGCGGTTGCTCATCTTGTCCATAATATTCCGGCTTTTCAGCCTGGACGGGATGGGCCTGTAACCAGCTAATAATCTGGCGGCTGAGGTCATCCGTCATTGGTGCCGCAGCTGCTATTTGTGCTTTAGTAATTTGGTTGACATGAATTCCCGCAGTAATTGTACAGCTTCCAACTAGATAACGCTGAATCCGCTTGGCCATTCGTTCCGAAATAAAGTTATCTTTATGGAAGCGACCATCATGGCTGGGAAACTTAACCGTTTCGGGAACCGTGCTGGCAGTTAGTGTGGTCACGTCACCAATATGGGGATTGGTCCCACCGGTAACGACGATCAACAAGTCATATCCAATCACTTGGAGTGTTGCTTGCATTTGATACCCGGCCTGCTCAGTCGTAAAAGTTGCCATACTTAATCCCCCTCCCAACGGCGATCAGTTTCATTATGAATATGAAACGCATCTAAAATTTTCATGGTTTGATGATTGACCAGATCCTGAATGGATTGCGGATGATTATAAAAAGCGGGAATCGGTGGAATAATTTGGGCACCGAGTTTTGCCAACTTCGTTAGATTTTCTAAATGAATCACGCTTAACGGTGTTTCACGTGGAACAATCACAAGTTTACGTTGTTCTTTAATCGTGACATCAGCAGCCCGCGATATTAAATTATCACCGAAGCCGTACGCAATCCCCGCTACCGTCTTCATACTAGCTGGGACAATGACCATTCCGTCATTCAAAAACGAACCGCTGGCAATCGCTGCGCCTTGGTCATTAGCCCGATAAGTAGCATCCGCGAGCGCCGTTAGCTGCGCGAGCGAGTAATCAGTCTCTAACTCCAAGTTTTTTTTAGCCCACGCACTCATTACCAGGTGAACTTCAACATCTGGCCGCTGATGTAACTTTTCTAATAAGTCGACCGCGTAAATCGTACCGGACGCTCCCGTGATTCCCACAACAATTCGTTTCATCCTGACACCCTCGTTTCGGCAATTCTACAATTATAAAATTAGTCATTTACCTGTCTATGATACCTTGCAAAAATACTACAAACAAATCAAGTTTAGACTAATTAATATTCAAAAATGGAATATTAATTAGTAATTGGCATGTCAATTGAATCTGTTATGACTACGCCAACAGCATTAATAAAAGAGTCATAGATTTCCTCAAAAATTTGAAAAGATCTATGACTCTCTTTTGTATTAGCAAGTAAACAAACAACTTGTCAACTATTCGTTATTTAACTGAAACCAGCTCAAACAATTGCTCTAGTTTCAAATTCTCTAAGAGCAGCTTGATTATACTCCCGCCAATCAAAACGTTCAAAACAAACCTGTTGCTCCATATCTAGCACAATCATTAGTGCTGCATCATTTTGTACATCATAATGAGCAAGTTGACCGTTCTGAGCGGCACGCTTTCCGTCAATAAACACTGCGTAATTCGGGTAACTTTCAACGTGTTTAATTTCAACGAATGCACGCCCGTTGCTACCATTCCCCAAAACGATATCTGGATTTTCCCAATCATCTGAGCTAGTAACCCATTTACCATCAACTTGGGTTTCAGCATGGAAGATTTTCAATGGCTCTTTTACAGTTTTTACATACTTGATACTGTCCTTGGTCTCAATTGAGAGAGCTAAAGTATTCGCCAAACTATTTGGATTTGCTACGGCATTTTTACCGCTCAGCAAGCCAAAACGTCCGCCCTTGATTACATCTTGAATACCAGCAACATCTGTTCCAACAACCGGCTTGTGTGCAAGCAAAGCTTCAATAATAGCAAGCCCTTGACCCTCTGTAACTGATGGCAGTACAACATAATCAGTAAATGACACAAATTTCATTGGATGCTGCAAAAACCCCATCATGAACACCGATTCATCTAATCCTAAACCGGAAATAAGTTGCTCTACTTCCAGTCGTATTGGACCATTCCCGACAATATATAATCGCGTCTTCGGATAATTATCATGTACTAACTTAAATGCTTGGATTAATCCTAAATGATTCTTTTCAGGAGACAGTCTTGCCACCGTCACAAAATTAAAATAATTCTGATCTACAGGATGAAATAATTGAGTTGTAATAATTCCGCTTGGTGTCTCTGTTTTAGTAAGCTCTATCAGTGAATCACCATTATCCACTTGTTGCTTTACCTCAGATAATTCTTTTTCAATTTCGGCGCCATTAACTAGATTCTCAACCCATGTAAACTTAGCAGAATCAGCATACTGACTCAAATCTTCTCGATTTTGTTTATCAGCTGATTGGGAAACTGAAATAATTTTGTCAAAATATTGATAGTAAGTAAACGTAACACGCAGATTCTTACGATGCTTGTATCGCCCATTAACAATTTTATTATATTCATCCCACATAGTATTGTGTAGAAAGACAACCTTTTTTGGAACCGGTGATAAAGCAAATAATCCAGTAATAGCTTTGTTGTAACCACCAAAGTCAATAACTTCGTATGGCATAAAGTTACCAAAGATACGCCTAAAATTCAGCTGGTACGTTGCCTTCATCTTATTTTGGTTAACTAACTTTGAATTAAATCCAAAGTGGTAGCTAGTGTTCTGATTATAAGTATCAAAGAATGTTCTAGTTGCCCATGAAAAATTAAAAATAAAGTGCACGCTGCCGGGTAAGCGATTCATATTATATTCTTTTTCAGGGCGCATCCGCGGATAATCAACAAATACTAATTCATATTTATTAGTGTCAAAGTTTCTAGACAAATTAATAATAGAATTTGTAATCCCGTTATTATAGAAACCTCCAGCATAAATCAATAACTTCTTTTTATTATTGTTGAAATCAAGTCGCTCAATCGATGACGACTCTTCAAACAATACTTGCACTGCACGATCAGTCGCTTGTCCGTCATCATAACTCAAGAATTCGGATTTATAATCATTGTACTGTTGTTCGTAAGTCTTGGCCCATGAATCAAAGTATTTTTGATTACAGTCATCAAGCAATTGATCAAACTTATCCGTGACCAGTCCCGGAAGTGTATCAAGCGACTTGTAAAAGCCTCGGTTCTGTGCGTAACTATCCTTATCAGGAACATAAAACATAACAGGCCGTTTAATCGGCAAAAAGTCGAAAAAGATACTGGAATAATCCGTAATCAATACATCCACACCACGTAACAATGTATTGGTATCAATGGCATTTGAAATTAATTGATCACCATATCCCATTTCAACTAATTTATCATAAATAAAATAATGTACTTTTAAAAATACTTTGTAGCCAGATGGGACACGTTCCTGCAATCGTTGGACTTCATTTAACAACTGTAAAATATCAGCTTCAGTAGTATATTCCACATCTTTTTTCCAAGTTGGCGCATACAAGATTATCTTTTCAGCTGGAAGCCCCAAGCGCTCTTTCAACGCTTGCGTATCCTCGGAAACTAGTGTCCCCAGTAAGTTATCAACTCGTGGATTACCAGTAATATAAACTTCATTTGGAAAAATACCGTTTAAATCATGGCTCGTAATTAAATGCTCAGCCGTAAACTGATTAGGCATAGCTAAGACATCAGCTGCCAATAAATTACGCTGAATGTTCTTATGGTCTGCCCTACCTGAACCCTTAATATCTAATCCCAGTGTTTTTAAAGGTGTCCCGTGCCAAGTATTCAGATACCGTTGCCCATCCCTTTTGATAAAATAGGGCATGAAAGAAGTATCGTTAATTAAATACTTTGAGGTAGCTAAGGCTTTCATATACTGACGTGATTCGTACTTAACTAAATATACCCGATGTCTCTTGGTATCCGCCATAATATCCGCAGGAATTGTATCTTTGTCTTTGTATGCCCAATAGTACGTATAATCCGGATATTCTTGTACCATCTTTTGATACATCGCATACACATTTCCAGTCAAATTGACAGCATGATACGATTCCAAGAAAACAGCCTTTTCTTGAACTTTGCTATGTTTCACATAGTATAAATAAACATTAATTTGACGAATTGCCGGCTTAGTTACAAACTCCCGAATTGGCCGTGCAACAAACTTACACGCGAGTTTGATGGTATTCATCTTTCCCATAATATATATCATTACTCCTTGTGCTTGACTACAGTACTCTAGCCCTAATGGATTAGCCTGTATAATTATTTGCGTTCTGATCTATGCTAGTAATCAACTTCACAACTCGTTGACTAGCCGTTCCTTGCTCCCATTCCGTGAACTGTGTCCGAAATGCCATCATCTTGGCTGTTTCGTTTGGATAACCATCATTAGTCAAGAACTGATCTAACTTGGCCAGAAAATCCTGCTCATTGGTGACAATTGGACCAGGAACCTTGTTGTAATCAAAGTAGAATCCGCGAATATCACCCTGATAATGCGCTAAGTCATAAGGATAAAATAGCATAGGTCGATTCAAGATAGCGTAATCAAACATGACCGAAGAATAATCCGTAATCAATAAATCACTAATTAAGTACAAATCATTAATATCTTCATCCACACATAATTTAACATTGTCCTCAAAGCCTTGGATATTGATCGACTCAGCTACTAGGTAATGTGGCCGAATAATAAGCACATCTTCCTTATTAAGCCTTTTAACAACCGCGGCCAAACTAAAAGGCAAGTTCATTTTATACATACCTTTGCGGATAAAAAAGTCATCTCGCCAAGTCGGCGCATATAAAATTACTTTGCCCATCTTATTGCCAACAATTCTTTTTTTAATCGCTGCAATCGCATCATAATCCTGGCGCTGATGCACTAACCGATCGTTGCGGGGATACCCATAATCCAAGAACTGGTTGTTAAAATCAAACGCTCGTCGAAAAACGTCTTTTGAAAACTGATTGGGTGCAATTAAATAATCCCACCGTTTACTCTCCGCCGTAAAATTCTGACGATACTGACTTGTATCGGTACCAGGCATTGAAACTTTTGGAATATCAATCCCCAGGCGCTTTAGCGGCGTACCATGCCAAGTCTGAATATAGGTCGTTTTCGCATTCTTCTTCAACCAATACGGCATCCGCGCGTTCAGGACCCAGAATTCTGCAACCGGTGCCACTAATAACCATTTGGCCGAAAAGCGTGGAATAATATTCAACTTAGGATACTTTTCCTGGGCTTCCACAACCAACTGACGCTTAACACCCCAGACTAGCTTCCAATCTGGATGCGCGGTCTGAAGTGCTTCGTAAACGTATAGCGGGTTATCCATTGGAACTTTACCATTAAACGCCTCAAATAAAACAACGTGTTTTCTCACTGGGCACACAGTCGCAATTACATTGAACAGTCGGCGATAAACCTGACTGATAATATCTTTTAATGCCATTTTATTGAATTCCCCGTCACACGTTTATTTTTGATTGAAATTCAAGTCTTGCTTAATCTTAGTCGTTGAGATTTCAGGAGTCCGTGGTAAATAGATGACTTCAGCGTCAGTTTGTTCGCCCACGAAATCAAATTTACCAGTCCAGTCATCACCCATTACAAAGCGATCAATTTGGTATAATTTCACGTCACTTACTTTTTGATCCCACGACTTTTCAGGAATCACTAAGTCAACATAGCGAATTGCTTCTAGTAATGCCTTGCGCTTTTCGTATGAGAAATAGGCCTTCTTTTGCTTGCTGTCCCAGTTGAACTCATCGGTTGATAGGGCCACAATTAGGTAATCCCCTAGTGATTTGGCACGCTTGAGTAATTCAATATGCCCATAATGTAATAAATCAAACGTTCCGTACGTAATAACTCGCTTCATAGTAAAACTCCTCCTAAAATTTCTTCGTTAATCTTTATTAAATCAATGTACACACCTGAATGTAAACAAGGCTATTATATCATGAAAAGATTGACTACACCCATCATTATACAATTCTTAATGAGCCGCGCTTTGTATATTTTATATTTGGCAAATTACAAGTTTAATCCGAACAAGCCCGGAATCTTTCAATGGCAGTCTGTTGATGATGTATTTTTAATGGTCGTTGATT
>NZ_JBMNVY010000064.1:0-6164 GCF_049745435.1 Lactiplantibacillus sp. YT640
AAAATACTCGACTGGCAAACACCGTATCAGGTTATGCTGACAAATTTGTCCAAAAATTCGGATTAAATTTGCAATCTACCAATTACGAACTTAGCTCAGGATATTTCTTCATGTAACGCTCATCACTAAAAAAGGTACCCGCCTAATTTGCGAGTACCTTTAACCATTACGGCTGCCATTAATGTGGGCCGTCATCCTTTGGTTCTGGGTGTTTCTTTTCTGGTGCTTTTTCTTGCTTGTCATTTTGTTGCCGCCACTCTTCTGTCGTTAACATGTCTTTAACGACTAATTTTAACTTAGTCACTTGATAACCAGTCATTGATTTAACGGCCTTGGCAACCTTATCCGCCACCCGTGCTAGAATCTCCTGACCATTCTTGCCATAAGCTAGAATGGCCGTCAATTCAATTCCAACCGTCTGGTCATCGTCATCGGTATCCACTGAAACGCCGGTCTGCGGGCGATCCTTATCCGTAAAGCGATTGGAAATATCATCAATCAGATTTCCCTGTAAGCTCAATACCCCTTCAACTTCTTGGGCCGTGTTACTAGCAATCTTTGCCAATACCGTATCGTCAAAAACAACTTCTGGTTTTAAAGATGTCGCTGTTGCTTCCATCAAAATTCCTCCTTGTTTTGTCAAAAATCGTCTTACCAATGACTACTCTAAACGACCGTGCTATTCAACTTGCCGCTTATCTGTTGATTGATCCGTATTTGGTTTGCCAGTGGCCTGATCTTGCCAATCACGCTTGCTCATGACGTCACTGACATGTACCTTAATTTCAATGACCTTCAAGCCAGTATACCGTTCAACATCTTGCTGAACACGTTGACAAATTTGATTGAAGATTTGTCGCATGTCCTTACCATATTCAACGATCATCGTCATATCTAAAGCAACTTGTTTCTTACCAACTTGGGCGTCAACCCCCTGCGTCGGGTCAGCTTCATCACGAAAGCGGTTCGTTAAATTGCTTAACATGCCGCCTTCTAGGGATAACACGCCGTCAACATTGCGTGAAGCTAGACCGGCGATTTTTTCAATCACACCGTCATCAAACGTCAATTGAGTCTGTAATTGTTGTTCTGGTTGTGCCATTGTAATTCCTCCCATTATTTAGATAAATACTCACTCAACTTCTGACTAACTGCAGCCAAATCGACGTGGACAAACCGTCCAATCGCCCAGCCGATCAGCCCTAAAACTGCGACTAATAAGACTGCCGAAAAACTGGTTAATACCCAGACGATACCTAAAAGCAGTCCAATCAGAAAACCATACTGTGCGTTACTCATCAGGACCCTCCTTTACACCACGGTTAACTTACGCTGGTGATTTGCTGGCTTAACTTGCACTACCGGTTGTTCGACCGTCAATCCCAATTGATTCTTCAAATAGTCCTGTGCCAAGGTTGCCGCCTGTTGGGCCGTGGTTTCTAACGATGCGTCAGTATTAACCATCGCATCAATCTTTACTCGTACCCGGCGACGACGCCGTAATTTCAAGTGAACCTCAGGATCAATTAGATTCAACTGATTAACGAGTCGGTACTGCAAATCACGTTCCAAAGCCCGTTGCGGAATCGTTAACTGGCCAACCTTGCCATCATACGTCAACGTGCTGACTTTAACTGGTCGAAACAAGCCGACAATTACCAATAAGATACCAACGATTCCGGCAATAATGGCAAAGACCATCAATAAGATACTCCAAACCATTGGGTAGTTAATCGTCAGATCAGCTAACCAGGACGTCAACCACGGGATCGGGTACAACTGACCCAGTTCAAAAACCGCTAATAACACCAATACAATTCCGACTAACGTCACCGTAAACTTAGCTAAGCGGCTCATCTAATCACCGCCTAACGTTTCTTACGCATGCCGAAGATTGCAGAAACGATTAATACTAAGATAATAGCACCTAAGATTGAGGGTACCAATGCCATACCAGCTAACGAAGGTCCCCAAGTTCCAAGCAATGCTTGACCAATCCAGGCACCAACTAAACCGGCAATAATATTGCCAATGATCCCCATTGGAACGTCACGGCTGGTAATCGCACCTGCTAACGCACCAATGACACCACCAACAATTAATGACCATAGCCATCCTAACATTCTAATCACTCCTTACAGTTATATTTGAGTACATGCTTATGATAACCATAATTTAATTTTGGGACAATTAATATGCACACTGGTCGAATTGTCACTTAAAATCTGAACAATTACCATCAACGAATCCCGCCGCTTCGCAATTTAACCACAAACATAAAAAAATCAGCCTGCCAATTGTTACATCGCAAGCTGATTATTTCTATTAAATTGACTACTAATAACTGCTCTGACTTAGCTAGATTAGGCTGGTTTAGCCGGAGTCTGTTTGGCTGCCGTCAATGCTTGATTGATTACCTTGGCGTATAAAATATCACCAGCCCGAATGCCACCGAAGTGTACGCCATCCGTCCCTTTGAAAACTTCTGGATGTTGCGCCGCAATCTTGCCCCAGTCGGCAACCGTAATGAACTTATACTTAGCTGGCAGACGCCGTTCCAAAACGGCCAACTTTGATGAATTCCAGTCAGCATCGGCCCGGGCATTATAAGGTGTCATCAGAATCAACTTGTGCCCCGGCTCCAAGTCATGAATGATCTTCATGGTTTGTTCTTCGTAATCATCCAGCGCGTTGGTCCCAATACAAATCACCACGTACTGCCGTAACGTATGGCTTCGCTGCTGGTTCATCATGACTTTATATGCCAGGTTCATCGTCCGATCGCCCTCCGCATCAATATTGCTGTTCGCGACGTGATCGCCCAGGTAGCTCCGCGTCCCCAGCGTGACACTGTCACCAATAATGGAAACGCCTGGTGCCTTTTCTTGGTCACCTTTAGGCGTTGCCTGCTTCTTCTTGGGCGTCACGGCCGCGAGCACAGCTTCATGAGTCGTTCCGATTTTATCAATATCTTGGTAAATCCCGCTCACCCATAAATTCTGTTCCAGTGTCGAAAGTTGCGGCGCATTTTTGACTACGACCCCGGTATTAACTGCCAACAACACTCCTGCGGTGATAACGGGTAACTGCAACTGTCGCCACGTCACTGTATGACCGAAAACGTGGGCGCGTTTGCCCGCAATCACTGGTTCTAACACGTAGTATGACAACGCGGATAGGATAATCGACAGTACCGTCGTGAGCAGCGCCGCCAACCAGTTGACCATCATGTGTGAAAAAATCACGTACAACGGCCAGTGATAGAGATACACGCTATAGCTCACATCCGCTAAGAACGTCATCCACCGCGGTTCCTTGAGGTTCGGCGTGTGGTCATGCAACAACCGGGCGCCATAGATCATGATGCCAGCGAGTACAGTAGCCAGTAACAGCCCACCCTGATACGTTTGTAGCGCATCGAACTTCATCCGGTCGCCTAAAGCAACTAACAATATAAAACTAATAAGCATCACCGCGCCCGCAATGATCGGATTGCAGTGCGCCGTGGTCCAACGATAGATTGGCCCTTGAGCTTTGATGCCGCTCAGGACACCGATAAGCCCGCCGACAAAGAACGGAAAACAGTGGGTCAGACTTGAAAAGTAGACTGGTGAAAAGTCCTTTAAGCCGACCGCGCCAAAGTACATCATGACAAAGCTTTCAATCGCAAAGGCAGTGGTCAACAGCCCTAAGCCCCAACGAAAACGGGTCAATGCGCGCCGACCACTCGCCAACCGCCGACTGATTTTAGCGACCAACCACGCAATCAGGCCCCATAAAATATAAAAGTGCATTTCAACCGCTAATGACCACGTATGGACAAATAAGTGCGGAATAAACTTGTTTTCATAACTGCCACCCGTCGCAATTTCAAAATAATTAGTCGTAAATCCGAGAGCCGCCGCGACCTGCTTACCAATGTCGGTCACAAAATCGTGATCAATCAAGTAAGTTAGCGGTAGCACCAATAACACCGCAATAAATAATGGTGGCACAATTCGATAAAACCGGCGACCATAGAAAGCCATTAGTTTAAAGTTATCCGAACGAGCAAACTCGTCCACCATTAATGACGTAATCAAAAACCCTGAGAAGGTAAAGAAGATGTCCACCCCGATAAAGCCACCAGTAAACTGGGTTTGGAAAAAGTGATACGTCAATACCAGCACGAGTCCCGTTATCCGTACTAAACTAAACCATTTAATCCGCATTTTCTAACTTACCGTCCCTCGTAATTTTTTTGGCATAAGTCTTGTTGCCGACCCGCAGTTTGACCACACCATTCAACGCACCCTTGCTGAAGTTGCCTTGCAAGCGCCACCCGTTCGGTGCAATGAATTCGCCTGCACCTTCAAACCGGCCATTGGTAAAATTACCCACGTAGCGCCCCTGTTTGTTAACCTGCAACGTACCCTGACCGTCAAACTTGTGCTTCAAAACGGCTCCGCTGTAGCTCATCCGTCCGTGATCCAATTGCACACTTTGCTGCTTCGCCGTTGATGGTGTTAGACTGATAACGGCAAAAGTGACAATACCGATAATCGTGATAATTTCAAAGACCATTCTGCTACTGATTTTTCCCATACCTCTATTCCTTTCACAACCTTAATTCCCCTTGTAATCAACACCACAGACTCTCCCATTCGTCTACGGGTTTACACAGACCATCTCAATCATTGCCCAAAAACAATGATTTACAAGTAATAGCACATATAAATTTGTTTAATTAAATAATTAAAACAGTTCTAATAGTTATACTAATTAATATATTACTAAATATTCAGTCTATCGGGTAGATGAAAATTACCACTTATTGATTTTTCACCATCATCTACGTCAACTTTGATAAACTCAACTAAAAATCAATCATAACTACTCTGAGACACGAAAAAGCAGTCAACTCATCGCATTTGACTGCTTTTTTAAGTAATTACTTTCATCGTTACAGCAAATCAGTTCCAGTCACCCAATTTGCCCTGAGCAACATATCAACAAAGAATTGACAATATCTCAAAGTAACCGACTCCGTCTGAGCAGTACTATGCACCCTTGCTGATGGGCAGCGCGCTACACGTATCATAGTTTGAGAATTTCATTGTCTTTTCTTCAATATACACTACATTTAAGCATGTGCTACCGACTGACCATCCAATTAGTGACCGCCTTTTGCTATTATGCTTACTCTTTTTTCATTAGCTGCTGACCATTTTGTATTGATAATACTTTTTTATCTTTAGAAAGTTTAGCAGTCGCTCCATTAGCGGTTTTGCCCTCAAAGGTTACCTCATTATCTTCCACATTAAATGTGCCGCTATATTTGTCCCTGTAAGTTTTTTTATGTCCCAACACGTCAACCGTTTTTACGACTGTTTCTTTATAGTTTTTGCCATCAAAAACGATCGTATCGGTTCCCAATTCTTCACTTGTACTTGTATACGTTCCCTGCAAACCGCGTGGCTTCAGTGCAATTATGGCAATCACAATCACTACAATACCAATAATAACGCCGATGATACTTTTCTTAGAAACTGTCATCTACTTCCTCCGTTGCTGTATATACTTATTTACCTGCATGACGATCATTCAAGCTTTCATTTTTTATTAATTCCTGGCAATTCGAACAAAACCCTCTTTAAGTTTCACATTCTCAGTCTCTCCCAGAGTAGGCGTCCCATCCCGGCTTTGATCAACGAGCACGATTGGGCTGTCATTTCTAAACGCAAAGAAATAGGTAATATGGTTAGGCAGTGGCGGCTCGGTCCCATCGTGGTTGTAAATCGCGACAACGTTGTATTCATGTGTGCCCTTACCACTGGGTGCCCAGGCAATCGAAGCCCGTTGTCCCTTGACGATGACATCCGACAAATCACGCGGATACAATAATCCGGTCGAAATGTCTAACTCATGCACGCCATCATACTTGGCATAATCCTGGTTCATTGTCTGTGACCATTGCGTCATAAATGCGTCTAACTGCTTGTTTTTGCTAGTATTCCACAGCACACCGTCTTTCTGATTAGCTGCTGTTGTTGAACTAGTGCTTGTCATATTTTGTGCAAAGACCTGCGTATAATTATTATTACTAGGGTCCGTCTTAAAACTACTTAAGTAAGATGCAAATTGAGGCAATGTAGACCGTAGCCAGATAAACATGAGCGAGCTTA
>NZ_JBMNVY010000065.1:0-5910 GCF_049745435.1 Lactiplantibacillus sp. YT640
AATCAACGACCATTAAAAATACATCATCAACAGACTGCCATTGAAAGATTCCGGGCTTGTTCGGATTAAACTTGTAATTTGCCTGACTAAAAAATACGTTGCTAACATCGTCCCGCTGAACGCCGAAGGAATCGGTACTGCCCCACACGGCACAGCGACTTTCACTGAAACTGGTAACCAATTACACGTCACCATTGAAATGTTCGATACCCCGGCCAACACGCAACACTGGGAACATTTCCACGGCTTTCCAAATGGCAAAGCGGCACAGATTGCTACTATGGCCCAAGATGTCAATCACGACGGCTTTGTAGACTTGCCTGAAACTGAACCTGTTTCTGGGACGACGATGGTCCCATTTGATAATGCGCCCCATCATATGGACGTACCAAATGATAATTACCCAGTTGCCGACGCGCAGGGCCACTTCGCTTATGAAATCGATGTGCCCTTAGGCGACCTACAGGCTAAGTTCAAAGAAGTCTTCGGTACCGATGACTTAGAACTAGACAAGCGGGTCATTTATATTCACGGCGTCCCACAAGACTTAGCCCTACCTGCATCAGTCGCTGGTGAAGTGGGCATGTATGATGCTCACGTAACCCTACCAATTGCAGTTGGTAAGATTGAGGTTACGGAAGACTAGGCAATTATTACTTAAACTCACAACCAAAAACTAAGACCGCTTACCACTATCAGTTAGTAGTGGTAAGCGGCCTTAATTTTTTATGAAATCAGCAAAAGCAAATCCTTTATTTGAATTGCACGATATCATTACTATGTTAGACTATTTTTAACCAACATTAAATTGAGGTGTTTTCAATGACCAACGAACAACGAGTTATTCATATTATTAAAACAACTCCTGCTTTAATGACGATTCTTCAATTAATTCAAGACTGTCATTTAAAACAAGGCGCATTGGCGGCTGGTAGCATCCGTAATACTGTTTGGCAAGTACTCAGCGGGCAGCCAGTGATGTTCAACAGTGATATTGACGTCGTCTTTTTTGACCCTGAGCGACCAGCCAGCGATGATTTAAAAATCTATCAGCAACTTACTGATAAAGCCCCACAATACCAATGGCAAATAAAAAATGAGGTCTATATGGCACATTATAATTTTGATAAGGATCCCGAATTCACTTCCGTTACCGATGCAATTGGTCACTTTGTCGAAGTTCCAACTTGTATTGGCGCCTTTTTAGACGAAAATCAAATCAAGCTAATCGCCCCATACGGTGTAGACGATTTGATAAACTTTCGCTGTTCCCCAATCCCCTACTATCGCCAGGATGCCAAGCACATGGCAATCTATCAGCAGCGAATGGCACAGAAGCAGTGGCATCAACAATGGCCCAAGTTACAAATTGATGGTATTTGAAATATTATGCATACCCTTAATTTACGTCATTTAGGCCAAGTCAGCTTTTAATATTGCCCGCTGCACGTCCAACGTTTCTAACAAACTGACCGCACAGTCAGCACCCTTATTGCCACTCTTAAAGCCAGCGCGATCCATAGCTTGTTCAATGGTATCCGTGGTTAAAACGCCGAACATTATGGGCGTATCGGTTGCCAAACTGACGGTCGCAATCCCCGTCGTCACGCCACGACAAACATAGTCAAAGTGCGCGGTTGCACCCCGAATGACTGCCCCAAGTGCAATCACGCCATCATAGCGCTTGGTTGTAATCATTTTTTGAACCGTCAGTGGCATCTCAAAAGCTCCCGGTACCCAGGCCACGTCAATATCGGTTTCATTGACCCCATGCTGTACCAAACTTTCTTGTGCCCCAGTTAAAAGCTGCTGCGTTACAAACGCATTGAAACGCGCCACGACAATCCCAATCTTAAGCCCGTTGCCATTAATTTTGCCGTTAAAAGTTGTCATTCGTGTCCCTCCGTTAGTGTGAGTTGATGATGAAATCGATCACGTTTTGTTTTTAAGTAAGCTTGATCGTACTGGTTGGCTGGTATTTCTAAGGGGACCCGTTCAACAACATCAATCCCCGCTGCACGTAACTGCTCAACCTTGTCAAGATTATTAGTCAGCAAACGAACCCGTGTAATCCCCATTTGGCGTAGCATTAATGCCGCAATATCATACCGGCGCTCATCCGGTTGAAAGCCCAACTGCACGTTCGCATCATACGTATCAACCCCGTGTTCTTGGAGTGCGTAAGCTGCTAGTTTGTTAGCCAAGCCAATGCCGCGACCCTCTTGCCGTAAATAGACGAAAACACCGCGCTGAGCTTGACTGATCTTTTGGAGTGCGGCGTGTAATTGATCACCACAGTCACACCGCCGCGATCCTAAAACATCGCCCGTAAAGCATTCAGAGTGTAACCGCACTAACACTGGTTCATCGCCACTGATATCACCAGCTTGCAGTGCCACTGGCAACGCCGTATGACCGGGGGCTTCGAAACCAGTCATCGTGAACTGACCATCCTTGGTCGGTAAGTTGACACTCGGGGTCGTTGTTAGCTGGGCGGCACCCGTTTGAATCACGTAGGTGGTAATATCTTCAATGGTGATTAGCGATAATTGTAAGCCCTCTGCCAAAGCTTTGAGATCACGGCGCCGCGCCATTAAGCCATTTTTCTTGATAACTTCACAAATATAGGCCGCGGGGGTCACACCTGCTAATTGTGCTAACGTGACGGCCGCTTCAGTATGACCACGCCGCGCTAACAATCCACCAGTCCGCGCAATCAATGGAAAAACGTGCCCGGGATGATAGAAATCAGCGGCCTGACTATTGGGATTGGCTAACGCTTGAATCGTGGTCGCCCGATCAGCTGCCGAGATTCCCGTGGACGTCGTATGGTGATCCGTTGAGACTGTAAATGCCGTTCCAAACGCATCGTGTTCACTAGTCATCGGTGTCAAATGTAGTCGCGTGGCGATACTTGGCGCCATCGGAACACAGAGTAGTCCCCGCGCTGATGTAATCATCCGATTCACTGTCGCAGTGGTTGCTTTAGCGGCTAGGCCAACCATGTCTCCTTCCGCTTCACGCGTCTCATCATCCGCAACAATAATCAATTCGCCCCGTTTTAATGCGGCCAAGGCCGCTGCTACCTTTTTCATTGTATCCATCTTAATGACTCCCCTCTAATGCTAATTGCCGGGCCAAGTACTTGCCCAGAATATCCGTTTCTACATTCACCAGCGTTCCAACTTGTAACTTAGACAAGGTCGTCACCGCTTGTGAATGCGGAATCAAATCGACTTCAAACGTTGTCTCCGTGACCGCTACGACCGTCAAACTAACCCCATCAACTGCCACCGAACCTTTAGTGACTACTAGTGCGCGATATTCTGACGGTAAACTGATCAACAGACGCAACGCGTGCGCATCAGATTGTCGCTGCATCACTTGACCACAGTAATCGATGTGCCCCTGAACAATGTGCCCATCTAAGTGCGCGTTCACTTGTAACGCACGTTCTAGGTTCACCAATGAACCGACCACAAGGATCTTTAAGTTCGTTCGACGCACCGTTTCAGGCATCACCACTACACTGAAAGCATCCGCTTATCGGGTCGTTACCGTTAAACAAATGCCGTTCACCGCTATACTGTCACCAATCTTAAGACTCGGTGTCATCAGCGACGGTGCGGTAATCGTAAGGGTCATTTCCAACCCTTGTTGGTGCACTTGGCTGACGCGGCCCTTGGTTTGAATAATTCCAGAAAACATTTACTTAACTTCCTTTCGAACGGCCCGTAGCCGGATATTCGTCCCTAAACAAGTTACCGTTGGTTGTTCAAATGTCAACGGTGTCATCGCAGCGGCCCCGGTAACGGCTGGCAAACCCGTCCCACCAATCATCATTGGTGCGATGTAGCTGACCCATTCGTCAATCAATTCAGCCGCAACAAATTCAGCTTGCAGATGAGCCCCACCTTCAACTAAGAGTGACTGCCAGCCTTGTTCGACACATAGTTGACTGATTGCAGCGGGTGTCCAGTTGCCAATCAGGACGTGTACATTGGGACTGTTTCGAAGTTGGTCGTCACTAGCCGCAGCCTGACGACAAAGTAACCAGGTTGGTGCCTGACCGTCCTGAACAAGCCGGTGGTTTAACGCCACGGTACTCGTATTCAACACCACCAATCGAACCGGTGGCTGCACCATTGCCGTCAGTCGGACGGTTAATTGTGGATCATCAATCGTTAGCGTCCGTTCACCAATCAGAATTGCTTGAAACTGTGACCGTAAGCACTGACTATCGATATAACTAGCATGATTGGAAACCAGCGTCCGAGTCGGCGTTTCAGTATTAATTTTGCCATCAAGCGTTATCGCCGTTTTTAGGGTGATCCATGGTCGCTGCTGCACATAAAAATGATTGTAGTGGGGGTTCAACGCGCGAACTTTGTCCGTTAAACAGCCCGTCACCACATCAACTCCGTGGTTCAAAAGATACTGACGTCCCTTACCACCCACGATTGGATGGGGATCTAATTGACCAATCACGACTTGCCGAATTCCGGCCGCGACGATTCGCGCACTACACGGCGGCGTCTTCCCATAGTGTGAACAAGGTTCCAGTGTGACAAATAACGTGGCCCCACGCGCCTGTTCTGGTGTGACCTGCCGCAGCACATCCACCTCAGCATGGTCACCGCCAAAATAATGATGATAACCTTGAGCTAACACGTGGCCGTCTTTGACTAATACCGCACCGACCTGGGGATTTTGGTACGTCGCCACCCCCGCCAATTTGGCTTGATCGATAGCCATTTGCATAAAATCAGTTAACATTGGTTCACCTCCAACAAGATAAAAAAACACCCAATTATCAAATCATCGATAATCGGGTGTGAAGTGTTCGCCAAATAGATTTCACCAGTAGGATCCAGCTAAATAAACCTACTTAAAGGTCGCCAATAGCCACTACTGCCTAGTAAAATTCAAGCAATAATTTTCTTCTCCCATCCAGACTATACTGTCGGTCCCAGACTTGCACTGGGTCCACCGCTCACGCGGGTCACGGACTTCAACTTACGTTGTTACCGTCGGTCGGGAATTGCACCCTGCCCCGAAGAAATCGTATTCAGTTTTCACCTTTTATAAAAACACTTTCTTAATCAATTGTCAATCACCCCTTTTAGTTTAACCTCGTGAACTGCTGTGTTAAACTGCTAGCAAACTTTATAAAAATGATAATGACTAACACTAATTCTTAACTTTTTTCAGAAAATTGTTCGCTTTTCTTAACTAGTTTTCAAGTTTCAGTACGGTACAATGAAATCATTCATAATATCGGAGTTGAATAAAATGTGGCCTAATTATCAAACAAGGCGCTGGCAAGTGGCAGTGACAGCTGGATTACTGTCCCTTGCTATCATGGGGATTGTCTTCGCAATTTGGGGGATCACGCCCTTCGGTAACCATAACTTATTAATTAGTGATATGGGTGGCCAATACTTATCATTTTTCACCGCGTATCGGCATGCCATTTTAACGCATAGTTTTCAATTATATTCATTTTCACAGTCATTAGGCGGTAACGCACTACCCACGATTGCTTACTATCTATTAAGCCCATTTAACATTTTGATGTTGTTGTTTCCGGCGGCCAATTTGCCAACCGGACTTAGTCTACTCATCATGTTAAAAATCAGCTTGATTGCGGTCACTATGACGGCTTTTTTACAAACGCATTTTCAAACAAAGCGGTGGTCGACTGCCATTTTTGGTGTTGCTTTCAGCCTCTCTGGCTTCGTTGCCCTCAACTATTTTACGATCATGTGGTTGGATGCATTAATTTGGTTACCACTGGTCATTCAAGGACTCGACCACTTAATTGCAACTAGGGTCCGTCTTAAAACTACTTAAGTAAGATGCAAATTGAGGCAATGTAGACCGTAGCCAGATAAACATGAGCGAGCTTAT
>NZ_JBMNVY010000066.1:0-5553 GCF_049745435.1 Lactiplantibacillus sp. YT640
AAGATGGGTTTGTGGTAAACACCATTTTAAAGGAAGCTGATCTTTTTTGTCCGAACAGCGTTCGGATTAATTTTACAATCTACCATTCAGACGTTAATTTTCGATTTGATGTGGCAAGTAATTTAAACGCAACCGTGCAGGTTGCGAAGTGCAATGAGTTGCATCGATTCGAAGTCATACCCCAACGTTGAGTAGTAGAACGATCCTTTAGTTGATTAGAGAATTGTCGGCGACTTTGGAAAATTGTGAGCGTCAATTAACCACCAATCTGCAAATGGTCGTTTTGGCGTTTTTAGCACTATTACTTAAAAGATTTTAGACATCCTCTTAAAACAAATAGACATCTGTTTTTGGACACCATATCGTAAAAATATGAAACAATGTTCAGGTGATGAGAGCTTATTAAAACACCAACGGCGTAGGATAGAGGATGTATTTTCACAATTATGTTGTTTATTTAATATCGAGCAAAATTCTGCACGATCATACATGGGTTTTCAAACACGTCTAAAACAATGTCTTTTTATTGGTACCTGGTTAAAAATTAACTAGCACCATGCGTATTACGTTATAATTCTAAATCTGATTAACTCTTGATTAAATGCATCTTTATCAATATCGTGAGGAACCCTAGCTATTATACCCATTGTTCAGCACTATACTCATAGTAAAATAATTTGAGGTTAACTAAAATTATACGCCCAGAGGTTTACCATCTACTATCGAGTGGGAATAGGATTGTAATGTAAGATAGAGTTGGAAGCGCGATATATCGGCATTTTGGCAGTGTTAAAACTTGACTAACTCATTAAAAATAACATGTTTGTTTGCCAAAATGTTTGCCATATAAAGAAAACATCCAGTATAACAACTGGGTGTTTTTATTTATGAAAGGTGTAAGGATAAGGTTGAAGGTTCGAATCTTTAGTCAGCACTAGATAGAGTCTAATAGCCTGCTATAACGGCATTTATGGTCGTTATAACAGGCTATTTTACGTTAAAAAACGTTATTTTTCATTTAATACAAGATTTAAAGCATGTTAAGAAGTAGTACATCTTATATTTAGTGAAAGAAAAGTTATTATCTAGATTATTAAGGATTGTTTTAATTAAGAGCATTGTAACCGTTTAAGGTAAAATTGTTAATAATCTGTACATCATGATACCATTTATTATTTTTTCTAAACTGGTTAGCACGATTAACCGCAAAAGAACCATGGAGAGTGTATAAAAACAATGTTTCTGCGTCTTCCTTGGATAATCCAGTCTTTTCTTGAATTGCAGGAACTACTCGGTTGCGCTCACGGATCATAATTCGCCCGACGATATATTCTGTCAATTCAGGGTCCAGAAGTAATTTACGATATTTTTCACTTGAACCTACCCTTTGGCAGGCCGGTATCAAAGATTCGTTTTCTTTAAGATAATCAATGCTAAAATTACTGATCTTAAGATAATCTGGTGAGGTCATCTTGATTGCATCATCAAGAATAGCGTTCAAAACATCATTAATCGATTTAAAATGTAAATAAAAAGTTGAGCGACTTATGTCAGCAACTTTACAAATCTCTTTTATTGATATTTTTGAGTATGGTTTATCCTGGATTAGCTCCAAGAAACTATCTTTAATTACATTGACTGTATATATTGTTCGCCTGTCTATTCGATTTGAATTTTTCATTACTAACTTCACGATCCCTTTACAGATTATTAATTACTATATTTTATTATTGACAATTTCATAACGGTGTCCATAAATGAACAGCCTCGGAAAAATGTTATTCACTTCAAATATATAAGCAATTATAATTAATGGCAGATTGCAAGAAATAACTTGAACGAATTTAGTGACGTAGATTAAGCAAGAAGATCTCGATTGGTGTATGCCAATTAAGACATTTAAGTGGCCGTGAATTCAGATACCAATTGATTTGAACCAGTTGGTAATCACTTAGTTCTTCAATGGCTTGTCCCTTGGGAATAAACCGTCGCAAAACTCGGTTACGGTTCTCATTACTACCGCGTTCATGTGGTGAATAAGCATGGGCAAAATAAACCTGAGTATCTGTTAGCTGTTCAATTGTCTGGTAGTTAGCGAACTCTTTACCATGATACACAGTAAGCGTCTTGAGCTTGTCTTGAAGTTGACTAGCTAGTTCAAGTACGGCTTGAGTCATGGACTGACTGTCGCGACCATGGAGCCGTTTAACAATTGTCAGGCGACTTTTACGCTCCACAAAAGTAGCCACAGCTTGACCTTTACGTTTACCAGAAAGTACGGTATCAGCTTCAAAGTGGCCGAATTCCTGGCGAGTTTCGACTTTATGAGGCCGCTCCTCAATGGAGCGGCCGTGATTGAACGTACCACGCTTTTCTTTAGCACGATGACGACGAATTCCATGATCAGGCAAATCGGGCAACTGTATATCAAGCCATCCTTGATCAATCCAGTTATAGACCGTCTTGTAGGCAATCCCCACCACATGGGCAACTTGTTCAGGGGACCACTTCTGGACTTGAATCTTTTCCTCGATCAAGTGTTTAAGGTTTTTAGTGAGCGAAGACTTCCGCCCCCGTTGACTAACCTTTCGTTCAAAGTCAGTTTGCGCTAGCCCAGCCTGGTACTCACTATTTAGCCGGTGAAGTTCGTTAAAGATGGTGGTCTTACTAAAGTCTAAGTAGTTAGCGATGTATCGCAAGGAACGTCCTTCATTATGAAGCNAGTTCGTTAAAGATGGTGGTCTTACTAAAGTCTAAGTAGTTAGCGATGTATCGCAAGGAACGTCCTTCATTATGAAGCGTTTCAATGACAACACGGTTAAGGTCCTTCTTTCTAATGGATTGTGTGGTAACACCATTAAAGACCTTGATGGGTTTTTCTGTCCACTTAAATGTTCAACTTAAATTTTACAATCTGCCTAATCATATCATTTAACTACATTATGTTCAAAAATGGACATAGTATTCAATAAGGAGGAATAAAATGAATAGACTTGAAAATGTAGTAGCTCGAATTAATGATGCAGATGCAATTTTAATTGGAGCTGGTTCAGGAATGTCAAATGCCGCGGGAATGGATTTTTGGTATGAAGCTAGTCCATTATTTATGAAGTACATGAGTGACTTTTACCAAAAATATCACTTTGAAGGTATTTTTAAAGGATTCTATAACCGTTTTGAATCTCAAGAAGAGCGATGGGCTTATTTATTAAAAATGTTAAAAATGGTTTCAACCATTCCACCTCAAAATAGGGTATATGATTATCTAAAGACAATCATTGACAATAAGCCTTACCATATTATTACAAGCAATCAAGATATGTTGTTCAAGAAATTCTTCCCAGAAGAACATGTCAGTGAAATCCAAGGATCATGGGGATTCTTTCAGAGTAAAAATACATTAACAGATAAAAATTTGTATCCTATCGATGGTTATTTAGATGAATTAATACCTAAAATCGTTGATAATCGTCTTCCAACTGAATTAATTCCTAAAAGTGAAGTTGATGGTACTCCCCTTATCCCATGGGTACGTGGTCCGGAATTTCTTGAAGATAAGAAATACTATGAAGAATACGAAAAAGCAAATCAGTTTCTAGGCAAATACCAGTTAAAGAAGATACTTTTCATTGAAATTGGGGTTGGTCGGATGACACCAATGTTTATACAAGAGCCATTCTGGGAAATGACCAACTACATGCCACAGTCATTCTATATTAATTTCAATCCTCGTGATGTCTTAACAAATCCAGCAATAAAAGATCGTTCACTGTTGATTAATAGTGATACGGCTAGGGCTTTACAAAATATTTCTGAATTAATCAAAGGAGGACAAAATGACTAACACGGTAAAAACAGCTCAACAATGGTTAAGTGATGCTGATGCTCTTTTAGTAACTGCTAGTAACGGTTTTTCAATTTCTGAGGGACTAAACTTATTTGCAAAGGACAGTAAATTGTCAACGGTTCTGGGTGACTTAGTAGAGAAATATAATTTACCAAATTTATTAGGAGCACTTAACTATAATTATCCCAATGAACTTGATAAATGGCGAGTTTATGCACGAATTGCAGAATACTATAATTATAATTACTATCCTGGTGAATTAATGGATAAATTACGACAGGTGATTGGTAACAAGCCTTATTTCATCTGGACATCGAATATCGATCACCATTTTGCGTTAGCTGAATTTGATCATCTTCTCGAAGTGGAAGGAAATTGGCAGACTGGCATCTGCTCTAAACACCCTAAAGAACACCCACTTGTTGATTTGAAGTCAACCCTTCATGAAATTTATAAAAAAGACCAAACTGGTACATTAACAGAAGATGATTTACCAACATGCGCAACTTGTGGAGAGAAACTATCACTTAATATTCCAGGTCCTGTATTTAGTATGGACCAAACACAGGTCAACGGCTTTGAGAACTTTTTAAATAATTATCAAGACAAAAAAATTCTTGTCTTAGAATTAGGAATTGGCCCACAAAATCGAATGATTAAGGCGCCAAGTATGCAATTAGTTGCAGGCAATAAGAGTAGCCGTTATATAACAATTAATAAGGGGCAGTTAAATATCCCTAGTGTTATTGCAGATCGCTCCATTGGTTTCTCATCAACAATTATCGAAGCATTTAATGCTTTAATAAGTGGTAAAGGTGAAGTTGAAACACAGGGGCCTGCTAAGCCGGCACCGCAATTATCTCCAGAAGATCAACAAAGACAAGAAAAAATCTTCAAAAACTTTTATCCATCTTATAGTGTAAATAAGGGTTATCGTCCAGGGGAACTTGTTATGTATACGACAATTGACCATGAACACCCATCACATTTGCATATGGTAAAGTACGGTAAGTCACTAATGTATTCATATGGTGATCCGGTTAATGTGCATTACTTTACTCAAGATGGTCATTATCACTTGGTTAAACTAGGTTTGAATAAGGATAATGATGAAGTTCACGGCTTTTATGTAGAGCCTAATAGTTTTATTGCAATGGAAAGTGTGAAGAGAGCAACTGGATTTTCTCAAATTAGTGTCACGTTACCGTCATCATCTTCGAATGAAATTTTGATTCCGAAAAAGGAGCAATTAAAAAAGATGTTTCCACAGCAACAAGCATTAATTGAACGCTTGTCGGCAGACAATTGATTTTATAAATTATAGCCCCCAGATAGTAAGTTTTTGCGTAAGTACCGAATAACAACACGTATTGAAAAAAAGCGTCATGCACGACATCGGTTTTGATGTTACGCATGACGCTTGCTTATTTTAAATATGACATTGAGCCTGGGCCTCTTTTGCCCATGGCAAAAAGCCCTCAAGATCTTTGTTTTCACGATTCGGTAAGTGATCAAACAGATACTTGAAGTATTTATAGATGTGGCAAATTCTATAATTAATCCGAACAGAAATTAAAAAGCCCAAAGCAATCACTTACAATGGTAGTAGCTAATTCCAACCAATATAGGGAGTGATTACTTTGGGTACATCTACTTTATCACGTTTTCAACGTGGCGCACTAGCACAACTGGTCAATGAGGGGAAT
>NZ_JBMNVY010000067.1:0-5299 GCF_049745435.1 Lactiplantibacillus sp. YT640
ATAACACCGTATCGCTGCTTAAATTCCGCAAAGATCCGCAGAATCCGTTGTTTCAAGTCCGCATCTTCGGCCCGGCGTTTTGAAGATTTGGGGGATCGATAACGATAATACTGAGCTCTGGAAACACCGAGGATTCGGCACATCTTAGTTACCTGGTGGTGATGGCTTTCTTGGTGAATGTAATCAAAGATATTGGTTACTTCTGCGCAAGGAAGCCCAGGGCTTTTTTTAGGATTTCGTTCTCCTCAGACAGCGAAGCCAGTCGCTTTTCCATCGCTTTGATTTCGTCTGGCGATTTACCGGATTGAGTTTTTGCCTGGCCCTGGATCCACTTATGAACTGTTTAATATCCAATGCCATATTCTCTGGCCAGTTGGGCAGCTGATTCGCCTTGCTTATATAGGTTGATAATGTTTTGTTTGAATTCTTTGTCGTAATGAGTTGGCATGTAAAAATTCCTTCCTTTTGAGAGACGATTTATTCATTATACCCTCTCTTAAAAGTTGTCTCAGGAATCAGCTTACATCCAAATTATATGCTTCAGAAAAATCTTGATAAAAAGTTATCAAAAGGTAGATTGTAAAATTAATCCGAACGCTGTTCGGACACAAAAGATCAGCTACTAAAAGATGGGTTTGTGGTAAACACCATCTTTTAGTAGCTGATCTTTTGTCTAGTATAACCTATTCCGAACGAATTAAAATCGAAACCTTTTGTGAACTAGGGCTGTCCAATATCCAAATGGGCGTTCGGCTGAACCGATCACCGTCAACAATTTCTTATGAATTATCTCGGTGTCAACCTTATCAGGCTGAATTAGCACAAACAGACGCCGAATACAAGCGATCACGATGTGGTCGGAAAACTAAGCTGAGCGATGAGTTAAAGAAAAAAATTCTCAACCATTTACGGCTAAGTTGGTCACCAGGAATGATTGCTCACGAATTTAAACTAGCTACTAAATCTATTTATAATTGGCTAAATCAGGGGAGAATTGGTTTCTCCTTGAATGATCTACCTGAACATGGCGTACGCCAACGGCGTAACCTTGACCAACGTTCTAAATATAATCAATCATTAGGACGGTCAATTGAACAGCGACCGCTTAAAATACTCGACTGGCAAACACCGTATCAGGTTATACTGACAAATTTGTCCAAAAAATTCGGATTAAATTTGCAATCTACCATTAACACGGTTCTGACCATTTTAGGTATGCTAGGTGTAATTACAGACGTACAAACTGTAAACGTCTCACAGGACACGACAGGCACCTTAGAACATGTTACAAACGAGGTGGACTCCGCTAGCCTATCTGATAAAGCACCAACTAGTGCGAACGTTTCTAATGTGACCTCAACTAGTGCTGAGATTAAAGTAGATGACAAAGCTGAATAAAGTAAAAAGGTCTATCCAATTAAGGGTAGGCCTTTTTATTGTGCAGTTTAAGTTACTGAAAGTAGTGTGCAATGTCATGTCATACAGCACAAGCATAGTATAGCATTGTCAGAAATAGACGCAACCACTCAATTTCTACTAGTTAACATAATGCACAGTATTCAAAGCTAAACTTTGTGAAGTCTAGTTAGGCCTATTGTAGCAGTGTTTATAGACAACTCACTGTTTGATTTAGCCAGTTTAGCTGAGTTTGTGAAATTAGCTTAAACTGTCCTAGTCAGCTGGCTTGTGATTATTATTTATTTATTCAATTTAGTTGACTTATTGGTTTACCCCTGCTGTAATGCGAGGGAGTGAAGTGATTGAGTGCAGAGTTGTACCCTAGTCAGACGATCAAAATTAAAATGACTATCTAGCTAGAGTGCAACTCACCTGTTGTAACGCTCGGTCGTTCGGGCATCGCTTGGACAATCAGTTGCGGTATTGCTACCAACCACTAGTATCAGCCTACATTCTCGGTTAAACCCATTAAAAAACGCCCTAATGGACGCTGATAGCACGTATTTAGTTTTGTTCGGTTACCAGCTACTAGTGGTCACCATGCCTAAGCATCGTTTTACCACCCGGGCCGTTAATGGTCGCCCTCACCATTCATCACCAGCCTGATTGTCTAAGGCCTTATGTGATATAACCGGTTGTTATTGAAGTCGCACCGGTAAACGTGTCCCCTTAATATTTATACTCTAGCTTGTCCCCTAGAATGGTCCGCGAGAAGCAATTGAATGTCAAGACTTGCAATTTTAGAGTCTAGACCGTACAATTAATATATGGTTATTTGTGGTTCCCGCGAAGTAGAAGGTCGCGGGGCTTCTTTTGTATATTCAGTTATTTTAGGTCTGGCTTAATTGCTAGGCCTTTTTTAATACAAGGATATTGTAGCTCCTTATTAGGCGAGTGTCAACACTTTTTTAATTTAGTCTACAAATCTACATATCTATTTATCTACATGTATTTATGTATACTCGCATACAAATAGATAATAGGAAATAGAATGTATTTATTGCTGTTTAAACAAGCTTTTATGGTAGCTAAACTATCTACATATCTACATATCTACATGTACTCTTGTATTTTAGTCTACATATATTTTTGTATATTTGTATATTTATCTACATGTAGACGTTTGATAATCTGTGCTATATGAATTATAATAGTGAGATTAAGGGGGCTAGCAGAATGGTAAAAGTTATTACGTTTGGAAATTTCAAAGGTGGAACTGGAAAAACAACTAACAGCTGCATGATTTCATACAGACTAGCTAAACAAGGATACAAGGTACTACTAGCAGATTTAGACCCGCAGGCTAATGCAACCGCATTATATCTAAAGACTAAACAAGTTCAAAATAATGAGGTTGTTAAATTTGATAATACTTTAATGAATGCAATCAGCAATGATGATATAAGTACTATTGTTACTAAGATTCGTGACAATCTTTATTTGTTGCCCAGTTTTGCAGACTTTACATCATATCCAATTTTCTTAGAAAAGAAGTACCCGAACACAGATGACCAATATAAGCGAGCTAAACACTTTTCAAATTTGCTAGATAAAATTAAAGATGACTACGATTACATTATCATTGATACGCCACCGACTGTTAGTGTATACACTGACTCAGCGTTAATGGCCTCAGACAGCGTTATAATTGTGCTTCAAACTCAAGAACGGTCGTATGTAGGTGCTGAGGCCTTTATATCTTACCTGCAAGAGCTTGTCTCTAATTATGACGCAGATTTCAACATTGCAGGAATACTACCGGTTCTGCTAAAGAACAACAGCCAGGTTGATCAGTCGATACTAGAACAAGCCGAGGCTGAGTTTGACAAGGATAATATTTTTAAAAATGTTGTTAAAAATATGGAACGGCTAAAACGTTATGACATTATTGGCATTGTTGATCCAGATTTAAAAACACAAAAACATGATATGCATGATATGCGAGTAGATGCGCTATATAAGAAAATTACAAATGAATTTGTTGAAAGGGTTGGTAAAGATGAGTAAAGACCTGCTCAAGAAAAGCCTTAACTCAGATGTTACTCAAGTTCCGAAACCTAGCAATATATTTTCGCGGGACATGAAAGTGAAAGCAAACACTAAAAAGTCTAAGCCTAAAACTACTACAATTAGATGCTCAGTTGAGACAGCCGATATGGTAAATGCATTATCCGCAGTGCTTAATTTTAAAAGTGTGGATGAGATGCTTGAACACACAATTAATAGCACACTAGAAGGTTTAACAAATGAGGAACGTGCTGAATATCGAACGGTGAAGAAGATATATACTAGCAGACGCTCAAAATAACTAGCAATAATCACAATTTAGATGGAATCGTTATACTATTAATAGTAGAGAGATAAATAGGAGGCTAACGCATGAATGAAGAAGATAAAAAGAAAGAAGAACAACAAAGGTTGGCCGATAAAAAGTTTGAAGACTTCATCCAAGGAATTTACGATACTAACAAGGAGCCTTCTAATGAGGACTGGCTAGATAATGTTGCCAGTGCAATGGTCCCTAATGAGGCCGATAAAGAGAAAAGATAATGAAAAATGTTCGGAAGTTTATTACAATTATTAGGACTATCAAGATGGTATCATCACGAACAACACGCTGATAGGTCGAATGCTCGTAAAGCTAGTGGTCAGTCAGCCTTCTCATACGATGACCTCAAAGGATTACGCAAGTTGGCATTCTGGCTGTTTGTATTCAGTTTGTTCTTAAATTGGGGCATGTTCGGCGCTATTATGCTGATTGCATGGCTGGCAATGTGGGCAATAAGTATAATCTTTTAGTTTTGCTATAAATTAAAAGCTATCTCAAATTACTGAGGTAGCTTTTTTATGGTTTCTATAATTATTGCATTGGGTCTCCCGGTGCATGAATTTTACCTGTAGAACTAACTCCCCAAGAAAGTCCGTCATCGTTGACAAAGCTCCAGTTACCGTTCTCTCCTTTGATGGCCTCAAGCTCGTCTAACGAATACCCTCCAAAACTATCAACATTATCAGAATCCGCCCAATTCTTTAAGACTTGCCTAGCCTGGGATTCAGTTAAGGCTGTAGAACTAGTTGTAGACTGAGTAGAAGAAGACTCTGATGAACTAGAGTTTTCGACTGATGAACTACTTTCAGAGGAATCTGTGTCATCATTAGTAGAGTTTGCCGTTGTGTCCTTATTTTGAGTAATTAATTTTTGTTCAGTCAAATTATTTGAACTGGCAATGTTATGTGTAAATTTAGTATAGGCCAACTTATTGTCAGAGTTCAGGTACTCAATGTAGCCCTCACCTAAAGTACCTTGTTCGGGCATCTTTTGAAATAGCTGGTTGATGCTCTTTGTCTCACCGGCCTTGATTGTTAGAGTGCCTGTTTTATCAGATATAATTTTATTTGATGGCAGGACGCAAATGAATTTAGATTGGTCAAATTTGATGTTCTTATTCGTGCTATTCTTAATGGTAGCAGACACAACATAGACAGGGTCTGCCGTATTGTCCTCGGTGTCATCTTGATTTAGCTTAAAAGTAAATTTAACATTTCTTTTGGCACTATTTGATAAATTCTGAAAGTAACTGGTCTTAACAGTGCGTGTGCTGCTTTTAGGGCTAGAGCTAGATTCCTTTTGGTTGCTACTACTATTAGTAGTACATCCGCCAAGTAACAAGGTTAGCATAGTTGCACTTAATATTAATGACTTTTTCATCTTGTATAACTCCAATCTGGCTATTCATTATCGTTGTCAAAGTTATTATGGAGAGCGTAAAATATCTTGTGTAAATGCATAAAAGATTTCTGAATTGTATAGAAATAGGGAATGCCTTCCCTTATGATATTT
>NZ_JBMNVY010000068.1:0-5069 GCF_049745435.1 Lactiplantibacillus sp. YT640
CAATGATAACAGAGATTTGTCTTGGTGTTTTTTATTTTATCAATTAGCTAAAAGTATTTGGCTAACTTGATTATAAAACGCGCGGAAAGATCTGAATAAATAGAAAGTTAACTATATTTTAGAGAGCGTAAAATAACTTGTGTAAACGCATAAAAAGATTTCTAAATTGTATAGAACTAGGGAATGAACTTACCACAGAAATTATCGCTGCACTAGCCCAAAAGCAAGATTTGGACGAAGTTTTTCGTCACCACCTCGAAATTGCGATTAACCAGCTGCTTCAAACCGAATTGGCAGCTTTTTTAGGCTATGAGCGCCACTCGTATGCTGGAATTAACACTAGAAATAACCGCAATGGCAGTTATGAACGCTCGTTTGATACGAAGTATGGTCAACTCAACTTAACCATTCCGCGNCTTTTTTAGGCTATGAGCGCCACTCGTATGCTGGAATTAACACTAGAAATAACCGCAATGGCAGTTATGAACGCTCGTTTGATACGAAGTATGGTCAACTCAACTTAACCATTCCGCGGGATCGCAATGGTATTTTCCACAACCACATCTTGCCAGCCTACGGTCGGCACAGTGACAGCTTGGAAACAACGGTTATTCAGCTATACACCAAGGGAATTACCACCACCGAAATCGCCTAACTCATTGAGAAAATGTACGGTGCTCATTACTCCAAAGCCACGGTTTCCAACATGACCAAAGTCGTTGATGAACAAGTTCAAGCTTTCCAGCAACGGCGACTGCCTTCGCAATATGCGGCCATCTTCTTAGATGCCAATTACCTGCCTTTAAAGCGGGACACCGTCCAAAAAGAAGCGGTTCATTGTATTCAACCAACTTGATTGCGAACTTTAACAAGCATCTCAAACGCAACCCCAACCACAAAGAACAATTTCCAACGGAAGATTCACTGAATCGATTCCTGGTTTCTCAGTTTAACGTCTACAACGAGAAGTCCATGAAGCGAATCCATCGCAGATTCAACGGACTTCAGGACACCCTGGAATCATCCTTTATTTAAATTAACTACATATTATATGTACGGAGGTATTTCATTTACACAAGATTCTTGACGCTACCCAAATTTTCAGTGATTAGTTAAATGTTTAAGTTAGTTATTTTTAATCTAATTTTTATTTAATGTTGACTATTTACACATGTTGTTAGTTTCTTCTATCATTAGGTAGTAATATTTTGAAAATAGAAATATAATTAGAATAAGCAACTATTCAGGGGGGCTCTAAATGAAAGGAATTATTCTTGCAGGGGGATCCGGTACACGGCTGTATCCAATTACACGGGCGATTTCAAAACAATTGATCCCGATTTATGATAAGCCAATGATTTATTATCCGTTATCGACGTTAATGTTGGCAGGAATCCAAGATATTTTGGTTATTTCAACACCTGTTGATACACCACGGTTCAAAGAACTGTTAGGCGATGGTCATGATTTGGGCTTGAATCTATCCTATGCTGTCCAAGAAAAGCCGAACGGTTTAGCTGAAGCTTTTATTTTGGGTGCTGATTTCATTGGAAATGATTCAGTCTGTCTTATTTTAGGTGATAATATTTATTATGGTGGCGGCTTATCTAAGATGCTTCAACATGCTAGCGCTAAGCCAAAGGGGGCCACGGTCTTTGGTTACCATGTCAATGATCCGGAACGGTTTGGTGTCGTTGACTTTGATGAAAATATGCATGCAAAGTCCATTGTTGAAAAGCCTGTACACCCAGCTAGTAATTATGCTGTCACGGGAATGTATTTTTATGATAATCAAGTCGTTGATATTGCAAAGAATATTCAACCATCACCACGTGGTGAATTGGAGATTACGGATATCAACAAAGTTTACTTAGAACATAATGAGTTAGATGTTGAACTCATGGGCCGTGGTTTTGCTTGGCTTGATACTGGGACCCATGACTCATTACAAGAAGCAAGTAGTTTTATCGCAACCGTGCAAAAACGCCAGAACTTAAAAGTGGCTTGCTTAGAAGAAGTGGCGTATCGAATGGGTTATATTGATGCTGATAAAGTGTATGAATTGGCGCAACCATTAAAGAAGAATGATTACGGTCAATACTTATTAAGATTAATTGGGAGGGCTTAAATTTTGGGCAAATTAAAGGTAATAACGACTAAATTACAAGATGTTAAGATTATTGAACCAGCAGTTTTTGGTGATAAGCGGGGGTTCTTTACGGAAACTTACTCTGACCGTGATTTCAAAGAAGCTGGCATTGATTTTGATTTCATTCAGGATAATCAATCATTGTCAGCGGAAGCGGGTGTTTTGCGGGGACTGCATTTTCAACGTGGCAAGGCAGCGCAAACTAAATTAATTCGCGTAGTGACTGGTGCCGTACTTGATGTTATTGTGGACGTTCGTGCTGGCTCGCCTACGTACGGGGAATGGGAGGGCTATATTATCTCTGAAAGTAACCATCGTCAATTGTTAGTCCCCCGTGGTTTTGCCCATGGCTTTGTGACATTGACTGATAATGTTAATTTCTTATACAAGTGTGATAACTACTACAACGCTGAAGCCGACGGTGGTATTACCTTTATGGATAAAGATTTAAATATTAACTGGCCTATTGACTATGATCAAGCTATGACTTCTGATAAGGATGCCAAACAACAGACTTTCAAAGAATTTGAACAGAATAATCCGTTTGTTTACGGCGAAATTTAAGGAGACGTTATGGAAAACTTATTAGTTACCGGTGGTGCCGGCTTTATTGGTTCTAACTTTGTTCACTATGTTTATAATCATCATCCCGAAGTCAAGATTACCGTGTTAGATAAGTTAACTTATGCTGGTAATCGGGCCAACTTGGAAGAAATTCTAGGCGACCGGGTCAAATTAGTTGTGGGTGACATTTGTGACGCGCCCTTGGTTGATGAATTAATGCAACAAACTGACGCGGTTGTCCATTACGCCGCTGAAAGCCATAATGATAATTCATTAAAGGATCCATGGCCATTCATCGAAACGAATATTATCGGGACTTATACGCTGATCCAGTCCGCACATAAGTTTAATAAACGCTTCCACCATGTTTCCACTGATGAAGTATACGGTGATTTACCATTACGGGAAGACTTACCGGGCCATGGTGAGGGTGTTGGCGAGAAGTTTACACCAACTAGTCGTTATAGGCCTTCCAGTCCATACTCTTCGTCTAAGGCCAGCAGTGATCTTTTAGTTCGGGCTTGGGTACGTTCGTTTGGCTTACAAGCCACCATTTCGAACTGTTCAAATAACTATGGCCCTTATCAATATATTGAGAAATTTATTCCACGCCAAATTACCAATATTTTAAGTGGGATTCGGCCAAAATTATATGGTAGTGGTAAAAACGTTCGTGACTGGATTCACACGAACGACCATTCTGCGGCCGTTTGGGATATTTTAACCAAAGGTAAGATTGGCGAGACTTACCTGATTGGTGCCGATGGCGAAATGAACAATAAGGACGTCTTGGAAATGATTCTTGAATTAATGTGTCAGCCTAAAGATGCTTATGATGTTGTTAAGGACCGTCCCGGCCATGATTTACGTTATGCGATCGATTCAACTAAGTTGCGCACGGAATTAGGTTGGCAGCCAGAGTTTACTGACTTCCGGTCTGGTTTGAAAGCAACGATTGATTGGTATACTGACCATCAAGACTGGTGGCAAGCAGATAAGAGCAAGGTTGAATCAAACTACGCCAAGAACGGGCAATAATAGTGTGAAATGCTAGAGGAGGAGGTTTCTAAATGTCAAAAGTAATGATTGTTGGTGCCAATGGTCAATTGGGGAATGAGTTGCAACGACTATTAAATGAACAAGGGATTGCATTTGATGCACTGACTAAAAAAGAATTGGATGTCACGAACCTAGATGCAGTCAAAGCTAAGGTTGCGGAACTACAACCTGTGGTCTTATATGATTGCGCAGCTTACACAGCAGTTGATAAGGCCGAAGATGAAGGCAAAGCCCTCAATTGGCTGGTCAATGTTGATGGAACAAAAAATTTAGCCCAAGTAGCAGCTGAACAGGATGTTAAATTGGTTTATGTTTCTACTGACTACATTTTTGATGGTACTAATAAAGGTGAATATTTAGAAGATGATCCAGCCAACCCCAAGAATGAGTATGGGCGTGCTAAGTGGGCTGGTGAAGAAGCCGTTCGTCATAGCGGTGCTGATTACTATATTGTTCGGACTAGCTGGGTTTTCGGTGAATTTGGGCATAACTTTGTCTTTACAATGCAGAATTTAGCAAAGACGCATGACAAGTTGACAGTCGTCAATGATCAACTTGGACGACCAACCTGGACGCGAACATTAGCAGAATTTATGGCCCACCTGGTGAAAACTGAAGCCGCTTCAGGGACCTATCAATTAAGTAACGATAATACAGCCACTTGGTATGACTTTGCGAAGGAAATTTTGAAGGATACTGATGTGGAAGTAGCGCCGGTTACTTCTGAACAATTCCCACAAAAGGCTTACCGGCCACAGCATTCAGTGATGAATTTGGATAAGGCTAAAGCAACTGGTTATAAGATACTAACCTGGCAAGATGCATTGGAAAGATTTGAACAAGAATTAGTATAGAGATCATTAAAGACGGTACAGAATTAGCTTGATTGTACAGAATCTTATAAAATGAAGCGAATTTAGTTAAAAGTGGATAGTAGTAAAAAGAAAAACTTCTTATCATAAATATAATTTTTATTATGTTAGGAGTTTCCCAGAGATTCTGAAGTTGCTACATCTGAAGTCGAACAGGATTTTCTTTGGTCAGACAAACGCGTACTGACTTATCATTTAGTGACTTAGCTAGAATTATTACAGAGGGGCAACTAAAAACATTGTCTCTGATTATGCTCAAGGCACTAGAAAAAGTAAGAGAGCGTAAAATATCTTGTGTAAATGCATAAAAGATTTCTGAATTGTATAGAAATAGGGAATACCTTCCCTTATGATATTTAGTAACCACAGAAAACATCACAGGAGGCATTCCCCATGAATGAACTTACCACAGAAATTATCGCTGC
>NZ_JBMNVY010000069.1:0-4930 GCF_049745435.1 Lactiplantibacillus sp. YT640
TCACTAAGCAATTATTGACGATTAACCAACAAGAAAGTTCACTAAAAAAAGCAGACGAACTCTTAAATAAAGTAGTTGATCGCACGACTAAAAAAATTTATCCAGAGCTTGATTTTGAACAGATAACCGCGGCTGAACGACGGGAATTGATTAAAGAAACTAATAGTGAACAAACGATTTTCAAAGGCAGTGAATTAAACGAACGTTTAATGAATATTCGTGATGATTTATTGACCCGACAATTATTGACCTTTACCAAGCGGCCATATACCAGCTGGCAGTTATTAATGCAACAAGAAAAGGAAGTCAAAATCGAGCTTAAATATACGCTGATGATTCATGATGATAGCTTAGAAAGTCTAGAACACGTTGATCAAGGTCTACTAGAAAAGTATTCACCAACCGAGCAGCAAAAGATTACTTGCGCAGTCAAAGATTTGCGAACAATCATGGCTGTGAAGCAAGTTATTCAAACCCAATACCAGGAAGTTTTAAGAAGAGCCTTTCCTAACGGCGATTTTAATGAATTACCAATGATTAAACAGGAACAGGCCTATACAGCTGTGATGTACTATGATCCAGCTTTAAAACCATGCAAGGTTGAAACAATCGCACAGTGGCAAGCAAATCCACCACAGGTGTTCAGTCCCCAAGAACATCAACAAGGACTAGCTTATTTATCGGGACAGCTTAGCTTAGATCAGTTAGAAAATCATCACTTACAACGGGTTTTAAAGCATGATGGCACTAAACAACTCTTTTTGGGTGAATGCAAAGCCGATCCGACGATTAAGAACAGTCAGATCGAGAAAATCCAAAAGCAGTTAAAAGGGCAACAAGCCAAGGACGACCAGTATAGAAAAGTAAATATTGGACATTATCAACCGCTAAATTACAAGCCAGTTAGTCCAAGCTACTACTTAAAGACGGCCTTTAGTAACGCAATCATGACCGCCCTATATGCCCGTGATGAAGATTACGAACGGCAAAAACAGGCGCAAGGTTTAAAGGAGACTGAGTGGGAAATGACGAAAAAGCAACGGCAACACCAAACTCGAAACCGGCATGAAGATGGGGGCATGCACTTGTAATCACAAAATTAGCGACTGGTTAATTGGTATGAATGGTAGCCCATAATGTATTTTATATTGATAAAAATTTGGTGCGTAGAGCGTGCTCGATTAGTTACCTATAGCTGCCAGCCTTGTGTATGGTCTATCAAAGAGACCAGGCAATCAAAAACTTTAAGCCGGAACCCTATTTTGAACTAAATGCTGAAATTCTTGCTAATCAGCAAAAATTCGTCGCAAAATTAGACCCCTATCAGCGATTTAAAGACGAAACAGGGCTAATAACATTCATGCAAGCTAAAAACGTTCAGAAAGGCTCACAGTCCGGTTTAATCAAGGACGTCCAAAAGCAAGGCAAAAAACGAGCTAGTCCCCAACTATTCTCGCTATCTAGTCTCCAAAGTGCCATGAATAAACGTTATCACGCCAGCGCCAGCCAAACCTTAGCGGCTATTCAAAGCTTATACGAAGACAAACTGCTCAGTTATCCCCGCACCGATTGTGCTTATATCACTGATGAAGAATTTGAGTATTTAATGGCTAATCTGACGAAGTATCTGGGTTTAGTCTCTAAGCAAGTCGCTTTAACCAATACCGCCCCGAATAAGCGCTATGTTAATGGAAAGAAGGTTGAAGAACACTACGCCATTATCATGACTAAAATCGTCCCGACGAAAGATCAATTAGCTGCCTTACCTAAATTACAGCAACAAGTCTATGACTTGGTTTTAAGAACGACGTTAGCGATGTTTGCTGATCCGTACGAGTACGAGGAAGCCACCATTATTACCCAAGTTGGTGACGCCAATTTTAAAGCAACCGGTAAGGTCCCAACTAAGCAAGGCTGGCAAGCTTTATTTGATGAAACCAAAACCGAGCAGCAAGAAGTAGCAACTTTACCGCTCGTTCACCAAGGCGATCAAGTCCAAGCAAATCTGCAAACACCGCAAAAAGAAACGACACCACCGGTGCCCTTTACCGAAGGCACCTTAATTACGGCAATGAAGACGGCCGGTAAAACACTTGATGATGAAGAAGCCCAAGCGATTCTTAAAGATGTGCAAGGCATTGGAACGAGTGCAACCCGGGCAAATGTGCTGGAAGTGTTAAAGAAGCGCGGCTATTTAGTTACTGAAAAGAACAAGCTCCACGTCAGTGAAGCGGGGATTACTTTATGTAAAGCGGTTGAACTCGAACCCTTGTTAACTAGCCCAGAGATGACAGCAAAATGGGAGCAAGCGTTACAACAAATCAGTACCGAAGAACGCACCCCGGATAACTTTTTGAACCAAATCAAAAAGTTCGTGGCAAAATTGATTGCTGATGTTCCCACGCAATTAACTGGCAGTGCAGCCATTAAGCAACAAATCAATCACCAACAGCAAGCACAAAAGTCCGACGAGGTCTTCTTAGAAACACCACAAGTAACTGTCATAAATAAACAAAAGTTTTACATTGTGAAACCCAAGCAAGGCGAGGACTTTACCCTACCCAAGAAATGGAGTAGCAAGGCGCTCGGGAAGACCGCAATTAAAGCGTTAGTTACCAAGGGTGAAACCAGCAAATTAAAGGGTTTCAAGAGCAAAAAAGGAAAGTCGTTTGACGCCAAGTTAAAGCTTGACGGCCATAAATTAAGTTTTGATTTTGATTAGACCCTGCCTACCGCCCTGCGCTACGTTCCGGTTGGTGAACCCGTCATTTAGGTTCACTTTTACAACCCTAAAAGTAAACCTGAACAACGGGTGAGATTAACAAAGCAAAGGAGATCATGAAATGGATAACGAATTAACAGTCATTGGGAGTGAATTACCAGTTTTGCAGTCTAAAGGAGCCTATAAGTATTTAAAAGAAATTACTGGAAATGGGTCTTATTATCAAGTGGCCTGGCAAAAATTAGCCGATGGCTACGTTGCCCTTTATGGCACGACCCCGATTCAAATCAACGTAGCCCCTATATTGAATGATATTTTTGAAGATGAGGAGGGGTAGACAATGCCGAGTAAAGCAGACGTTAAAGCCTGGAAAGCACAATTAGTCGCCCAAGCCGAACAACAAATCCTAAAATTAACCGATAGTGACCGATTTAAACAGTATCTTAATACCCTGGCTAAATTTCATCATTATAGCGCTAGAAACATTGATTTAATTTATGTGCAAAATCCTCAAGCCACTCAAGTCGCCGGTTTTAAGCAATGGCAGACGGCTTTTAACCGCACCGTCAACCGGGGCGCAAAAGCGATTCGGATTGCGGCTCCGATCATTAAGAAGCTAACACCAGCCGAGCAGAAGCATCTTGATACCACCGATGAGCGCGCCATTGTCGGTTATCGCTATCTACCCGTCTTTGATGTGGCACAAACTAGCGGTGAACCAGTGTTAAGTGCTAAAGACTTTGTCAAAGAAAATTTGGCCGATCATCAGAATGTGACAAGCTTATATAACGCGTTCAAAGATTATTTAAACCAGCAAACTGACCTTAAAGTCAGTGAAGTGCCTTTAGCGACGCTAAATGGGGCTAAGGGGTATTTTCAACCCAGCACTAATGAAATCGTCATTGGTGGCGATGAGCCCGACAATGCTTTGAAACTAAAGACGTTATACCACGAATATGCGCATAGCCAGCTACACGGCTTAAAATCAGCCTTTAAAGATCGGCCACGAGCCTATCAGGAAACCCAGGCCGAAGCGGTCGCATATGTTGCCATGCAAAATATTGGCGTTGATACCAGTAACTATTCGCTCGGTTATGTGGCTACCTGGGCTAAAGATACAGCTGTGATCCATAGTGCTTTAAGTGAAATCCAGCAAGTTAGCAACAAAGTGATTGAGCTTAGCGATGGCTTAACCAAACAATTAGGCTTACAAGAAACACAAAAAGAGCCTGAGCATGATTTAAAAAAGCTATCAGCCCAAACACTTAATAAGTCCTATCGAAGCTTGCAACAACAAGTTCAGCAAGCAACGAATCCACAACAAAAATCAGAACTAAAAAATAAATTAAATGATGTACACCAGAAAATCAGTAATCGAACGCAAAAACAGCTGCAAGCATTTGCTAAAAAGAATCCAGAAATTAAACAACCAGATTCTGAACCCGATCAAAGTCTAAAACGTTAGCCAGTTTTTAAAGGGCATGCTATAATGGAGACATAAAAAGGAAGCCCTGCGCTAACAAGACTTCCCATGCAAGCCGCTTCAAAGGCGGTGGCATTAGTTAACTAAACGATACTGTCGTCCCGTAACTCGCCAAAGTTATAATCGGGGCGGCTTTTTTATTTGTTCCTTTTGTCGATGTATGTTAGCAACGCTAAAATAAACATTGCAAATAGCAACATCAACGAGAGTGTCTGGAAGACGCTCATTGACTGTGAAACCTTCCTGAAGATTATTCCATGTTCCCATGGGCCTCACCTCGCAAGGGAAAAGACAGCCACCGCCCTTAAAACTTCCTGCGTAATCCATTATACAGGTGAATTAAGTGTTGACCAAGCACAATAAAAATTAAGTCATGGGGTTTCATAGGATCCTAAATTTGATCAAATTAAGCTCAGCAAAACATCTTTTGTAGATACCCTTTTTTTAGTTCCTGGAGTTTTTCAAGCTTACGCTGATGAAGAGTGATAGTTCCATCTAGTTGTTTAAAGAATGATCCAATTTTTTGTTGTTCTGAAAGTTCAGGAACCAACACAGGTTGATTTAAAAACTCATCAACGACTAACTCATTCATCATTGTTCCCAGTTTTGTCGAATTAACAATCGGATAACGCATTATTGGTGACGAATTTACAATTGAAGTGCAACAAGTAAGAAAAAAATAAAAAAGAACTCATAGCCTGAGTCCTATAAAATGAAGTCACCAC
>NZ_JBMNVY010000007.1:0-136628 GCF_049745435.1 Lactiplantibacillus sp. YT640
CCTCCATCATGAGCCGTTAGCTCAGTTGGTAGAGCATCTGACTTTTAATCAGAGGGTCGACAGTTCGAGACTGTCACGGCTCATTGTTCACGGCTCATAATTAAATAGTTTCACAAAAGTTATTGTTGATTTATGTAACTGAGCATGATATGATGTTATAGTTGTGTTAATCGTCATGCCGACTTAGCTCAGCTGGCAGAGCATCTGTCTTGTAAACAGGGGGTCGGAGGTTCGAATCCTCTAGTCGGCATTAACTGAATAGTTATGCGGAAGTAGTTCAGTGGTAGAACATCACCTTGCCATGGTGGGGGTCGCGGGTTCGAATCCCGTCTTCCGCTTTGTTCCAAAGTGTTGCCGGGGTGGCGGAATTGGCAGACGCACAGGACTTAAAATCCTGCGGTTAGTGATAACCGTACCGGTTCGATCCCGGTCCTCGGCACTTTTATGAAGCACCCATAGCGCAATTGGATAGAGTGTCTGACTACGAATCAGAAGGTTGTAGGTTCGACTCCTACTGGGTGCATATAACGGGAAATAGCTCAGCTTGGTAGAGCACCTGGTTTGGGACCAGGGGGTCGCAGGTTCGAATCCTGTTTTCCCGATTAAGTAGTCATATACGATTATTTAACACATCGCGGTGTAGCTCAGCTGGCTAGAGCGTCCGGTTCATACCCGGGAGGTCGAGGGTTCGATTCCCCCTGCCGCGATAGGAATTAGAGCTTGGACCTTTAGCTCAGTTGGTTAGAGCAGACGGCTCATAACCGTCCGGTCGTAGGTTCGAGCCCTACAAGGTCCATCTACTATTAATAGTGGACATTTCCTAGTTACATCATATGGAGGATTACCCAAGTCTGGCTGAAGGGAACGGTCTTGAAAACCGTCAGGTGGGTCAAACCACGCGAGAGTTCGAATCTCTCATCCTCCTTATTATCGCGGGATGGAGCAGTCTGGTAGCTCGTCGGGCTCATAACCCGAAGGTCGCAGGTTCAAACCCTGCTCCCGCAATTTGGTCCGTTGGTCTAGTTGGTTTAGGACGCCTGCCTGTCACGCAGGAGATCACGAGTTCGAGTCTCGTACGGACCGTTAAGTTAATAGTTCTAAATGGCTACAATGGCTCGGTAGCTCAGTCGGTAGAGCAATGGATTGAAGCTCCATGTGTCGGCGGTTCGATTCCGTCCCGCGCCATATCTGTATTCTGCGGGTATAGTTTAGTGGTAAAACCACAGCCTTCCAAGCTGTTGTCGCGAGTCCGATTCTCGTTACCCGCTTTTTTTGGGCCTATAGCTCAGCTGGTTTAGAGCGCACGCCTGATAAGCGTGAGGTCGATGGTTCAAGTCCATTTAGGCCCATTTTGGAGAAGTACTCAAGTGGCTGAAGAGGTGCCCCTGCTAAGGGTATAGATCGCGCAAGCGGTGCGAGGGTTCGAATCCCTCCTTCTCCGTTGTACCATTTAAAAATATGACCCCTTGGTCAAGTGGTTTAAGACACTGCCCTTTCACGGCAGTAACATGGGTTCGAATCCCGTAGGGGTCATTATATTATCGCGGGATGGAGCAGTCTGGTAGCTCGTCGGGCTCATAACCCGAAGGTCGCAGGTTCAAACCCTGCTCCCGCAATTGGTCCGTTGGTCTAGTTGGTTTAGGACGCCTGCCTGTCACGCAGGAGATCACGAGTTCGAGTCTCGTACGGACCGTCACAAACGTCATTCGTTGATGAATGACGTTTTTTTGTGTTTTCAGAATATTAACTGTTTGACGAGATCACCTAAAGAGGTGCGCACTGTAATCAGTAAATAGGGTGGGTGTCATTCAACAGATGGCTGATTGGGCTCACGATTGCTCAACTAAAGCTGACGGCAGATTCTTTAGGATCACACTGATCGGGACATATGTTGGTTCTGACTGCAATGTGATGTTGTGAACGAGGCTTATATATCAACTGATGAGATTTAGCAGTGTTGAGTAAAAGTAATATTCATGAAAAAAGTCGTTGCAGTTCAATCACTGCAGCGACTTGAAATATCCAATACCGGATGATTATGATTTTAATGAACGTACAAATGAATAGCGACTTTCGTGGTAGCCGTAATCTGAGGTGATGTACTTGGCAAATGGCTTGAATGAAGCGCTTCGCAGCCAAACAGCATATTCGGAGTCGCTATGCCAATTTGTGACAATCACGAAGGCTGAATTATTTTTGGACTCACGTAAGATCCAAAAATGTTTCAGCCCATCTGGCTTATTATAATCGTGTCGGAAACTACTAAACTTAGATTTAAAGACTTTTTGTTCTTCTTCCGGTAAATCAATGAAGATGAAACTTGTCATTCCATGCCAGTCAGCTGATCCTTTTGAAAGTAAAACGTCATACGTTACGGGGCTTGAAAAAACGGTTTTTTCGCCGGTTAAATCGAGTAGCATATAGCGATCTTCAGTGGCGTTGGCCTGCATTAATAACAAGTCACGATCAGCATTTTGTTGTTGGATCATGGTTAGAATTTTACGTGTCCCAAATGTTGCTGCAATCTTTCCACTCATCAATATCACTCCTTATTTATTACATCTATTATTATACGTGTTTTTCAAAATAATTGAAAATATGTTAAGTTGTTGGTTTCATTTTTTCTTGGTGCTATATTAAAATAGAAGTGGACAGAGAAATGAAGGGATGGTCAATAATGAAACTAACAGTTCTTGGTTACTATGGTGGTTATCCATACGATGGCGTGGGTACGAGTTCTTACCTGATTACAGCCGGTGATTACCATTTATTGCTCGATTGTGGGTCTGGGGCGCTAAACGCCTTAGAAGAGATTTTAGACCCCTTACAGCTCGATAGTGTGCTCCTAACTCATTATCATCACGATCATACGGCGGACGTTGGGGTCTTACAATATTACTGGCAGTTGCGTGCTGGTGAACGGAAGACGCCCGTGCTGCCGATTTACGGGCACACCGCTGATCCACTTAACTTTGGTGCCTTGACCTGGGCGAATGCCACAGAAGGTCGGGCCTATGATCCGGCTGCTGTCAATCAGATTGGGCCGTTTGATGTGAGCTTTTTACCGACTAAACATCCAGTTCCAGCCTATGCCGTTAAGTTGGTCGAGCGAGCGACGGGGCAAGAACTTGTCTTTTCCGCCGATACGGCTTATTTGCCAGAATTAGCGACTTTCGCAGCCGGGGCACAGTTATTGATGACTGATACGAATTTTGCCGCAGATAAAACTGGTAAAATGTGGCATATGACGTCGGCACAGTCTGGTAAAATTGCCAAATATGCCCGCGTCAAAAAATTATTGCTCACACACTTGCCACAAGATGTCTCATTTACACAACTCCAACAAGAAGCACAAGCAGCCGCCGGTAATGACATTCAAGTGACAGTTGCTCAAAAGTTTTTACAATTGAATCTTGGCTAGTATGATAGGGCTTAGCAAATCATTTTGCTAAGCTTTTTCTGTCAGTTTACCGTTAATAGATTATTGATATCATAAGTCATAATTAAATTGTATACGAATTAATTAATAACAAGAATGACTATAAAAGCGGTTTATTCAATAGAAAAAATACATATATCGAATAATTGTATTTTAGATTATTAGTTTTAAATGAATTAATTTTGTTAAACCTATTCACAATTAAAAGTGAGTAGCGTATAATGAATTATGTTATAAAATTGATTAACGATGCCAAGGAGGACCCAGGATGGTTATTTTATATACCGCACCAAGTTGTACCTCATGTCGCAAAGCCAAGGCTTGGTTACAGACACACGACATTGATTTTCAAGAACACAATCTGTTTACCGAACCGCTTTCAATTGAAAAAATCAAGCAGATCCTACAACTGACTGAATCAGGGACGGAAGAAATTATTTCCACTCGCTCAAAGGCCTTTCAACAACTGAACGTTGATATTAATGATTTGTCACTCAATGAATTGTTTGACATGATTACTCATGATCCTAGTCTGTTACGTCGACCAATTATGCTTGATGAGAAGCGGCTGCAAGTTGGTTACAATGAGGACGAGATTCGCCGCTTCTTGCCACGCAAAATTCGGACATTAGAATTATTACGGGCACAACAATTAGCAAATATGTGATTATCATTGGCTAGTTAGCTTAACTAATTGGCCAATTTTTGTATTTTCAGATAGATTACTTTACAATAAACTGAAATAAGTTAGAATTGTGATAGTGATTATGGCCCTTGACACTTAGAAAGGGGTGGATCTGTAATGGAGATGGAACGCATCAACGAAGATACGATTCGCGTCGTTATTGGAAATGATGATCTCAATGAACGCGGTATTCGCGTACTAGATTTACTAGGGAATCATAAGCAAATTGAAAGTTTCTTCTATAGCATCTTGGAGGAAGTTGATGTTGATCATCAATTTCAGGACAATGATGCCGTAACTTTCCAAGTATTACCAAACCGAAATGGTTTAGAATTATTTATTAGCAAAAACAGTGATAATTTACAAGATACGATTGCTAAAGCAACTCAGTCACCCGACCAATCGGATGATAGCGACTCACAAGATGATGTTTCAGATTATTTGAAGCGTAAACTGATGCAGACGGATACGAATCAGGTTGAAGATGGACAAGGTATTGCACATAATCCAACTAAGGACACTAATGATCTCGATCCGTATTTGGATGATCCTGATACACCAACTAAGGAATACGTGTTGAAATTCGATCAATTTGAGGATCTTGTTTCATTGGCACAATTATTCCGGCCAGAGGGACTCGCGTCTAACTTATTCAAGTATCGCGACCAATATTATCTAGAACTGGTTTTCTTTGTCGATCAATCATCAACGGCCACTATCAAAGATGATGTCGCAGTAGCCTTGGAATATGCCCATTTAGCTAATATTTCAGCTGACGTACTACTTGAACATGGTGAAAAGATCATGTCTAATGCTGCTTTGGAAACCATCCGGCACTATTTTAAATAGCAGTTAATTGCCTCAACATAACGTTTATTCGTAATGTTAAGGCTTTTTTGTATCCACGGATAAACAATCTGCCTGCCGGACGCTTTGCCAAAAGACGGGTGCTGCTCGGGGTCAATAAATGATGATGGGTTTACGTGAGAATTGGCTTTAATGACGTAATTAGTTGTTGAAAGGAGGGACCATCATGTTGATCGCGATGGATGCCCAGCATCAACTCGTTAATGCGGCGACGGCTGATCGCCAAATAGAATATTACTGTCCAGGATGTGTGCAGCCGGTGCGATTGAAACGGGGGGCAGTGATCGTGCCACATTTTGCCCACGTCCATGCCACGGATTGTGATGCTTTCTCTGAAGGGGAAACAACGGACCATCTTCGTGGTAAACAACAATTAGCGACCTGGCTCGCTGCCAGTGGTTATACGGTGCGCTTAGAGGCTGGTTTGCCAGAGATACATCAGCGCCCGGATATCTTGGTTCGACGAGGTACAGCGCAACCACTCGCGTTAGAATTTCAGTGTTCACCCTTGTCAGTGGAGCGACTCGCAGCTCGGACGCAGGGCTATCGTCAGCATGGCTATCAAGTGTTATGGTTGTTGGGACGCCCCTATCAGCGACAATTGCACCTCAATAGCAAGGCTTTGAAGTTTTTGCAGTACCAGCAACGGTGGGGCCTGTTTCTACTTTTTTTGGACACTCAAAGTACTAGTGTTCGTTTATTGCATCACGTCTTGACATTGGATACGGAACCGCTGACCTATCAAACGATTCGACTGGATACGCGCAGCCAGTCGGTGTTACATTTTCGCCAATTGGCTCCAAAAATTAACACCCCAACTTTGCCGGACACGCATTTACGGCATTATTATCAACAGCTAATGTTGGCACGGCTTCGACATCAACGTGGTTTTGATGCGTTACAAGTGGCTTGCTATCAACGCGGGGGAACGATTGCCCAGTTACCGACGTGGACGATGCCCACTGTGCCGCAACTACCGCTGTTATCGGGACCATATCTGGTCTGGCACGCCCACGTCTTTTTTGCACTGCGGCAACAGTCCGGACGGCTTACTGGGCCACAATTAGAGGCATTGATCTGGGCCCAATTACGGCCATTACTTGCCCGGCGTGCCTGCCTGCAAGCACGAGGCACGTTAATACAACAACTGATAACGACCATGATTACGATGCTTAGCGAGCAGCAAGTGATAAACTGGCAGAAAACTGAGTGGCATGTGAATTCCGGCCAGCTTCGATGGCGCAAACATTGATTCCGGAACAGATGCTACCGCGATAGGCGCAATCTGTGGTAATCTAGTGCTATATTGAAATAATTGGAGGAATTTGCATGGTAGTAACCAAACAATTGCCGACCCGTTCGGCCGTTCCTGAAGAACTGACGTGGGATTTGACGCCCATTTATGCAGATCAGGCCGCGTATGAGGCGGATATTGCACAAGTCAAAGCTGCAATCCCCACCGTCACTGCGCTTAAAGAAACGTTTACAAGCTCGGCCGACACGGTGCTGGCTGGCATCCAGGCTGTTTTAGCGCTGTATCGTCGGTTAGAGAAAGTGGCGGTATACGCAAGTCTGAAAAGTGACCAGGATACTGGCAATAGTACCAATGCGGCTTTAGACGATCAAGCTAGTAGTTTGACTGCCAAGGTATCCGCAGCGACTGCCTGGTTCGAACCAGCAATCTTGGAATTAACGCCGGGCCAATTGGATACGTACCTTGATGAAAACGTCGATTTACGTGATTATCGGCATTTGTTGGATACGATCCGGTTGCAAAAGGGACACGTTCTGTCTGAAAGCGAAGAAGCTTTACTCGCAGGCGCTAGTGATATTTTTGGTGCTTCTGCGAAAACTTTTGGTGTACTGAATAACGCTGACTTTCAATTTCCAACGGTAAAGGATGACGACGGCAACCCTGTCAAATTGTCACAAGGAATTTATGGGGTGTTACTTGAGTCCGTTCATCCGGCTGTTCGGCGAGAGGCGTTTGAAGCACTGTATAAAGTATACGGCCAGTTCCGGCGAACACTTGCTTCGACTTTAGCTAGCCAAGTCAAGGTACACAATTTTGTTGCCCAGGCTCATCATTATCCAGATGCGCGGACGGCAGCACTTGCTGCCAATCAGATTCCGACGGCGGTTTACGATTCTTTAGTCACGTCCGTTGACAAGCATTTGGACTTATTGCACCGGTATGTTGCGTTACGGAAACAACTGCTCGGAGTTGATCAGTTGCATATGTATGATATGTACACGCCATTGGCACCCAAGCCGACGACCAACTATTCCTACCAGCAGGCTCAAGCAACTGCTTTACAAGCGCTCAAAATTTTGGGTCCTGATTATCTCAAACACGTCAAAACAGCGTTTGCTTCACGGTGGATTGATGTGGTGGAAAATCAAGGCAAACGTAGCGGGGCGTATTCGTCAGGAATGTATGATACCGCGCCATACATGCTGTTGAACTGGCAGGATAATATTGATAATTTATATACGTTGGTGCACGAAATGGGACACAGTATGCACTCTTACTTCACGACACATCATCAGCCTTATCAGTATGGTGACTATTCAATTTTCGTGGCGGAAATTGCATCAACGACTAATGAAAACTTGTTGACGAACTATTTCTTAGCGACTGAACAAGATCCAAAAATGCGGGCGTATGTCTTGAATTACTACTTAGATGGATTTAAAGGCACCGTTTTCCGGCAGACGCAATTTGCTGAGTTTGAACAGTGGCTTCATGAGCAAGATCAAGAAGGTCAGGCTTTGACTGCCGATCGCTTGTCAAAACATTATTTGCAGTTGAACCAACGCTACTATGGTGACGCCGTCGTCAGTGATCCGCAAATTGCCGACGAATGGTCCCGTATCCCGCATTTTTATTACAATTATTATGTTTATCAGTATGCCACGGGTTTTGCAGCGGCCTCAACGTTGGCTGACCGTATTAGTACGCAACAGACAGATGCTGTTGCGGATTATCTCGGTTACTTGAAAGCTGGTTCATCTGCTTTCCCAATCGATGTCATGCACCGAGCTGGAGTTGATATGACCAAGCCTGATTATCTTGATGCAGCTTTCGAGGTATTTGAAGAACGATTAAATGAATTTGAACAGTTGGTCACCCAAGATTAACCAGTTATAAAAGCAAGCACAATGAGCGTCAGGATGTTCGGTCCCGACGCTTATTTTAGACCTGACCCGCTTATCAGTTAGGGTGTTAGCTGCCGAGTCCAGAAGGCTTATTCTGGCAGCTATAAAAGGTAAATACAGTCAAAAGCACCCGGCGAAAATGATCGTCGGGTGCTTTTGACTGGTAGGACCAGTTGAATAATTGCAATTACTGGAATTATAAAACGTGTAATTGTGCGTTGGCAAGGCTAGCACAGCTGGCATTGGTTGCCCGAGTTGCATCTTGAAAAGGATCCAGATTGCCATTGACTAAGTCAAAAAGAGTCGTGTAATTAAAATGTTCTAGCAAGACACCATAATCATATTGGTCGCAATCAAAAACGACGGCCGACGATGCTTCGGTAATGTTCATTTCAGATGCAAGCCGCTGATCAGCATGAAAGGCCTGTTTCGCCAAGTCACTGTCCCGATCTTCCATGAACATGTCTAAGTCAATCTGACAGTTAGTTGCAACCGTTTTGACGAGCTCTTCCGAATAGTGTTGACCAGCCTTGAGCATTGCAGATTGCAAGGCAATTAAAAAGTTACGCCCCCGTTTTTTGCCTTGAAAAAGGGCGGCTTTATAATCCAAAATAACTCGGTACAATGTTTGAGACTGTTGATTTTGAGCATGCCAGTCGGATGCCTTGATTCCTTGGCACTTTAGAGCCCGTTGAATCACATTAATATTGAGTAATGGTACGAATTGAAATTGGATTTGCTTGTCTGAGTCGTTTGCCAACCGTAACACGTTTTGCTCATCACGTACGCATTGGTTTGCCAACGGATTTACAAATAAATACACTTCTAACACGTTATAATTCCTCCACTTTCTCTATTCGCGTCATAGTGCAGAATACCAATCAAACGAGGTATTTGCAAGTTTTTCATTTCATAAATTTTTTAATGCAGAAAATCACTCGTTACTTAGCTTAAACCTTCACCCGTAATCATGCACCGATTTGCTAAATTCGTAAAGTATTTTGTTTCTAGGATTACAGTTTGGAAAAAAAGTGAACTTAGGGTTCAATCTCGAGAACGTTAACTTTTTATTCCGACGATTTATGGTAAAATTTTAGGGTATGGATTGAAACGGAGGTGCCCCGATGGAAGATTGGAATCATTTTTTACTGCCTTATCAGCAAGCCGTTGATGAGCTTAAAGTTAAATTGCGGGGAATGCGCAAACAATTTCGTGATTTGAATCAGCATGAACCGATTGAATTTGTAACGGGGCGGGTCAAACCCGTTGATAGCATTAAGGAAAAGATGACCCGACGTAAAGTACAAGAAGATCGCCTAGAACAAGATATGCAGGATATTGCTGGTTTGCGGATTATGTGTCAATTCGTTGAGGATATCTATCAGGTCGTTGATTTATTGCGAAAACGGACGGATATGACAATTCTGGAAGAACGCGATTACATTAGTAATGAAAAGCCATCTGGTTACCGTTCGTATCATATCGTGATTGAATATCCGGTCCAAATGGTCGGTGGTGAAAAGAAAATTTTGGCCGAAATCCAAGTCCGGACACTTGCCATGAATTTCTGGGCGACCATTGAACATTCGCTTAACTATAAATATCAAGGGGATTTCCCTGAAAACTTGAGTCAACGATTACAACGGGCTGCGGAAGCCGCCTTTAGTTTGGATAAAGAAATGTCAGAAATTCGTGAGGAAATTCAAGAAGCTCAGAGCTTGTTCTCGTATGGGAAGGGGCCGGGCAACGATGAGCCTGACACGACAAAGGAAGATCAAAATTCATGAAAGTAACGATTTTTGCAAATGCGAGTGCCAAGACCAAGAAAGTAGCGGGTGAGTTACATACTAAACTGCTGGCTGCCGGGTTTGAAATTGATGATGAGCACCCAGACATTGTTTTGTCGGTAGGAGGCGATGGGACGCTTTTAGCGGCGTTTCACCACTATAGTCACATGGTTGACCAAGTTCGCTTTGTTGGCGTGCATACTGGCCATTTAGGCTTCTATACGGACTGGCGAGATTATGAAATCGACCAACTGATCAACGGTTTACTGGAAGACAACGGCCAGAGTGTGACCTATCCCTTGCTAGCTGTAGATATTACTTATGCGGATACGGATGCGACTGATCATTATTTGGCGTTGAACGAGTCAACGCTTAAGAAGCTTGGGAGTACCATGGTTGCCGATGTTTATATTCAAGATGAACTATTTGAACGTTTTCGTGGCGATGGGTTATGCGTCTCCACTCCAACTGGTTCGACGGCTTATAATAAGTCAGTTGGTGGTGCTGTCATTCATCCGCGCTTGGACGCTTTACAAATGGCCGAGATTGCGTCGATCAACAACCGAGTCTTCCGAACATTAGGCTCGCCAGTCATCGTAGCGCCGTATGAAACAATAACGATTCGGCCACAACAGCAGTCACACTTTGTCTTTACAGCTGATCAAATGGATACGCAGCCGCGGCCAATTGAACAAATTCGTTATTCAATTGCTAATCGTCGAATTGCATTTGCTCAGCATCGTCATAATCGCTTCTGGCAACGGGTCGGGACATCCTTCATCGGGTTGGACGAGCAATGAGGTTTACTTGGATCAACCATGAGACGAACCCGATGAAAGTTAAGACACTCTTGGCACAACATGGTGTGACACGTAGTTTGTTGAAAAAAGTTAAGTTTCATGGTGGGGCAATTCTCGTTGATGAACGACCGGTATTAGCGATTCATATGCTGACAGGCGGTGAGACTGTGACGATGGTCACACCTGCTGAAATTGGTAATGACCACTTAGGCGTCTCGACGTTGCCGATCGATATCTTATATGAGGATCGTGACTACCTGATTGTGAATAAACCAGCAGGAGTGGCCTCAGTACCGGCGCATGCCTTACCTGACAATACCTTAGCGAATCGGGTAAAAGGTTATTATCAAGCGGCCCATTATGATAATGAGGTTGTGCATATCACCACGCGTTTGGATCGGGATACGAGCGGTATCGTTCTCTTCGCTAAGCACCATTTTGCCCATTCGATTATTGATCATCAATTGAAGGCCCATGCGATGCGCAAAATGTACTTAGCCGTCGTCAGTGGTGAATTGACGACTGACCACGGGTGGCTAGATGCGCCCATTGGTCGTGCCGCTGATTCATTTATCAAACGAACGACCCGTCCCGACGGTAAGCCGTCTTTAACCGAGTACTGGGTGGTTAAGCGGCTGCGTAACATGACAGTCGTCCGGGTACGGCTGCATACCGGCCGAACGCATCAGATTCGGGTGCACTTTGCAGCTAGCGGTCATCCATTGATCGGTGATGCCCTTTATGGCGGTCCTCGTGACCCGTGGATTCAGCGCCAAGCACTGCACTGCATGCAACTGGAATTTGATGATCCATTCATTAGCCAGACCCTCACGACCTTTGCACCATTACCGGCTGATCTTAACCGTTTAATTATTCATAATCAACGTGCCAATTCATAAAGTGACCATTAAGATTTGGTCTGTTTTATGTTTATCCTAATTAGCATGATTGATGATGAACACGAGCCAATTGATCAGCGTTGACAATGACCAATTTGTTCGCGGAAGAGGGCTCAGGGCAAGTTGGCTTAGTGCGGGCGCTTGTGCCAATATTAGACCATTGAATAACCGTGATTAATGGTCTAATTTTTTAGTTTACTTCGCCAATCAAAAGGCGCATCTCAAAAAATGAGATGCGCCTTTTTGGCAGTTCTTAGTAATTAATAATCTTGGTCCCATGGGCCTGTTTGACGCCGAGTGTTGTGGTGATGTCGGCGACATTGGCAGTGGTAATGCCACCACCAGGTAGGATCTGAATTCGGCCAGCGGCCTGTTTGATCGTCGTTTGCAAGTGGGGGACACAGTCAGCAATCGGCTGATCAAGTGGGCCGCCATGTGTCAAAATGCGATCGACGTCATGGTCTACTAACCAGTCAATTGCCGCGGCTTGTTGATTTTCAGGGATGGCGTCAAAAGCCATGTGGAAGGTGATCGACATGCCACCGGCTGCACCAATTAATAACGCTAAGGCTTCTTCGTCAAGCTGATTATCCGCAGTCAAAGCACCAAATGCGACACCATCAACACCTAATGATTGAGCCTGTAGCAGGTCCGCTTCCATGATTTTTAATTCCGTATCATTATAAACGAAATTGCCACCACGGGGGCGAATCATGGTCACTAGGGGCACGTGATGTTCACTGGTATACTTGGCTGCCTCAGACATTACACCACGACTGACCGTTGTACCGCCAACGGATAGGTTATCGTTGAGTTCGATCCGATTGGCACCGGCCGCAATGGCTGCGGGAATGTTAGTGTAATTTTCAACACAGACTTCTTTTAATAACATGAGTTTCATCCTTTACTAGAAACGGACGCAAACGCCTTCAGGCACAGTAACGTCCTTTTGTAATAGACTTAGTTTACCACTCGTTAAGTCGCGTGCATACAAAGTGGCATTATCAGTGTTTTGATTAACGACCACGACAAAGGCTTCAGTTGGATCTAAATCAAAATCACGGGGGAAGTCACCTTCCGTACTGATTTGCTGAATCAGGGTCAAATGACCGTCGGCGGTTACTGCAAAGACAGCTAACGTATTGTAGCCACGATTGGAGACGTAGAGAAAATGACCGTCGTGACTTAAGCGGATGGCTGCGGCACCGTTGTGCGCCGTGTAGTCGGCAGGAATGGTCTTCACAATGCCAAGCTGCGTAAAGGCACCAGTTTGGGCGTCATATTTTAAGCTCGCAATCTGACTCGATAATTCACCAGCTAAGAAGGCGTATTGGCCGTCTGGACTGAACACGAGGTGACGTGGTCCAAAGCCAGCTTCCATAGTGAGCAGGGATTGTTCACTTAACTGACCGGCGTCGCTGACGTTATAGACATAGACCTTATCGCTACCTAAATCGATTACGGCTAAGCGATTATCTGGCGTGAGGTCGGTGTAATGAATATGGGAGCCGTCTTGTTCAGGACGAGGGCCATGGCCACTATGTTGAACAGTATCGGTCAAAGTCAGCGCGCCATCAGCAGCAATTTTCATGACTTCGGCCGTTCCCTTATGATAGTTGGCACTGTAGACGAGTTGCCGGGCCTCATCGACAGCAACGTAAGCTGGTGGGGTGCCAGGTGCGACAACGGTGTTTAGTTTGTGAGCAGTTTGCCCGTCGATTTGCCAAGCAGCGATACCGCCCTCGTCATCTTCCTTATCGACACTGTATAGGCAATCCTTAGCTGAGAGGGCCAAATAGGTGGGATTTTGAGTGGCTGCCAGTAAGCCATCGTTGGTTAAGGTTTTGGCAGTGGTGTCAAGGGTTCCTTGGTAAATCCCTTGGCTTGTTTTTTTCGTATATGTTCCGAATAAAATGCGTTCTTGCATGATAACAAACCTCCTTGATAGATAATTCAAGTATAGCATAGATATGGCCCGTGTAAGCGATGACAAATTGGCGTCTGTGATTAGGACTATGCTACAATTAAAGCAATTAATTAACCGATGGGGGTCTCAATATGACAATAACTGCAACAGTACAATCGATTGGTGCGAATGCTATCGATTCCAAGGAACCAATTTTAGTTTTATTCGATGAAACGGCCACGGCACCATTACAGCAAATCGCGGTGATTCAGAAATTTGAGCAGCCCATCGCGAGTCTGTCGTTAGTTGCTGGTAGCACCATTACGATCGATCGACAAACTTATACGGTGGCCTTTGCAGGGGGACTAGTGGAAGCTAATTTAACGTCAATTGGGCACGCGACGTTGTACTTCAAACCAGTACCTGCCAAACCAATGGAAAACGGCATTTATTTGACACCAAACCAGTTACCAACAATCAAGGTCGGTAGCGTTATTACGTATCAGGCTTAGGAAGGAGGGATTGTTTGAAACCTGATTCACAGAAACAACGGTGGTCAGCGCAACGGCTCATTCGGATTTTGGTCGTTATTTTATTAGTATTGACGATCTTCTTTATGGGCAAGCAAGTCGATTGGCTATTAGATCCGGTCCGGCAATTTTTTAGCATCGTGGGTTTGCCGATTATTTTGGCCGGTGTGCTGTACTACTTGCTTAATCCACTTGTTGACTGGCTAGAAAAGCGTTTTCGCGTACGACGAACCTGGACGATCATTGGTTTGTTTATTGTGGTTGTCGCGCTGTTGGCGTTAGGCATTATTGCGATTATCCCAACGATTCGCGATCAAACTTTATCAATTATCAATGACTGGCCCAATTATTGGAAAAATGCCAGTACTGAAGTTAATCGCTGGCTCAATGATCCGCAACTCAGTAGTATCCGTGACCAACTTGAAAGTTGGAACACGGATCTCAGTAAGCTAGTGAGTGGCCGCTTTTCGAAGTATTTGACCGGGACGGTGACTTCACTTACAGGCGTATTTAGTACCGTAACGACCGTCATCATTGGGTTGATAACAATGCCGTTTATTCTTTTTTACCTATTGCGCGATGGTCATCAACTACCGAAGTATATGGCTAAGTTTGTACCTACCAAAGCGCGCTCAGGATTCTTAGAAGTTTTGACAGAAATCAATTCACAGGTCAGTAATTATATTCGTGGTCAATTGACCGTGGCGTTCTTTGTTGCCGTGATGTTTGCGGTTGGTTACAGTATTATTGGCTTGAAATTTGCGCTGACGTTGGGAATTGCGGCTGGAATCTTAAATTTGATTCCATATTTAGGGTCTTTTCTCGCAATGGTGCCTTCAGTGGTCATTGCGTTAGTCACCTCACCATGGATGTTGGTCCAAGTTCTGATTGTCTTCGTCATTGAACAAACGATTGAAGGCCGCTTTATCTCACCGTTAGTCTTAGGGAGTAGCTTAGCTATTCATCCGATTACGATTTTAGTCGTCCTATTAGCGGCTGGTAAAATCTTCGGGTTGATGGGGGTTATTTTCGGGATTCCAGGCTATGCGATCTTGAAAGTTTTGTGGACACATCTGTTTGACTGGTATCGACGGTCTTCGGGATTGTATGAGGCTGAAGCAACCCCATCAACTGATCAAACTAACAAGTAAGGTAATTGTTGGCTACTCAGATGGCGCTGAAACGCGATTAAACCAATAACGCCAAATTAAAAAGGTTCCACAGAAGTCTGATGACAATTCTGTGGAACCTTTTTAATTTAACTGAATGGTGATGTTACTAATCATTAGTGAATATCACGCCAGTTGTCACTTTACCAGCTTGCTTTTTTAACACCTGGAATTTGACCAGCGTGCGCTAAGCGACGAAAGTTAAGGCGCGACATGCCGAACTTACGTAGGTAAGCATGTGGTCGACCGTCAAGTGAGTCGCGCCGATGAATACGCACGGGTGAAGCATTACGTGGTAATTTTGCCAATTCGGTATAGTTGCCAGCAGCTTTAAGTGCTTGGCGTCGTTCGGCATACTTAGCCACGGTTGCTTCGATGCGTTTTTCTTTCGCAATTTTTGATTTCTTTGCCATCTGAATGAGTCTCCTTTATGTCATTAAATTCATGCCATTCGGTAGCAAATTCATTTTGACAATTTAAGTCAGCCTTTAGAACAGTTAATAAGATACCACACCTAAATCGTAACAGCTACTATTTTGTCCGCCCCGATATGGTATGATTGAACATACGTCCTTTACACGATGTTGTCATCGTGAATCCATAGTTTCAGGTAAGCTGGAAAGCATCGCTTGGATATGGGACGCCTAATGATAAAATTAACCAAGGTAAGGTGACACCTGTGAAAAAAATTGACCGCGGCATCCAGTTTGTTCAGGCAAATATCGATCGCTTTCGATGCTTAGTTTGTAATCAAGCATACGTGACAATTGACGGCCACAGCTTATGTTGTCCTAATGGGCATCAAGTAGATTTTTCAAAAAAAGGGACGTTGTATTTTCTAACGCATCAAGTCGCTAGCGAGTACGATGCTAACATGCTGGCAGCGCGGCGCCGAGTTTTGCAAGCTGGTTTTTTCGGCCCCATTGTCCAAGCCATTAATGCGGCATTGCCAAAAACGGCGCAACGAATCTTAGATATTGGTAGCGGTGAAGGCACCCCCCTAGCTGATTTGTTGACAATGCATGCCAATTCTGAAGACGTGGGGATTGGTTTTGACATTAGTAAGGATGGGGTTAACTTAGCGACCCAATTGACGACGACTGCTTATTATTGTGTGGCCGATTTGGCCCAATTACCCTTTACCGATGGGGCATTCACGGCCATTATGGATGTCTTCTCACCATCCGCTTACCAAGAGTTTGAACGGGTCCTTGCGCCCGGTGGACAGTTATTGAAGATCGTGCCAAATCCTGAGTACTTAGTTGAACTGCGTCATTTACTATTTAAACCGACTGATCGACAGTATCAGTATGATAATCAACGGGTGTTAGATCTGTTTGCCCAGCACTATCCCACTGCTAAGCGGCAACGAATTCAATACCAAGTTGCGCTTGATAACATTGACTTTAACGACTTATTAGTCATGACACCGCTGCACTGGGGTGCGGATGCTGAGCAGCTCGCAACCGCTAAACGGCAGGAGTTAACTAAGATTACCGTTGATGTGAGTTTATTAACGATGCAAAAAGGTTAGCGCGGGTGCTTGCATGATTGAAACGCCGGTGTTAAGATAACCTTTGAGAAATCGTTTGGTAGTTAACATCGACATGTCGTTGGTGACTACCGAGTTGTACTTCATTAACGTAGCGTTTCGCCGTGCCCACACCGAAATACTACGTTTTTTTGTGTCTTCAAAAGCTGACGGTGAGGTGTGACCATGTGTTGCTATTGCATTCATACCAGTCCTGAATAATGCCATGATTCACCGGTGAGGTTCAATGGCAACCAGTCAATTGGCATGGCTCTCGTAATTTAAAGCGGACCTTCTGAAAAGTCGTGGATGGCTATCAGAAGGTCCGCTATTTTATATGTGACGCTATATTAATGCAATTTAGAAGCAGATGGTTGTTTACGGCTGATCAACCACCCTAAACCAAAACCTAGCAGTGCGGGTACACTCCAGCCTAACCCTAGATTGGCAAGCGGTAGCCACGCGTTGAGATGAAGCAAAGCTTGCAACCAGGATGCTTGTACCCAGGCGGATGGCATAGCGTTAATGCCGGCAAGAATGGCCGGAATCATGGTCCAGACAGTTGTCATTCCATATAACCAGCGGGACATCCCAAGCCATGGTGCCAGTACTGCCAGTATGATTAACACGATTGCGAGCGGGTAGAGAAACATCAGCACTGGGGTTGAATAAGTAATCATTTCAGTTAGCCCAACGTTAGCAAGAATGGCTGGAATGAGACAAGCGATGGTGATCAGCCAATGGTAGGAAATCTTAGGAAACATGCCATGCAACGTATCACCGAAAGCAGAAGTGAGGCCAATGGCAGTTTTTAAGCAAGCGATGATGACAATTAGAGCTAGTAAAACATTACCGAATCGGCCAAAGTAGGCATCGGCAATTTGAGCTAAGGTAATCCCCCCATTGGCAGCTGGAGAAAAGCGACCTAAGCTCATGGTACCCATAATCGCCAGCAGACCATAGATGACTGCCATTAAACTCATGCTGATTAGGCCTGCTTTAATGGTATCAGTTGCGATTTGCCCCGGATCACGGACACCGAGGTCGCGAATCACATCAATCACGACGATGCCAAAAGCTAGCGAGGCTAACGCATCCATCGTGTTGTAGCCTTCAGTAAAACCAGTTAGAACTGGATGGCTGACATAGGCGCCACTCGCCGCGACGTTAAGTGATCCCAGTGGCTTAATGATAGCGACAAGCATTAAGGCACCTAATAATAGCAAAAAGATGGGTGTCAGCCACTTACCAACATAGGTCATAATCTTACCGGGATTACGAGCCAGTAACCAAGTGACGACGAAAAAAGCAACGGAGAAGCCCAATAGCACCACGGGTTGTAATTTGGTGGTTAAGAAGGGGGCCAGTCCAATCTGAAAGGCCGTAGTTGCTAATCGTGGCATTGCAAAAAGTGGCCCGAGGGTAAAGTAAAGCAGTACGGTGAAGACATACGCGTATGATCGGCTAACGTTTGTTGCCAGGTCAAATACGCCCTGACTGCGCGTCAGCCCCATGCCGATCACGCCTAGTAATGGAAGTCCAATCCCGGTGATCAATAGTCCGATAATGGCCGCACCAACGTGTTGGCCGGCTTGCTGGCCCAGAAAAATTGGAAAAATCAAGTTACCAGCACCGAAAAATAGTCCAAATAACATGGTGCCGATGAAGAGTAAATTCCGTCCTGATAAACGGTTATTCATGGTATCCCCACTTTCAAATAATCATGGCAATAGTTTAGCATGCTTTGGTGAAGAATTAATTAAAGGTCGGTGAGGGCGTTAACTGGCGGTGTAATGCAACCAACTGGTTAGTGACAATGTTGGCTACGACTGTCGCAATGAGGAGAGATGGGGCGGTGGCAGCACTTAGCTGTTAAATACTGCCAGCAATTGCGACGCCACAAAAATCCCGTCAGATTCTGGCGGGATTAATTGGTCTTATTTAAAGCGCGTCACAGTTAACTAAATTGCTCAAGTAGCGCTCGGCTTGTGGTTTGGCTGCCACTCGATATTTTAGCGCTGCTAGGCAAGACGTTTACTGGTTAGCGACTGTAAAGCGTTCTTGATGATGTTTGGGCGTTTCCAGTTCGTTTAAAACGGCTACCGCCATCGTGCCACTATTGGTCACTGATTCACCAGTAGTGTTCGTCAGTAATGTGTCATGGCCGTACTGGGCCGGGGTAGCAGGACCTGCTGTGAAATTGGCGGCCGGGGAAATTCCAACCCAATCGACGTTGGTGACGGTTCGTAAGAAGGTCAGTTCGGCCAGTTGGTTTTGCGGAATAGCGACGAAGGCAGCATTGGCGGGATTACTTTCAATGTCGTGCACGAAGAGGTGTTGATCATCACCAGTTGTTAAACTACCGGCCCCTAAGATGAAGAGGAGACGTGGCCGCTGTTGTTCGCGGAGCTGAGCAATCAGCTTAGTTGCCAGATCCACGTGTCGGTAAGCCTTATCAGGACTAGTCGCCATTGCGTCAATGACCACGTCAACCGCCTGTAGCTCAGATAGTGTGAGATCGAAAGCGTCTTTAGCTTTGGTCTGCAAATTTGGGTTAGCCGGTAGAGCGGCTAGCTTTTCTTCAGAACGTCCGATGGCCACGACGGTGTGGTTCCGTTCAAGTGCTAGTTTGGTGATGGCTGAGCCAGCCATTCCGGTTGCGCCAATAATCATAATTTTCATAGATAATTCCTCCTCGAGTTATAAAATGATTCGAATGCTGCCTTGTACGTGTTAATCCGGCATGAATCATGATGACAACGTGTCAGGTTTAGATTGGTGTTCGTCAGCCAGTGTGCGTCCTGTTCCGCCCTCCGGCGCGTACGGTGATTAGTATAGGAAAGATTGGTTAAGAATGCGAACAAAGCGTTTTTTAGTTTCAAAGTTCGCTGTTGAACCATAGACATGGTATGATTAATAGGATTGCTATGAATGAACATGGCGTAGAGACTAATATGAATGAGGACGATTATTTTGACAAATCACATTGCGTTATTTGAACCGTTAATGCCAGCGAATACTGGTAATATTGCCAGGACGTGTGCCGGAACGGATACGGCCTTGCATCTGATTGAACCGTTGGGCTTCAAAATTGATGATAAGCACTTAAAACGGGCTGGCTTGGACTACTGGGATAGTGTCGATATTACTTATCATGCTGACTTGCAAGATTTTTTAGCTAGTATTCCTGATTTAAATCAGTTGTACTTAGTGTCTAAGTTTGCTGAACATGACTATACGGATGTTGATTATAGTGATACGGGTAAGGATCACTATTTCTTATTTGGTAAGGAAACGACGGGGTTACCAGAACCATTTATGCGCAAATATCCCGAAAAGGCCATTCGGATTCCCCAAGATGATTCACATATTCGAGCCTTGAATTTATCGAATTCGGCTGCGATTGTGATTTATGAAGCCCTGCGGCAACAACAATTCCCAAACCTTGAACGGTCGCACCACTATGAAAATGATAAGTTGAAGTAACCAACAGAACGTGCACTAGCGCTAAACGTTAGGGTGCGTTTTTTGATGGGGACGGGGGAACTTGAGTTTGTTATAATGAAGACAGTATTAATTGAGAAAGGATGAACGAAGCGTGGCGCGTAGACAAGCAACAACAAAAAAGCGCCGGACCTCGACGCGCAAGAAGAAGCCGACGGTTGCGGCTAAGCGGCAGATGACGGGGAATGTCATTGGCCTGATTGGACTATTGGTCACGATTCTCGCCTTATTGAAGGTGGGGTTAGTGGGCATGGTATTCGCAGAGTTTTTCCGAGCCATTGCTGGGAATGCCTACCAGATTTTTGCCGGGCTAACACTCCTCGTCATGGGATATTTGATGATTTTTGGTCGGTGGCCACGACTGACTTGGCGGTGGTGGGTCGGTGGTAACTTGTTTTTCTTCAGTTACTTATTGCTATTAGAGATCCCGATGTTTAATCAATTGAATCACCATACCGATTTTTGGTCGTTGACGTGGAATCTGATCAAAAATGATTTTGCCAAGGGGGGCATGGCCAGTAATCTTGGTGGCGGATTAGTCGGCGCTGCTGGCTATAGTGTCACTTATCCACTATTGGCTAATGTCGGGACAATTTTGATCGCACTGATCCTGATGGTTGCCAGTATCTACATTACCTTTGATTTGCCGTTCCATAAGACGATGCAAGCGTTGCGTCAGGCCTTGATGCAATTGGGCCAGCAACTGCGATCCGGTTATGAATGGCTGACGCACGTGCTCCGGGTTCAAATTGCCCGTTGGCGGGTTCACCAACAAGTGCGCGCCAATCAAGCGGCAAGTACTGAGAAGCAGCCAACGTCAACCGTACCACAGTCAGCAGCCCCTGCTGAGACAACGAGCGGGACTTCGGCGCCGGACTCAGCAGCCAGTGCAGTTACGAGCTCGCCTGCCGACTTGAATATCACGGTGGCTAGTGATCGTGAAGCCTCGCCCATAAAATCCCCAACTTCAGCTGCTACGGTTGATCATGAACAAGAACTCCAAGGGACTGAAGTGATGGATGATGCGGACTACCAGTTGCCAGAGTCAACACTATTGACGAAGATTCCAAAAACGGATCAGAGTGCTGAGTACGCAACGATTGAGAGTAACTCGCAGAAGCTAACAACCACGTTGGCGAGTTTCGGTGTTCAAGTTGAAGTGAAGAATGTCAGCTTAGGGCCATCCGTAACGAAGTATGAGTTACATCCAGCTGTTGGGGTCAAGGTCAGCAAGGTCGTCAATTTAGCGGACGACTTAGCGTTGGCGCTGGCAGCGAAGGATCTTCGAATCGAAGCGCCCATTCCCGGTAAATCATTGATTGGAATCGAAGTGCCAAATAAACAGATTTCAACAGTGTCATTTCGGGATATCGTTGAGGCCCAACCAGCGCACCCGACCAAACCGTTGGCCGTACCGCTCGGCCGTGATGTTTCTGGTAATTTAGTCGTTGCCGACTTGTCTAAAATGCCGCACCTACTGATTGCTGGTTCAACTGGGAGTGGGAAGTCGGTTGCCATTAACGTGATGATCACGGGGCTACTGATGAACACGAAACCAAGTCAAGTTAAGTTTATGCTGATTGACCCTAAAAAGGTTGAATTAGGGGTTTACAATGGGATTCCACATCTGTTGACGCCCGTAGTCACGGAACCGAAGAAGGCGGCCCGGGCGTTGCATAAGGTCGTTGCCGAGATGGAGCGACGCTATGAATTGTTCGCGGATTCCAAGCAGCGTAACATGCAGGGGTACAACCAATATATCCGTCAACAAAATGCGGCTGATGGGCAGTCACGGCCCGTCTTACCATACATTGTGGTGGTCGTCGATGAATTAGCCGATTTAATGATGGTCACTTCGAGCGAAGTGGAGGATGCCATTATTCGCTTGGGTCAAATGGCCCGGGCGGCCGGTATTCATATGATCTTGGCAACACAACGGCCGTCGGTAGATGTTATTACCGGATTAATTAAAGCCAATGTACCGTCACGGATGGCATTTGCCGTTTCAAGTGGGACGGATTCGCGGACAATTATTGATAGTAACGGTGCTGAAAAGCTACTTGGTCGTGGGGACATGCTGTATCAGCCAATGGGCATGAATAAGCCACTGCGCGTGCAGGGTGCTTATATTTCTGACCATGATGTTGAAGAAGTTGTCAACTTTATCAAAGCCCAACAGACGGCTGATTATGACGATAGTATGCTGGTCAAGGATGACGAGACGGATGCCGCTGGTAGTGGGGACCCTCATGACGGTGAGGATGAGTATTATGCCGAAGCCGTTGAATTGGTGACTGATCAACAGTCCGCCAGTGTCTCGATGCTCCAACGACGCTTCCGTATCGGGTATAACCGGGCAGCACGGATCGTCGACGAAATGGAGGAACGCGGCGTGGTGGGCCCTTCGGAGGGGAGTAAGCCACGTAAGGTTTACCGCCAAAAATCGGCTGACGAAGCGCCCGCGTCGGGTAATGACGCTTAGCGTCCAGTAAGACTGGTGGGCATCATTTGAATGGCATGACTTCACATGGTGGCGCTGCCGATACGATTGAATAATCGACGTTAAAGTAAAGGTTCCAATCGTTAGCCAGATTTGACTAACGGTTGGAACCTTTTTCAGAGACAAATGCGTGATTTTTTTAATTCACATTGTCTCAGAAGTTGGTGGCTAGGCTTGCCGACCATGGCTGAGTGATCCACCAGTAATAAAAAAAGTTACGCTTGTTGTGAGCAAGCGTAACTTTTTTCTTGGTAAGTATTGCAACCATTCGTGGTTCGCAAGGTGTTTAACCTAGAAGGTTAGTAAACCTAACCCAGATAAGGCGGTAAGCACCAATGACCCAATGGTAGAAATGATCATTAACCAGATAACGACCATCGTAATTTTTTGAAAAGTTGATTTTTTCTTCATTATGTTTGTATGCACCACACTTTACGAGTAATTCTTTCATAGTTTAACGTGGAATCAGTTTTTTTTCAATTGAAATTAAAAATAGTCATGGTTTCGTAAATATTCGATACTAATAATGCAAAGAATAATCGTTCCTAGCATCAGCCAAGTGAAAGCGTGGACGAGACCGGCACCAGGTAATTTGACGTTCATGCCATAGATTCCACCGATAATCGTTGGAATCGTCAACACCATCGTGAGTGAGGTCAGAAATTTCATGACATCATTCAAATTATTGGAAATTACTGAACCCACTAATTGACTATATTGCTGCAAAATCTGATTGGTCGTTTCAGCCATGTCACTCGCTTGCTGGGTCTCAATCTTAATATCATCGGTGAGTGATTGGTGATTAGGTGCGTTGAAATGGGTGATCGAAGTTTCAACCGCGTCAAGCGTGGGTGTGTTCTGATTAAGGGCGGCCTTAAAACGAATCAAGGATTTTTGGTAAGCCATAATGGTAAAGAGTTCCACGTTGTGAGTAGCTTGGTTCAAACGGCTTTCCAGGGCGCTTGTCCGTTGGTTGATCAATTCGAGTGCGGTCACAAAACTGTGCTCGATGTACCACATGATAGTCAGCACAAAATCTTCGTGATTATCCAGACTTAGCTTAGACGAGGCCGGGTCCATCACAAAGTCTTGAATAAAACTAGCCGGGTAATTACTGACGGTGATGACCACTTGATCCACTAAAATCAAGGCGAAGGGATAGACTTGAAATTCAAGGTACCCCAGCTTACTCGTCGTGAGTTTGGGATACTGCATCACGATTAAGATTGGTTGACTGGATTGCGTGGTTGATAATTGCTCGGCTCGTGAAACCTCCGCATCGTCGAGGATGGCAGTTAAGTAATCTTTGGGAAGATCAAATTGTGTGACCAGTTGGTCGATTTCAGTTGAGGTCGGGCGTTCAACGTTGATCCAGTATGGCTGATCGTGATGGTCGTTCGGCGTAGTCAAAAGGCCATTTTTACCAGTGGTAAAGTATTGTAACAACGGTCATCCCTCCAGTAATAGTTTATGTTTATTATAGGGCTGTCACAGATGATTGAAAAGTTTAACGATAATCTCTATAATTTAACCCGACACTAATGGGGAGGCAAGTACGCATATGCGAGATTTATGGACCACTTGGTATGGGCAGCTGGTATTTTTAGCCGCCATCTCGATGATCATTTTAGGTGCTAAACGGGTTGCACACCGCGTTTGGCCACATGGATTAAGATTGTTGGATTTTTGGCCGCCATTTTTAATTGTTTTCACCCACTTTCTGACACTGCAAGCAACGGATAGTTCGCTGGCACCGTACGAAGTGTTGTCCCTAATGATTTTGGGGATCGGTTTAACACTGATTGAAGCTGTTGAACGCGGAGAAATCCTTTACTGGCGCTTTTTTAAGCTCTATTGGCGGGGAGCGGAATTATTGACACTCGTCGTCTATATCCTAGCACTTGGCAGCCACTTCTTTTTAACATCGTAAAAATGTCCCCCACTAAGTCCCACCTAACGAAACTAACGTTAGGTGGGACTTTTTTTGATATTTTGTTAACAATTTGGAAAAGTAACAAAACGATGTGGTAGGAAGTGGGGGGGTGTGGTAGACTTGAATTATGTTTAATGAAAGGGGTTGATTGGCCGTGGCGTCTAAGATGTTTTTCGGAGAGTTTGAACATGCCTTAGATGCGAAAGGGCGACTAATCATTCCTGCCAAGTTTCGTGAGCTATTGGGCACTTCGTTTGTCATTACTCGTGGGATGGATGGTTGTATTTTTGGCTATCCCGCTGAACGGTGGGCAACGCTTCAAGCACAGTTAGATGATTTACCACTAACTCGCAAGGATGCGCGAGCGTTTGTCCGTTTTTTCTATGCTGCTGCTGCTGAATGTGAATTAGACAAACAGGGACGGGTCATGATACCTGCAACCTTGAGACAATATGCAAAGTTGGAAAAGCAATGTGTGATCGTCGGAGTTTCTGACCGATTTGAAATCTGGGGTGCCGAACACTGGCAACAGTTTGAGACGGAGACCGCAGCGAACTTCGATGATCTTGCAGAAAACTTGATTGATTTTTAAATAACAATAATAATTTAGGAAGGGGGCGCACGCGTGGCAACATTTGAACACACAACGGTACTTTTGCATGAAGCAATCGCCGCGTTAAACGTCCGGCCGGATGGCATCTACGTGGACTGTACGTTAGGTGGCGGTGGTCATTCTCGTGAAATTTTGCAACAGTTAGGTCCGGAAGGCCACTTGTATAGCTTTGACCAGGATCAAACCGCAATCGATTATAACCAAAGTAACTTAGCGACTTATCTTGAACGTGGTCAGGTCACGTTCATCAAAAGTAACTTTGCCAACTTGAAGACTGAACTAGATGCTCGGGGCCTTGACCACGTTGACGGGGTAGTTTATGATCTCGGCGTTTCGTCGCCACAATTTGATGATGCTGCCCGCGGCTTCTCGTATCAACATGATGCGCCGTTAGATATGCGGATGGATCAGAGTCAGAAATTAACTGCTCAAACAGTTGTCAATACTTGGCCCTATGCGGACTTGGTTCGTATTTTCTATCGCTATGGTGAGGAGAAGTTTTCTAAACAAGTCGCACGGTTGATTGAGCGTGAACGGGCGGTTCAGCCGATCGTGACGACGGGGCAATTGGTCGAAATTATTAAGAATGCCATTCCAGCAAGAGCGCGGCGAACGGGTGGTCATCCCGCTAAACGGGTTTTCCAGGCTATTCGAATTGCGGTGAATAACGAATTGGGCGTACTGGAGACTTCGCTCGAACAAGCGATTGATTTAATCAATGTTCATGGTCGTGTCAGTGTCATCACATTCCAATCGTTAGAAGATCGTCTCGTCAAGACGATCTTTAAGGAGCACAGCGATTTGCCGGAGCTGCCACCTGGTTTACCAGTTATCCCAGCTGAAATGCAACCAGATTACCGCTTAGTCAGTCGTAAACCGGTCGTGCCTAGCGATGCGGAAATCGAAGCTAATCGTCGTGCTCGCAGCGCCAAGTTACGAGCCATCGAACGTTTAAAGATAACGAATAAATAATATTCAGGAATAATTAAAGGAGTGATTAAAATGGCCCAAAATGGATTAGCGCGGGAGTTGCCACAGCAAACTCCTGGCGCAACCACCCCGGTACATAAAACAAAAACCGTTGTGACCCCGAATCCGTCCATCAAGACGCAGCGAGTTGCTTTTTCATTATTTGAAAAAGTATTGTGTGTTGGTTTGAGTTTGGTGGTGTTTGGATTAGCCATTATGTTAGTTTCAACGAACATTGCAACGAGTAACGCACAAAGTCAGTTACAGACGGTGCAAACGAAAGTCACAAAAGTGCAGGCAAAAAATACGTCGGCCGCACAAGAAATCAGTGAACTTTCAAGTCGGAGCCGTTTAAATAAAATTGCTAAGCAGTACGGGTTATCGCTGAACAACGGTAGCATAAGGAATGTTTACAAATGAATAAGAACAAACAACGAATGACTTCGAAACGGTCACCAAAACAAAATCGTAGAATTTTTGGCCAATGGCTATTTTTTGGCGCGATTGCCGTCTTTGGTGTTTTGATCATTCGTTTTTCATATATCGCGATTGTGCGCCACGTCAACGGGGTCAATCTGGTCGAGGCCACCAAGAAACTTTATACGGAAGACCAGACCATCACGGCCAAACGTGGGACTATTTATACGGCCAACGGTGACCCAATCGCTGAAGATACTAGCACGTACACGGTCTACGCCATTATGGCGAAAAATCAGCAAAGTGCTAGTGGCAAGGCACTGTATGTTAAAAATAATGCGAAGGCGGCGCGTGTCTTATCGAAGTATTTGCCAATCAGCTATAAGAAAGCCCTCGCGACCTTGCAAAAAGGCGCAGGTAAGTTCCAAATTGAATTTGGGACGGCTGGTAAGAATATTTCACTGACGACTAAGGAAAAGATCGATGCCCAAAATGTGGCTGGGCTGCACTTTATTGAATCTGAAGCGCGGCTCTACCCAAACGGCACGTTTGCTTCCCACTTGGTTGGGCTGACCACCTCCAAGAGTCAGAAGGATACCGATCAGACGCGGTTAACGGGGTCGATGGGCATCGAGTTGGCTTTTAACAAGCAGTTATCGGGAACCGATGGTCGCAAGACGATTACGAAGAGCGGATATCAAGGTAGCACTGAGACTGGTAAGAAGGTTAAGGATGGGGATAATATTTATACCACCATCGATAGTAAGTTACAGACATTACTGGAAACTAAAGTTTCACAAGTAAACGCTAAGGTCTCACCTAAGTCAATGACAGCAACGTTGATGAACGCGAAGACTGGTGCCATTCTGGCGACGACGCAGCGACCGACATTTAATGCGCAAACAAAGACCGGACTATCTAAAATGTGGCGTAATTTGTTGGTTGAAGACACGTATGAACCAGGATCGACGATGAAGGTCTTTACAATGGCAGCGGCGATCGACAGCGGTAAGTACAATGCTAATGTAACCGTCCCAACCGGTGAATATAAGATCGGTAATAATACCGTTCCTGATTGGAATACGAGCGGGTGGGGCAATATTACCTATGCTAAGGGGTTTGCCCTTTCAAGTAACACGGCGATGGCCCACCTAGAACAAGCAATGGGGGCCAAGACTTGGCTGAAGTACATTAAACGCTTTGGGTTGCGTGAGAGTACTAATAGTGGTCTTGACAACGAGCAGAGTGGTTCAATTCAATTTACGTATCCAATCGAACAAGCGGATACGGCCTTTGGTCAGGGGATTCAGGTGACCGCTATGCAGATGCTTCGTGGATTCACAGCGATTGCTAATCATGGTAAGATGTTACAGCCGTACTTTATCTCCAAGATCACTAACCCTAACACCAACAAAACGGTTTATACGGGTAAGAAGAAGGTTGTAAGCCAGCCAATCAGTTCGAAGACTGCCAGCAAGGTGTTGGATCATATGCAAGATGTGGTATATAAGTCATACGGTACTGGCTCATCATATAAGATCAGCGGGTATCGCATTGCTGCTAAGACTGGGACTGCCCAGGTCAGCAACGGGAGTACGTATGAGCAAGGTGACAACACCTATCTGTACTCGGTCGTCGGGATGGCGCCAGCTAAAAATCCGAAGTACATTATGTACATTACGATGAAACAACCGACACTTAACGGAAGTTCCGCGTCAGATGACATGGCAGAGATTTTTGATACCGTGATGAAACGGGCATTGGAAGAACAAAAAGCGAGTGAGACTAAAGCGACGACGATCAAAATGAAAGATTTGACGAGTAAGTCGACTAGCGCGGCCAAGAAAGCTGCTAAGAAGCAGGGACTTGACGTGGTCGTTGTTGGTAAGGGTAGTCGGGTCGTCAAGCAATCCATTTCTTCTGGCACTGTCGTTTTAAGTGGTCAACGCGTCATTCTGGTTACCAACGGGCAGATGTATATGCCGAACTTATCTGGATGGTCGGCAAGTGAAGTGGCTGATTTTGCGACGTTGACGGGCGTTAAGCTCACGACTAGCGGGACGGGTTACGTCAAGACGCAAAGTGTGACTGCGGGTAATCCGATCGAAGCTAAGCAGGCAATTAGTGTGACACTGAAGTAGTTATCAAGTCTTAGAATGGAGAATTGTTGTGAGTTTATTAGTGTGGGGTGCAACCCTAATTAGTGGTTTTATTATTGTGTTTGCGTTAATGCCGTCACTTATTCGGTATTTCCGCGCCCGCAAAGAAGGACAGATGATTCGTGAGGAAGGTCCTAAGTGGCATGAGAAAAAATCTGGGACGCCAACTATGGGGGGCCTACTGTTCATTATCGCAATCTTAGTCACCACGTTATGGGTCGGTGGGTGGCAACATCAGCTACAACCAACCACCTGGATTTTGATGTTTATCCTGGTCTTATACGGTGCACTTGGTTTTTGGGATGATAGTATCAAGCTTTGGCGTAAACAAAACGAAGGTTTAAAGGCTTGGCAAAAATTACTTGGTCAAGTCATTGGGGCAGTAATTTTAACGTTGGTCTATCAACATGAACATTTGCCAATGGCACTTAGGATTCCAGGTTTGGGGGTCTGGTCGCTGGGAATTTGGTACATGCTCTTCGCCATCATCTGGTTAGTGGGCTTCTCAAATGCCGTCAACTTAACGGATGGGTTGGACGGATTAGTTGCTGGTCAGGCCACGATTGCCTTTGGTGCGTATGCCGTGATTGCTTACGCTCAAAATCAGTATAATGTGATGTTATTCTGTTTGGCCGTCGTGGGGTCACTATTAGGTTTCTTCGTGTATAATCACAAACCGGCCAAGATCTTTATGGGTGACATGGGATCATTAGCGCTCGGTGGTGCTTTAGCTGCAGTATCGATCTTATTGCATCATGAACTATCCCTCCTCTTGATTGGCATCATTTTTGTCATTGAAACGGCTTCAGTTATCCTCCAAGTCGCCTCGTTCAAGTTAACGGGAAAACGGATCTTCCTGATGAGTCCAATTCACCATCACTTTGAGATGAAGGGTTGGAGCGAGTGGAAGATTGATATCGTTTTTTGGTCGATCGGTTTAGTGGCAGCCGTAATCAGTGTTGCCACGATTATTTAGTCACAGTTTGCTAACTCGGGCATTCTTGTCCGAGTTAGTTGTACATAATTGGTCTTTGCGGTATGACTTTATTCATTGGTGGTCGCCAAGTAAGTGACAAGTAAATAGTACTGATTCCTATCAACGCAACGATTGTTCTTTAAATGGTTGCGTTGTCTGCCGCAGATTATGTCGTGGAATTGGTCACTGGCTCACCATGAATAATTTGCTGATGACCACGAGTTGGTGCATCAGCCACATAACAAGTTAATTTAGGTATCATCTACAAACATTATAGGGAGATCTTGGTTTATGAAGTCGGTTGAGCAGTATCGTAACCAAAAGGTTTTGGTTCTTGGATTAGCAAAGAGCGGGGTCAATGCCGCACGGTTGCTCCACAAATTAGGTGCGTTTGTGACCGTTAATGATAAAAAGAAATTTGATGAGAACCCGGATGCACAGGAATTATTGAGTGATGGAATCAAAGTTATCACGGGTGGTCACCCGCTGTCACTACTAGATGAAGATTTTAAAGTTGTTGTCAAGAACCCGGGTATTCCATACTCAAATCCAATTGTGAGTGGGGCTCAGGAAAAGGGTATTCCAGTTATTACCGAAGTTGAACTTGCATCGCAAATCCTAGCGGGAGAGTTGATTGGTGTGACGGGGACGAACGGTAAAACCACGACAACGACGATGATCACGATGATGCTTAATCAACGCACAAATGCCGGTAAAGCTTACGTAGCAGGCAATATTGGCGTGCCGGCCTCAGCAATTGCACAAAAGGCTACGGCGGCCGACACAATGGTGACTGAGCTTTCGAGTTTTATGTTGTGTGGTATTCAAACTTTGCACCCACATATTGCGGTGATTACGAATATTTATTCGACGCATTTGGATTACCATGGCTCACGTGAGAACTATGTCAAGGCAAAGATGCGAATCACCATGAACCAAACGGCTAATGATTATCTAGTCATTAATTGGGATAGTGAAGAATGGCGGCAACTCAGTAAGCAATCACAAGCAACCGTCGTGCCATTTTCACGGCAAGCCAATACGAAAGATGGCGCCTATGAAGAGGCCGGCAAGCTGTACTTTAAAGATGAGTACATCATGGATGCTGCTGATATCCGGATTCCTGGTGATCATAATGTTGAAAATGCGTTAGCAGCGATTGCTGTTGCTAAACTTCAAGCCGTTCCAACAGCAGGAATCGTTCAAGTCTTGAAGACGTTTACGGGTGTTCGACACCGGACTCAATATGTCGAGACGTATCAGGACCGGCAATTTTACAACGATTCCAAAGCAACCAACTTGGTGTCGACCGAGATGGCCTTGAAGGGCTTTGATCAGCCGGTCATTTTACTTGCTGGTGGTTTGGACCGTGGTAATACGTTTGAAAAGCTTGCTCCCGCATTAAAGGCGCATGTCAAGACGTTAATCGTCTTCGGTGAGACTGCTGAAAAAATGGCGGACGCTGGGCGTTTGGCTGGTATTCAAGATATTGAGTTTACGGACAACTGTGAGACTGCTGTGCCAATTGCTTGGCAACATAGTCAGGCTGGTGACATCATCATGTTATCGCCGGCTTGTGCCAGTTGGGATCAGTACCCGAACTTCGAAGTGCGGGGCGACCGATTTATTAAAGCAATCGAACAGTTAACTGGAAAGGCGGAAGAAAACTAATGCGATTAATGATTTCTGGCGGTGGGACAGGTGGTCATATCTATCCCGCACTGGCACTGATCGATGCCTTAAAAGCACATGATCCCGAAGCGCAAGTTCAGTTTGTGGGAACCCATCGTGGACTAGAGAGCCGCATTGTGCCGGAACGGGGGATCGATTTTAAAACAATCAAGATCCAGGGCTTTAAGCGTTCATTGTCATTACAAAATGTTAAAACAGTCTATTTGTTTTTAAAGAGTGTGGTTACGGCGCGTAAGTACATTAAGGCGTTTAAACCAGATGTTGTGGTCGGAACCGGGGGCTACGTGAGTGGTGCGGTCGTTTTCGCGGCGAGCCAGATGCACATTCCAACGGTCATTCATGAACAGAATTCAGTTGTTGGTGTCACTAACAAATTCCTAAGTCGGTTTGTGGATAAAATCGCCATTTCATTTGAGAGTGCGCGATCACAATTTCCCGCTCAAAAAGTTGTGATGACTGGGAATCCTCGAGCCCAACAAGTGGCTAATATTAAAAAAAGTGGCGCTTTGGCGCAGTTTGATCTGGATCCTGATATTCCAACGGCGTTGATTTTTGGGGGGAGCCGGGGTGCTGCGCGCATTAACGCAGCAGCGGTCGCGGCAATTCCTGAACTGAACAAACGTGACTATCAGACCTTGTTCGTCACCGGTCAGGTACACTACGAAAAGATTCGGAATGGCTTGTCAGCGACAGCGCTAGCTCCGAATGTTAAAATCGAACCATACATCAAAAATATGCCAGCAATTCTACCAGAAGTCGCGGTTATTCTTGGTCGAGCAGGTGCAACTAGTATTGCGGAAATTACGGCTTTAGGGATTCCTTCAATTCTAGTTCCTAGTCCATACGTTACGAATGATCATCAGACCAAGAATGCACAAAGCCTCGTGAATGCGGGGGCGGCTGAACTGATTAAGGAAGCTGATTTGACGGGAACCAGTTTGGTAGCTGCATTAGATGGCCTTCTCCAAAGTACCACGCATCGTGAGACGATGGCGGCTAATGCGAAAAAACTGGGGATGCCTGATGCGGCCGACCAGTTACTACACGTTTTAGAAACGGTGATTAAGTAGCACAGAGACTAGAGTGAAAGGGTGGGTGTGATGGCCATTTTTCATAAAAAGCCCAAGGAGCGTGAGCACCCCGAGCAGCTGACACCCTGGGAACGATTTCAACGAGACGCGGCTGAGAATCATCGCGCAGCGCAAAAGAGTCACCATAGTTGGTCAGGTAAACGCCTGCGAATTGGCGATAAATTACCGAAACTCAAATCTCAGCGCCGCCGATTACTTTTCAAACGGGTCGTGATCTTGATGGGCTGTTTCCTGATCGGTGCTGGTGTGGCTGGTTACTTCATTTCACCACTGAGCCATGTTCAGACGGTGACCGTACATGGTAACGATCAATTGTCTGTTACGCAGGTCAAGACGGCGACTAAGATCAACCCTGGAGTTGCCTTATGGTCCGTGATTGGTCATGATCAACGGACTACTAAGCGCGCAGAACGCGCCCAGCCGCAAATTGGCAAGGTCACGACTAAGCTAGTTGGATTGAACAGTGTTCGGGTGACAGTTAAGGAAATTCGCATCGCGGGTTACTTATCGACTGGTCAACACTATCGACGAATTTTGGAAAATGGGCTGATTTTGAAAGCGACCTATTCTCAACCCGGTGGCGGTTCACCGATCTATGCCAACTTTAAAAGCGGTCACCGCTTAGCAACGATGATTGCACAGTACGCTAAGTTACCATCGGCGGTCAAACACAATATTTCTGAGATCAAGTTTGCGCCGAACAAGGCTAATCCCGAACGGGTTCATCTTTACATGAATGACGGTAATGAAGTGTACGCAACAATTAGCACTTTTGCTAGCAAGATGGCTTATTATCCGGGAATTGTGGCGAAGATGAAAACCAAGGGTGTCATCAATCTTGAGGTGGGCGCATACTCCTATCCGTTCAAGAATCAGAATAATTGATAGAATGCTAAGTGTGACCTTTTTAAAAGCGCTTAGGATATGGTAAACTAAGGAATAACTGGATATGTCAGCGAATCCTTGAATATTTATGTAAAATACTAGGAGGTTCCTCTATTATGGATAATTCAGGAATTTATGTCGGACTTGATATAGGGACCACCTCAATAAAAGTCATTGTTGCTGAACGTGTTAAAGGGCAAATGAACGTTATTGGTGTGGGAAGCGCACGTTCTAATGGTTTAAGTCGTGGCGTGATCGTCGATATTGATAAGGCGGCCGAAACGATTCGATCAGCAGTACGCCAAGCTGAAGAAAAAGCAAGTATCGAAATAAAAAAGGTGATTGCGGGAGTTCCCGCTAACCTGGTTAAAATTGAACGCTGTCGTGGTATGATTGCCGTGGCAGATGAGTCCAAAGAAATTAATAATGAAGATGTTCAAAACGTTGCGGCGGCTGCGTTAGTTCAGAGTTTACCGCCAGAGCGGGAAGTACTGGATGTCATCCCCGATGAATTTGTCGTCGATGGTTTTGATGGCATCAAGGACCCACGTGGCATGGTTGGGGTCCGGCTTGAAATGCACGGCACCCTGTTCACTGGTCCGAAAACAATCATTCACAATACGCGGAAGGCTTTGGAAAAGGCTGGACTGCAAATTGAACAGATTGTGATCGCGCCCTTGGCATTAAGTTCCTTAGTGCTGAATGACGGTGAACAAGATTTTGGTTCGATCATTATTGACATGGGCGGTGGTCAAACGACTGCGGCAGTTATACATGATCACCAATTGAAGTATACTTACGTTGACCAAGAAGGCGGCCAGTATATTACCAAAGATATCTCGGTCGTTTTGAATACATCGATCGAGAATGCCGAGAAGTTAAAGCGTGATTATGGCTATGCCGATGCTCAGCAGGCCTCGGATGATGAACTTTTCCCAGTTGATGTTGTTGGGCAAAGTACACCGGAGCAAATAAGTGAGCAATACTTAGCAGAAATCATTGAGGCTCGTCTAGACCAGATCTTTGATAAGGTCAAGCAGCACTTGGATGAGATTCGGGCGCTCGAGCTCCCCGGGGGCATTGTTTTAACTGGTGGGGTGGCAGCATTACCCGGTATCACTGATTTGGCGGCGCAACGTTTTGGAACGCGAGTTCGCGTCTTTACGCCTAATCAAATGGGCTTGAGGCATCCGTCGTTTGATGAGGCGTTAGCGGTCATCAAATATCAAGCGGCCTTGAGTGAAGTTACGTTACTCGTTAAGAGTGCACTTACCGGTGATACTCGTGCCAGTGTGGCGTTGGAATTTGCTGATACAACACCAGCACCTAGCCAACCCGCAGCACAACCTAAAAAAGCAACTAAGAAACAGTCTGCGCCACAAGCACCACAGGAACAGGCTGATCCAGATCATAAGGGAACTGTTGAACGGGTCAAAGGCTTCTTCAACCACTTCTTTGATTAATATCGGATAGAAATGACGGAGGAAAAAACATGGAATTTTCTTTAGATTCAACCCAGAACTCAGGGGCTAATATTAAAGTCATCGGTGTCGGTGGCGGTGGTGGTAACGCCGTTAACCGGATGATTGCTGAAGATGTTAAAGGCGTCGAATTCATCGTTGCCAACACTGATGTGCAGGCATTACAAACTTCAAATGCCGAAACTAAAATTCAACTTGGACCAAAGCTTACGCGGGGATTAGGCGCAGGTTCTAATCCTGATGTTGGTTCCAAGGCTGCGCAGGAAAGTGAAGAGGCCTTGACAGAAGCGTTACAAGGCTCAGATATGGTCTTTGTAACGGCCGGTATGGGTGGCGGTACTGGTAATGGTGCGGCACCAGTTGTGGCTAAAATTGCTAAGGACTCCGGCGCGCTGACAGTGGGTGTTGTCACCCGTCCATTTACATTTGAAGGTCCTAAGCGTGCTCGTAACGCTGCTGAAGGAATTGCTCAGATGAAAGACAACGTTGATACGTTGATCATTATTGCTAACAACCGTTTGCTTGAAATCGTTGATAAGAAGACTCCAATGATGGAAGCCTTCCAAGAAGCTGATAATGTGTTACGTCAAGGGGTTCAAGGTATCTCTGACTTAATCACGTCACCAGGGTACGTTAACTTGGACTTTGCCGACGTTAAGACGGTCATGCAAAACCAAGGTTCCGCTCTGATGGGTATTGGCTCTGCTAGTGGTGAAAACCGGACGGCGGACGCGACTAAACAAGCCATTTCTTCACCATTATTGGAAGTTTCAATCGATGGTGCCGAACAAGTCTTGCTGAACATCACGGGTGGCCCCGACATGTCCTTGTATGAAGCCCAAGCTGCTTCTGACATTGTTTCCCAAGCGGCAACGACTGATGTTAACATTATCTTTGGGACTTCGATCGATGAAAGTCTTGGTGATGAAGTCCGGGTGACCGTGATTGCCACTGGTATCGATCAGAAGCAACGCGAACTCAAGATGGACAGCCAGCCTAGTCGTAGTGAAGCTAGTCAGCAACGAGGCGGCATGTTCGCAACGCCAACTGACCAGCCAGCGACGAGTGAAGCGGCCCAATCAAGTGAGTCCCAAGCTAACGACCCATTCGGTAATTGGGATATTCGGCGCGAACCGAACAATTCACGGCCAGTCAACAATGGTCAAGAGTTTAACAATGTTGAAAAAACTGATTTTGATGTCTTTAATGACAACTCACAAGCTGACGATAGTAAGGATGATAACAGTGGTGATTCGCTAGATACACCACCATTCTTCAAGCGCCGGCGTAAGTAAAACGGTGAAGGGAGCGCAAGCACATGGCCGGATTCATTAGTAACTTTTTTGGTGTTGGTGATTCTGACAGTCAGTATGAGGAACCCACCGAAGCTTCCCAAGCGGCGGCTCCCACTGAATCTGCAACCAATACTCGGAGCACGCCAAAGGTAGTTCCAATGCAAGGGGGCAAGTCGGTGAATAGCAAAATTGCCCTATTCGAACCGAAAATTTATTCGGACGTGAAAGAAATTGCGACGCAGTTATTGAAAAATCAAGCTGTAATCATTAATTTTGATCACGTCGATGATGAAATGGCACGCCGGATTGTGGATTTTTTGACCGGGACGGTTTTTGCCATCAATGGTGAGATCGAACGGATTGGTGATGAAATTTTCCTCTGTATTCCTGAAAATTACGAGGTTTCCGGAAGTACGACAAGTCAGTTTGATACGAGCAAATTATAAGGAGTGAGTGGCCTGTTAGTGACGATTATTAGTCGGTTGTTTCAACTGTACCAATTAGCCATTGTGGTTTACATTTTGATGTCATGGTTCCCGGGAGCTTATAATACTCGCGTGGGCCAATTCTTAGGTCAAATCTGTGAACCATTTCTCAGTATTTTTCGGCGCTTTATTCCCGCAATTGCCGGACTGGATTTTTCGCCGATCATTGCGCTGTTAGTGCTCCAATTAGCTGAAAGTGGCCTATTTTATCTGATAACTTTATTGATATACTAAATTAAAATAACGAGGATAGTATCGTGAATGATAACTTAAAACAACATTTTCGCGATAGTGAAGCCCCATTTATTGAACAGGTCACTGGTTGGCTACGGCAAGTAGCTGATCAGTACCGACCAATCTTAACTGCGTTTTTGAACCCGCGACAAATCTACATTGCGCAAACGCTGGTCAACCAGTTAGACGACGTGCGGATGCGGGCATCCGGTGGCTTTGAAGGTGCTGAGTTACAACGGATCTTATTTTACCCGGTGTATTACGAACCTGAAGTGGCCGATTTTCAAATCACACTGTTTAACATTGTTTATCCCGTGAAGTTTGCCACCTTAAAGCATGGTCAAATTCTGGGTACGCTTGCCAATGCCGGCGTCGAGCGTGATGTCTTTGGTGACATCGTGACTGACGGAACGACATGGCAGTTTGTGTGCGAAACCGAGATGGCCAGCTATTTCGAGGAGCAAATCGACCGTTTTGGTAAGACGAAAGTCCACTTAACAGCGGTACCATTGTCGGCGGTGATCACACCGGAAGACGACTGGGAGGCAGTTACTACGACGGTTAGTTCATTACGTGCGGATAGTATCATTAAGGCGGCGTTCAACTTGTCGCGGCATCACGCCAAGGAATTGATCGAAGGTGCTAAGGTTCGGCTGAATTGGGCTGACTTACCGAAAGCTGATTACGAGTTAGCATTGTTAGATATGCTGAGTGTGAACCATTACGGTCGTGTCCGACTTGCCGAAATTAGCGGTGAGACCAAAAAAGCGCGGCTGCGAATAACATTAAATATTATTCATAGTAAATAGATATTGGAGGAATTCTAATGGTGTTAAGTCCTGATGACATTCATAACAAAGAGTTTTCAACGAAACTGCGTGGTTACAATATTGATGAGGTTAATGATTTTCTAGAACAAATTATCAAAGATTATCAAATTACCTTGAAGCAAAATAAAGACCTCCAAGAACGGTTGGACTCGAGTGAAGGTAAGTTGAAGTATTTCAATGAATTGAAAGATTCCTTGAATCAATCTATCTTGGTGGCTCAAGAAGCTGCTGATAAAGTGAAGACGAACTCTAAGAAGGAAGCCGACATTATCACCCGCGAAGCTCAGAAACAAGCGTCTGACATTGTGAGTGAAGCAACCGACAAGTCAAACCAAATGATCGACGAAGCTTCTCAAAAGGCCAAACGATTATCCGTTGAAACTGATGATTTGAAGAAACAAACGCGGGTCTTCCGGCAACGCTTGCAAGTGATGTTAGAATCGCAGTTAGAAGTGGTTAAGAGCAAGGATTGGGATCAACTACTTAGCGAAACGAATACGGCTGATTATGCTGAAATTCAACACGTTTTAAAGGAAGATAACCTTGACAACTCGGGGGATGCGAGCGTAAACTCAGAAGCAACCGTTGAAATTACGGAAGCAACGAGTGGTGAGACCCCCGTTGCGGACGGTGGCGATCAAGTCCAACAACAGACGGTGGTTATTTTCCCTGATGATGACAGCACTAATAATTAATTAGGCGATCGTCAGGCACAATTGAAGCGAATTGAATGTATTGAGGAGAACAGCAAACAATTAACTAATACGCCCAGAGAGCTGCCGGCAATGGAAAGGCAGTCGTCCCTTAGTTAGTTGCAGATCATCTCCGAATGCTATCCTGAATTGAGTAAGGGTGGCCGGTCCATGGACGTTAACCATGCTAAGAGAGAATTTAAACAATTCTAAAATTGGGTGGTACCACGATAACTTCGTCCCTGGGTGGACGAAGTTTTTTTGTGTCTAAAAATCCAATGGCGATTGTTTGATAAAAATTTTAAGGAGTGAGAATATGCGCGTTAAAGAAACGTTAAACCTCGGTAAGACCAAGTTTAAAATGCGTGGAAACTTACCGGTCAAAGAAGTTGAACGGCAAAATGTGTGGGCTGAAAATAAAGTCTACGAACAACGGCAAAAATTGAATGAAGGTAAGCCAAGCTTTATCTTACACGATGGCCCACCATACGCGAATGGTGATATCCATATGGGGCACGCCTTAAATAAGATCACGAAGGATTTCATCGTTCGCTATAAGTCGATGAATGGGTTTCGGGCACCTTACGTTCCTGGTTGGGATACCCATGGGCTACCAATCGAACAGAAGTTAAAGCAAGCCGGTTATGACCGCAAGAAGATGACGGACAATGAATTCCGAGAACTTTGTCGGAAATACGCGTTGGAACAAGTTGATCGTCAACGTGATGAGTTTAAGCGCTTAGGCGTTGCTGGTGAATGGGACAACCCATACTTAACGTTAAAGCCAGAATTTGAAGCGGCTCAAGTGCGGGTCTTTGGTGCGTTTGCTAAACGTCACTTGATCTACCGGGGCCAAAAGCCTGTCTTCTGGTCATGGTCTTCTGAATCGGCTTTGGCAGAAGCTGAAGTGGAATATCATGATGTGACATCGCCATCCGCCTTCTACGGTGAACATGTCATTGATGGTAAGGGTGTCTTAGATGATGATACCTATATGGTTGTTTGGACAACAACTCCTTGGACGATTCCAGCTTCAGAAGGAATCACAATCGATGCAAGTTTTGATTACGTCGTTGTGCAACCGGCTGGTGAAAATCGTAAGTTTGTGCTCGCGGCTGAATTGTTGGACGAAAATGCCGAACGATTTGGTTGGGGAGATGTTCAAGTGCTTAAAACGGTCAAGGGTGCGGAACTCGAAAACATTTTGTGCGAACATCCTTTTGACAATAGTCGGCATCTAGTAACGATGTTAGGTGATTTTGTCACACTTGATTCTGGGACTGGGCTAGTGCATACTGCGCCTGGTTATGGGGAAGATGACTACCGGATCGGTAAGCAATACGACCTGCCAATCTTTGCTCCCGTAGATGACAAAGGGTTCTTAACGGCTGAAGCTGGTGATGATTTTGCGGGGGCCTTCTACGATGACGCTAACAAGATCGCACTGGACAAGTTGAAGGCCGCTGGGTTATTACTGAAATATATGCCATACGAACACAGCTATCCATTTGACTGGCGGACTAAGAAGCCGATTATCTTCCGGGCAACGCCACAGTGGTTTGCTTCCGTTGGTGATATGCGTGATGAAATCCTTAAGTCGATGGATGACGTTGAATTCTTCCCAGAGTGGGGTAAAAAGCGTCTTTACAACATGATTCGTGATCGTGGTGACTGGGTCATTTCACGGCAACGAGTTTGGGGTGTACCTCTTCCAATCTTCTATGCTGAAGATGGCACTGCCATCATGGACGAAGTGACGATTAACCACGTAGCTGATTTATTTGGCAAGTATGGTTCGAATGTTTGGTTCGAACGCGACGCAAAGGACCTATTGCCAGATGGTTATACCAATGAACATTCACCAAACGGTACCTTTACTAAGGAAACCGATATTATGGATGTTTGGTTCGACTCTGGTTCATCACACCAAGGTGTCCTGGCAGAGCGCTCATACCTCGACTATCCAGCCGACTTATACCTTGAAGGTTCTGACCAATATCGTGGTTGGTTCAACTCAAGCTTGATTACGAGTGTGGCTGTTTCTGGACATGCCCCATACAAGCAAGTCTTGTCACAAGGTTTCACGTTGGATAATCAAGGTCGTAAGATGAGTAAGTCACTGGGCAACACGATTGCGCCAGCTGATGTTATTAAGCAGATGGGTGCTGAAATCGTTCGGATGTGGGTCGCTTCAGTGGATACCAGTTCCGACGTTCGGGTCTCAATGGAAAGCTTTAAGCAAGTAGCCGATTCCTACAAGAAGTTCCGGAATACGGTACGCTTCATGTTAGGCAACACCGCAGACTTTGATCCGAAGACCAACCGCGTGGCTTATGAAGATTTAGCAAGTGTGGACCAGTACATGGAAACACGGTTGAACGAATTCGTAGCTGAGACGAAGGATCATTACGATCATTATGATTTCTTGGATATCTACAAGAAGTTGATCAACTTCTTGACGGTTGATTTATCAAACTTCTATCTCGATATTGCCAAGGATATTATGTACATTGATGCCGAGGATAGCCATTCACGGCGGTCGATGCAAACGGTCTTCTACGATGTTTTGGTTGCCTTGACGAAGCTCTTCACACCAATGCTGCCACACACGACTGAAGAAATTTGGCCATTCTTGAAGGAACCAGAAGAATTTGCGCAATTAGCTGAGATGCCAGCTGTTCAAAATTATGCGAACAGCGACGAGTTGATGGCTCAATGGACGCGGTTCATGGATCTTCGGAGTAACGTCTTAAAGGCGTTGGAAGAAGCCCGGGATGCTAAGTTGATTGGTAAATCCTTGGAAGCACACTTGGATTTGTATGTTGATGATGATACGCAAGCCTTCTTAGATCATTTGAGCACCAATGTTCGGCAGATGTTGATGGTTTCAGCATTAGATCTACACGCGTTAAGTGACGCGCCTGCAGACGCAGAAACATTTGGTGACACGTTAGCCATCAAGGTTGGCCATGCTGACGGTGACGTTTGTGATCGTTGCCGAATGGTTAAGACCGATGTTGGCAGTGACGAGGCTTATCCGATGTTATGTGCACGGTGCGCCGCAATCGTTCGTGAAAACTACCCTGAATCAGTAACAACTGGTTTGGAAGCTTAATCTGAATTAGATTTAGCGTGAGTCTTGATAACTTATGAAAAGTGGCACTAATCAGTCGAACGGGACTGATTAGTGGCACTTTTTTGTGCTGGCGTGTGGGGATTATCAAGTAGTCAGTAAATCCGAACACCGGGATGATTGAGATACAGCTGTAAAAAACTGATTGCGTTTTTCGGATGCAAGATTTAAGAGCTATTAAGAATTTACAGTTGCTGCGCAGGACTTTGAATGGTTATTATGAGAAATGGTCCTTTGCAATTGAATTTTCATGAAAAAGTCAGNAAAAAACTGATTGCGTTTTTCGGATGCAAGATTTAAGAGCTATTAAGAATTTACAGTTGCTGCGCAGGACTTTGAATGGTTATTATGAGAAATGGTCCTTTGCAATTGAATTTTCATGAAAAAGTCAGTATGATAATGAAGTAGTTTAAATTAAGGTCGATTTTATATAGATAGGATGTTGATGGCTGTGAAAATGATCAAGGTACACGGTTCTGGTAACGATTTTTATTTATTGGATCAAACACAATTTCAAGCACCGTTATCGGATGCGGATTTGAAGCAATTGGCAATTAACATTTGTAAACGTGACGGCGCAGGTTTGTACGATGGCGCTGATGGCGTGTTGGTTGTTGATAAATCAAAACATCCACAAGTACTTGGTCGGATGCGGGTCATTAATGCGGACGGGACGGAAGCTAGCATGTGCGGTAATGGGCTACGGACCGTTGCTCGTTATTTGGGCACGCAAAATAGTCAGGAAGACTTCCGGGTTCAGACGATGTATGCGGACTTAAAGGTGCAGGCCGTTGCTGATTTTGCGGCCCACGTCCCAGCTTACAGTGTTGAAATTTCACCCGTAACTTTCGACGCGCAGACACTTGGCATGCATGCGAATAACGATGCGACGACAATTATTAATGAAAAGATTCCAGCGCTGTCTGCTGACTTGAAATTCTCAGCTGTGGCGGTGCCTAATCCGCATTTGATTGCGTTCGTTGACCATGATACGTTGGTTGGCCCCGAATTAGGACGTATCGGTGAATGGATGAATGATGGTAAAAACCAAATTTTCCCTGATGGCGTCAACGTTAGTTTTGTGGAAGTCTTAGGACCAAATTCAATTTTTGTACGCACGTTTGAACGCGGGGTTGGTTTTACCAATGCTTGTGGGACTGCGATGTCGGCTTCCTCATTGATGTACGTGTTATTACACCAAGAAAGTACCGATTTTAATCAAGAAATCCACGTCACCAATCCTGGTGGGATGGTCAAAACCGTTGTTCACCAAGGTGCCGATGAAGAATACTGGATGGAATTGATCGGTAACGCGACGTTCGTCCGGATCGTGACTTTGCCATTAGAAGATGCGCTTCAGGGCGACTACAGCCCAGCTACCGCAACGGAAACTGGTGAGCAGGTTGCTTATGAAGATTTCGTCGCTAACCTTGCAAAGGCCTAATGGCGATTAGTGTCAATTGGTCCGCTTGATTTTAAGAATTGGAAAAATGGGTTAAGGAGCCAAATTGGTCGCTCGTTAGCCCATTTTTTGCGGGTTCGTTAAAATTACCGAAATCGCCCAGTTGAAAATTGCAATCGAGCTAAAAAATCGGTATCCTTATTGAGAGAGCAGACACTGAAAGGGGTTCTTGATCAATGACATTTGAGGAACGGGTTCAGAGTCGTCAGTTGGTTTATCAAGGCGGGTTGGTACAGGTCGAACGACAAGAAGTCACTTTACCAGATCAAACGACGGCAACACGTGAAATTGTGCGACACCAGCCGGCCGTCGCGATGCTGATGATTACCGCGCAACATAAAATGATTGTTGAACAACAGTGGCGCGCTGCAACCGGTGGGCTGACCGTCGAGATTCCAGCTGGTAAGGTCGAATCCGGTGAGACCATGGACCAGGCGGCCGTCCGCGAATTAAATGAGGAAACCCGATTGACAGCTCAGCACTTAGAAGCAGTCGCCCAATTCTACACGTCACCCGGGTTTACGGACGAACTAATGAAGTTGTACGTTGCTACCGGTCTGAGTGCGGTTGCAACGGCATTCCCACAAGACCCTGACGAACAAATTAGGCTCATCAAGCTGGACCTCGCGACGGCTGTCAGTCAAGTTCAGACTGGTCAGATTCAGGATGCCAAAACCGTAATGGCGATTTGGTACTGGCAAAGTCACCCTGAGTTAGGAGTTGAAGCATAGTGGCAGATGATGATCGACTCACCAGACAGCAATATCGACAACAACGTAGCCAGCCAACTGGTCACGATACTCAGGAGCAAGAATCACCAACGGCTGAACCCAGTGCATCCCGACAAGCGTATGCTGCTGAGAATAACCGGGCTGTTGAAGAAGCCAAGACGAAACGGCTAGCCCGCAAATTGAATTGGGCGATTGCTGGACTAGTCGTTGGGATTATTATTGTCTTTTTAATTTTATTTTTAACACCATAGAAAGTAGGCGCTAGGCTCACATGAAATTTGGAATTATTTGTGCGATGGAAGAAGAACTTAAAACGTTACGGGACGCTTTGCAAGACGAAAAGATCGTTAATATTAAGGATATTACGTTCTATGATGGGACAATTGATCAGCAGGAAGTTGTCTTAGTGCAATCAGGCATTGGTAAAGTGCAAGCTGGTATGACTACGGCTTTAATGATTACTAACTTTGATGTGGACGTTGTCATCAACTCTGGTTCTGCAGGTGGGATTGGCGCTGGTTTGCATGTCGGTGACGTTGTCGTAGCTAAGGCAACTGCTTATCACGATGTTGATGCGACGGCCTTTGACTACGAATATGGTCAATTACCACAACAGCCACTATACTACGAAACGGATGCCAATTGGGTAAAGCAAATCATGGCAGCGGCCAAGGCAACCGGTTTGAATGCCAAGACTGGACTGATTGTTTCCGGTGACCAATTTATCGCAGGTAAGGCGGCTACCGATAAGATTTTAGCACACTTTCCAGAAGCACTATCTAGTGAAATGGAGGGCGCCGCAATTGGTCAAGCTTGTCACCAGTTCCAGACGCCATATGTGGTGATTCGCGCGATGTCCGATGTCGGTGATGAAAATGCCGGTGTTAGTTTTGACGAATTTATCCTGGAAGCGGGTAAGCAGTCCGCAGCGATGTTACTTGCATTATTTGCGGCGCAAAATTAGTCAGATGTATCGCAGCGATGCTAATAACTAAGAATTATTTAGAAGGAAGTATGATGTAATGAAGCAAGTGTACCTAGACAATGCGGCAACGACCCCAATGGCAGCGTCCGTTATTCAGACGATGACGGATCAAATGACGAATACGTTTGGTAATGCCTCAAGCACCCACGCATTCGGTCGGGCCGCCCGTGAAGTTTTAGACGATAGTCGGCACGTGATTGCCCAAAGCATTAACGCAGCTGACGATGACATTATCTTTACCAGTGGTGGTACAGAAAGTGATAATACGGCGGTGATGCAGACCGCGTGGACGCGCCAACATTTAGGCAAGCATATTATTACGACGGCAATCGAACATCAAGCGATTCTTAAATCGACTGCTTTTTTGGCAGAACATGGGTTTGAGATTACTTATTTACCCGTGAATGAACAGGGACAAATTAGTCTGGATGATTTGAAGGCGGCACTACGTCCTGATACGATTCTCGTCTCAATCATGACCGGGAATAATGAAGTTGGTTCACAGATGCCAATCCATGAAATTGGTGAATTGTTAAAGGATCACCAGGCATGGTTCCATACGGATGCAGTGCAGGCCTACGGGTTGTTGGATATTGATGTGCAACGGGATCATATTGACATGTTGTCCACCTCAGCACATAAAATCAATGGGCCTAAATTCTTGGGCTTCTTGTACAGACGCAATGGCATTAACTTTCCTAGCTTTGTCAAGGGTGGCGAACAGGAAGATAAGCGCCGTGCCGGTACTGAAAATATCCCGGCAATCGCGGGCTTTGCCACGGCCGTGCAAGAACTGACGACCGCTGAGAAAGCCCACCGGCAGGCTAAGTATCGTGAGTTCAAGCAATACATCGTTGACCAGTTAACGGCTAACGGAGTTGATTTTGAAGTCAACGGGTCCCTCGGTGAGCATAACTTGCAACACGTTTTGAACTTATGGATCAAAGGGGTATCGACCTATACAATGCAAACTAACCTGGACTTAGGTGGTGTCGCAGTTTCTGGGGGCTCCGCATGTACGGCGGGGAGCCTAGAACCATCACACGTTTTAATTGCAATGTATGGTGAAGACTCTCCCCGGATCAGCGAGTCGATTCGGTTGAGCTTTGGTCGCTATACTACTAAGGCTGATCTGGATCAGTTTGTAACGGTGCTGACGAAGACGACGCAGCGCTTATTAAAAAGCAGGGGGCGTGACGATGGCATACACAACAACGGTTAAACTAGATGGGGATACTAAGACGTATACGCTGAGTCCAACGGTCAAGAAATACACGTTGATGGATTTGGGTTTTGTGAAAGGTCGCTCGGGCGCGTTTAGTTTTGAACGTTCCTTGGATCCCACTTCACCCTATCAAGCGGCTTTCAAGCTGAAGATGACAGTCAATGCGGATTTGACTGGGTTTAAGATGACGACGGTAACGGGCAATGGTGTCCAACGGGCAAATATTTTCAAAAATGACGCCCATCCGGAAGCTGTTGAACAATTACGGTATATTTTAGCTAACTTTATTGAACGGGATGTCCTCACGACGGACTAATCAGGGAACGCCTGGCTTGCAGCCGGCGTTTTCTTTGTTATAATGGAACTTACTGGACTTGTACGACCTTCAAATCGTGGATTCTCCAGAATCTTTTGGAAATGATGGTGAAAAGTATGACTGATCACAGTAACACGCGTGTCGTTGTCGGCATGAGTGGTGGTGTTGATTCATCCGTAGTGGCGTTGCTCTTGAAGCAGCAAGGTTATGACGTGGTGGGCGTGTTTATGAAGAATTGGGACGATACGGACGAAAATGGTGTCTGTACCGCGACCGAAGATTATAAAGATGTTGCCAAAGTGGCAGATAAAATTGGGATTCCTTATTACTCGATTAACTTCGAGAAGGAATATTGGGACCGGGTCTTCACGTACTTCTTAGACGAATACAAGAAGGGCCGCACACCGAACCCCGATGTTATCTGCAACAAAGAAATTAAGTTTAAGGCGTTTTTAGATTACGCGATGGATTTAGGGGCGGATTACATTGCCACTGGTCATTACGCGCGGTTACAACATGATGAAGATGGCACGATGCACCTTTTGCGTGGTGTTGACAGCAACAAGGACCAAACTTATTTCTTAAGTCAGCTGGATTCGAAGACCTTACAAAAGGTGATGTTCCCACTTGGCGAAATGGTGAAGCCTGACGTTCGTAAGCTTGCTTTAAACGCGGGCTTGGCAACAGCTAAGAAGAAGGACTCCGTTGGGATCTGCTTCATTGGCGAAAAGAACTTCAAGGAATTCCTAGGCCATTACTTACCAGCAACGCCCGGTAAGATGATGACTTTCGATGGTCAGGTGAAGGGTGAGCACGCCGGGCTGATGTATTACACGATCGGCCAGCGCCGCGGACTTGGTATCGGTGGTGATGGCGAGGATAACGAGCCATGGTTCGTGGTCGGCAAAGATTTGAAGAAGAATATTCTGTATGTTGGCAAGGGCTACCATAATCCGCACCTGTACGCGACCCACTTAAAGGCGTCTGATTTACACTTTGTGACTGATGAAGACTTAGGTAATGACTTCCACGTGACGGCAAAGTTCCGTTACCGGCAAAAAGATTCTGGTGTGACGGTGCATTTTAATGATGACCACACGGAAGTTACCGTGACTTTTGATGATCCAGTTCGGGCGATTACTCCTGGACAGGCCGTTGTCTTCTACAACGGTGAGGAATGCTTAGGTTCCGGTATGATTGACGCTGCTTATAATGATGAGCGCGTCTTACAGTATGTTTAGTTCGTAATTGGTTTACCGCTGATCAAGCTGAGCTTGATTAGCGGTTTTTTTTGTATGTATTGGGTCGGCCGTGGCCGGCGTACGTCAAAGCTTAGGTCGGACTTGCTTTTCTTGACTAGGTTGATTAAGCTAAATGGAGTATGATCAATCGGACTGATTGGTTATAATCGATAAGCTGTTGTGGGATGGAATGATTATGAGACAATTAGCACATTTTAAATTTTTTGATACGCTATCTAAGAAAATGGTAGCCGGTTTTATTATCTTAATTCTGATTGGGACAGTCTTACTGAGCCTCCCATGGGCGACGCCAGCAAACGTGCACACGTCGTTGATCGATGTGTTGTTTACGTCGGCATCAGCGACATGTATTACTGGGCTGACCGTCGTCAATACTGCTGCGCACTGGACAACGTTTGGTCAATTGGTGATTCTGGTACTTTCGGAGGTCGGTGCGCTGGGCTACATGACCTTTGCGGTACTCCTCTTTAATATTATGCGTCGTCAGATCGGTCTCTCTACGCAGTTGATGGTCAAGGCCTCCCTGAATTTGGAACGATTGAGTGATACTAAAAGCGTTATGAAGTATGTCGTGGGTTTGTCACTGCTCTTTCAGCTAGGCGGTCTTGGGTTGCTCGCAATTGATTTTGTACCTCGATTTGGTTGGCGTCACGGATTGTATGTGTCACTATACCATGCGGTTATGTCATTTTGTAATGCCGGTTTTGATGTGTTTGGCGATAGTCTGCAAGGCTTTCGTAATGATCCATACGTCTTGACGGTCACGATGATCCTAATTATTGCGGGTGGCCTTGGATTTTTAGTTTGGCGTGACGTGCTGCTGTACCATACGCGTAAGCGACTGACTTTAAATTCCAAACTGACCTTACTCACAACTTTCAGTTTATTTGTCATCGGTTTTGTCTTGTTGTTGATCACTGAACGTGACTTGGAACTGTTGCCAACCGGAATGTCGTGGGTCAACCGAACGATCAATACGCTGTTTTTAAGTGTTACCCCCCGGACAGCGGGTTTAATCACAATGCCTACTCAAGGATTGCAAGCGGGGAGTTTATTGGTCATTATGATTCTGATGTTCGTTGGTGGGACGCCTGGATCGACTGCGGGTGGGATCAAGACGACAACGTTTGGCGTTTTGATGTTCCAAAGTATTGCCCAGCTACGTGGTCGCCGTGATGTTGAGTTTAGTCATCGTCGTTTTAGTCAGGAGAATATCAATCGGGCGCTAATGCTGATTTTCTTGGCTAGTATTGTGCTGACAGTGGCAACACTGATCTTAACGCAGACTGAAAAAATTCCGAAGGGCTTCGGGTTGGAATACGTTTTGTTTGAAGTGTTATCAGCATTTGGAACCGTCGGACTCAGTTTGGGATTGACGCCCAATCTGACTTTGATTGGGAAGATTGTAATCATGATGCTAATGTTTATTGGCCGGGTGGGGATCTTCACGTCACTCTACGCGCTTTCCAGACGTCAAGCTAGGGTGAACTTGATCCGTTATCCGGCAGAAAATATTTTGATTGGTTAGGTGGGCAACATGCGAAAAAGTTTTGCTGTATTTGGTCTAGGACGGTTTGGTGAGAGTGTTGTTCGGGCTCTTGCCGCAGCTCATCAGGATGTTTTGGCCGTTGATATTAACGAAGAACCAGTTAACGAGCTAATGGACGTGGCGACACAGACAATGATTGCTGATACCCGTGACGAGCAGGTGTTGCGTGATTTGAACGTCGATACGTTTGATTATGTGATTATTGGGATTGGCAATAATATGGAAGCCAGTATTCTGACGACGATGTTGAGCAAGGAGCAGGGGGCGAAAAAGGTCATCGCCAAGGCCGAAACTAGCGACCAGGGGCGGGTCCTTGAACGGGTCGGCGCTGACCAAGTCGTATTTCCGGAACGTGATATGGGTCAGGGCATTGCCCACCGCATCCTTTCCAACCATATTTTAAACTTTATTGACTTAAGTGATGAGTATACGTTGGCCGCAATCGAGATTACGGATCCGAACTTTGTTAATCAGAATCTGATCGATTTAAAGATCCGGCAACGTTTTGGTCTGACGGTAATTGCAATCAAACACGAGAAACACATTGATGTCTCGCCCAAGCCGACGGATATGATGGCCCTCCATGATGTGATTACTGTGGTTGGTCCAGTTAAGGGCGTTATTGCGTTAGATGAAGCGTTAAAAAAATAAATGAATTAATGATGTAAAAACATCAAGGACAACGGGCCTTGATGTTTTTTTGGTTACAAGGGTGACTGGGTATCCACGTTGTGGCCGGTTATCACCAGGCGTTTAATTAATATGGAAAGTTAATGAATCAAAACATAACCCACAGTTTCGATTGGTATACATGATAAACTATGGTTGGCGTCAGGGGAAGAGGACGGTGAAAGCGGAATCATAAAGTGATTAGTAAACTAATATGGTAGCAGGCGACTGGAAAAGCAGTCGATTGAGAAGGAGGAAGCAACATGCGAACTTTTAAATTAATGACCGGGTTGAGTGGTGGCGCAACTTTACTATCACTTGCGCTAATGCCCCTAGCGGCGTTAGCGGCCGGACCCGGAACAGCAAGCAACAATTTGACGACAGTTTCGTCTGGTTATGTTGCGGATAGCACGGGTAATGCGGAAGCGTTATCGAATGCACAATTTACGGTTATGCCCGGTGAATTAACGTTGGATGCTGTGCCAAATATCGCGTTAAGTTCGACCAACGTTAAGAATATTGCATCTGCTGCCACAACGTTAAATGCAACAAGTAGCAATACGTCGGGAGGCAGTGGCTATGATGGCAATGGTAGTGGCAATTTAAACGTTAGCGACTTTCGGGGAAATCATGCTGGCTGGACGTTGACAGTTGGGATGGGACCGTTTAGTTCGGGAGCGGCTAAAGTTGACTCGGCCACATTGAATTTGAATATGACCAAGGGTAACGCTGACAATGCTAATACTGCCGCGCCGACCGCATTGAGTTTGAATCAGAGCGAAGTGACAAACGGATGGGTCGCGAGCCCACAAACGTTATGGAATACTGCTGCAGATAGTGGTGAAGGTTCAAATACAGCGACGACTGCCACGAGCAGTTCATTGCAAGTCGGTAAGCAGTCCAATATTTCTGCTGGAACTTACACAGCAACGCTTTACTGGACGCTTCAAAATGCACCAGCAGCTGCTGCAGCAACACCAAAAGCAGCTTCATAGGTTCAGCTGATCATCGCGCGTCGTTATTCAATGATTAAGTGAAGTGGGGGTGTTTAGAATGCGATGGAAACAAATCGGTCAGTGGTGGTTATTAGTGTTGGCATTGCTACTAGGCGGGCTTTTAGGGTCATTACCTGGTCAAGCGGCATCTAACACACCCGCATCGGGTTTTATTCTGACACCCCTACTGCCCAAGGATCAACTAGATAAGCAGGCGGGTTACTTTAATATGAAGGTCACGCCGGGAACGACGTCAACGTTCAGAGTCTCCGTCAGCAATCCTGGTAAATCAGCAATTACGTTGCAGGTAACACCGGTCAACGCAACGACCTCAGATGCAGGCAGCGTCGCGTACGTGCCGTCTAAGCGGCATGACCCATCTGCCACGACGACGTTTACTGACATGACGTCAAGTGGCGTCGTAGTTAAGTTAGCGGCTCATCAAGCGAAAACGGTGGCTTTTAAGACCACGATTCCCAAGTCTGGGTTCCAAGGGGAGGTGTTAGGTGGCCTCTTTGTCACCAATCCAACCGCCAATGCGGCCCGGCCAACGACGAGTCAAGGTTTTATGTTGAAGAATCGCTATGCAGAGGTTACAGCGGTGGCGCTTTGGTGTCAGCCGCAAGTGACGATTCCAGTTAAGTTAGTCCTCGATGAAGTCAAAGTGACGCCCACCAATGGGCAACCAGTACTCTTTGCCAAACTCCGTAATCTGACGCCGACACTTTTTGGACAACTCAAAATTCAAGCACGCGTTATTCAACGCACGACGGGAAAAACCGTTGCCACGCAGCAACTTAAATCAGGATCAATGGCACCGAATAGCTGGTTTAACTATCAAGTCGCGTTGGGCACGCAAAACTTAGCCGCAGGGAAGTACCGACTAAAATTGCATCTAACGAGCGGCCAGCGTGTCTGGGATTTCACCCGTGACTTTACCTTGACTGCAGAACGGACGCAACAACATAATCATCATCTGGTTGGACCGCGTCAGGTCAACTGGTGGCTGTGGGGTGCAGTGGCACTAGTCATTCTCTTAGCACTTCTAATGGCGGCGTACTGGTTTGGCCAGCGGCGTTCGCGTAAGGAGTGAGGAACGATGAGAAAGTTGATCAAGGCTTGTGGCCTAATGGTGATAAGTATGCTGGTTGGTTTAGGTATCGTCACGAGTGCCTTAGCAGCCAAAACGGCGCCCCAATCGCCAAGCAGTCCACCGAGTTCCGTCTTAGGCTTGAATCTATCGGGCGGTTTTTCACAACAGCCAATCGATTCAAATGTGATTGGTGGCAACTCAGTAACGCTGTCGGTTCGGGCCCAGCGCAGTGCGCTTGAGGCGGCGACAAGTCTGTTGAGTGGTCGCAAGTACGTTTGGTGGGAATCGACGGATGAGGGGCAAACCTATCAGAAGATTGGCACTAATAGTCGAACCTATACTTTCAATGCGCCGCAAGTGACCAAAACAACGCATCTTTATTTTCAAGTCCAGTATGATTTCTCTGGTGTTGGGGCGTTTCCTGATTATTGGTCCAAAATCGCGAAAGTGACGGTCACGCCAGCCCGGGTGGTAACGACTGGCATCAAAGTGACGAGTGATGACGCGTGGCTCAATAATGCACAAACGACCATGGTACATGCAGCACTGACGCCAGAGGAAGCAACGGATTCAATTACTTGGAAGAGTAGTGACCCGTCACTTGCGGCAGTTGATGAATATGGGAATGTGACCGCAGCGGATGCCGCCACGGATAATTCCGGAAAAGCGGATGATCACGGAACTGTCACGATTACCGGAACCTCTAATGGTCTGAGTGATAGCGTCAAAATTTTGGTTGGAGCGTTACAAGATGTGACGGTCGTAGAAGGGACGCCGGCAACATTTACATTACCAGCATTGCCCGAGGGGGTGACTGTTAGCAATTGGTATCGTGTCAAGAATGGTAAGGCTACAGCCCTCAATGTCACGGATACGAGTTATACGGTCAAGGTACCGACCAATGCGGATGATGATGGAACGGCCTACTATGCGAGTCTAAGCTATCCGGTCAATGGCAAGCCACAGACGGTGACGACCAACGCCGCTTTGCTAACAGTTAAGAGTGGTGGGCGGTTATCATTGAGTGCCGTTCCTAATTTTAATTTTGGAACGTTAAACCTGCAGCGACTCGCACAAGGTACTGACTTGGCGACAGACCCGACGGCCGTAAAAGCTAATGACGGTTATGACGGTAATAATGACTATCGGTTGGCCGTGGTTGATGACCGGACTGTTGGGGCTGACTGGCAGTTAATGGCGAGTCTGAGTCCCTTTACTGCTGGAAATACAACAATCAAGACGGCTCGGTTAATGCTCAAAGACTCGACGGGAGTGCTCAATCAAACGATACCAACGGATGGTTCGACAACCAGCGTTTACCGGCAAACTGGTCATCAGAGTCAAACTTTTGATGTGGCACCTAGTTCATTACAGTTACCAGCAACACCATTGGCAACGCCTGGTGAGTATCAAAGCATTATTACTTGGACCTTGGCGATTGTGCCCGCTGCATAATAATTAGTGGTGGTAAGTAGTGTTTCAAAGCTACTTACCACTTTTTTGTTAAAGCAGGGTAATGCTGGAGTTGAACTTGGTTCGGCTGATTTAGTTTACATAATTATATTTTTATTAAGTAGATTGGAAAAACGACGATTTACTCTTACGGCTGAGTAGTACGGTGAATAACAGCCATTGGCAGTATGGCGTAGCAGTTGCATACTTAGTGGCTAAAAGATACCATGCCCGGTCAACTGATCGTGTTTATCAAATAATAGCGTGATGATCGTTAAAATTCGTGAACAGATTTTGAAAATCAGTCTGAAAACTGTCATAATATAGAACGTAAGACGTGTTGCGAGCGTGACGAAGTATCACGACCATCCGCCACGTCATTTGAAGTATTAACAGGGTTGGCCTAACGGCGATTGACGATGAGTTGCAATGATACTGCTGAATCATCGCAACCGTTATTCAGTTTGGAGGGGCCATTGCTCGAAAATAAGATCAAATCAAGACACTAGAGTAAGGAAGTAAGCAATTGACAAAACTATTATTTGTTCGCCATGGGAAAACAGAGTGGAATCTTGAGGGGCGCTATCAAGGCTCTCAGGGAGATTCACCATTATTACCGACTAGTTATCAAGAAATTCATGAATTGGCAGCGGCGCTCCAGGATATTCGGTTTAGTCATATCTATGTCAGTCCGTTAAAACGGGCGCGTGATACAGCGATGACACTACGTAATGATTTGACACAATCAGAGTTACCCATAACGGTACTGAGTCGTTTACGGGAGTTCAATCTCGGTAAGATGGAAGGAATGGCCTTCACGGATGTTGAAGCTACGTATCCGGCCGAATTCGACGCGTTTCGAAATCATCCGGATCAGTATGACCCGACAGCGATTCAGGGGGAGAGCTTTCAACAACTGCTGAAGCGGATGACTCCCGCTATTAAGCAAATTGTTCAAGCAAATCCACGTCGCGATGACAATGTTTTGATCGTTAGTCATGGTGCGGCCTTGAATGCCTTGGTCAACTCATTACTGGGAGCGACACTGGCGACGTTACGGCAACGGGGTGGCTTGTCGAATACGTCAACAACAATTTTAGAGACGCGTGACCGTGGTCAACATTTTAAGCTATTAGATTGGAATGACACCTCATACCTATCACGGCGGCCCGATGCAACTGATACGATTTAATATAGAAGGAAGTGGTTCGGATGGCAAAAACATCACGTCCTAGCAAAGCTAAACAGCAAGCACTAGTCCATCAACTCATTGGCAAGATTGATGCACAGCCCGAGGACTACCATGCTTATTATGAACTAGTGGTATTATTAACGGCTGGTCAAGATTTTGAACAGGCAGAGGCGTTAGCAATGAAGGCGTTGGGAAAGTTTGACCACCAACAACCCGCAGCCGACTACCTGCGTTATGCGTTGGGAAATGTCTATTATCAAGCTCAAACTTATGACAAAGCGTTACCATATTATCAACAAATTACGGATGATCAACTAAAACAGGATGCTTATTTAATGAGTGCACAAGCTTTAATGGCCCAACACGATTACCAACATGCCCTAGTCTGGGCCATTACGGCTCAAGAGGCACGTCCACAACAACTTGACGCTAATTTGTTAGTAGCAGACATATTACTTGCATTAGGCAATAATCAGCAAGCATCGGATTACTATCAACGCGCATATAAGATTGATTCGCAATCTGGGCGAGCTGCTTTTAACCTTGGACTGACCGCAATGGTACTGGGGAAGCCGTATGCCACCTGGTTTGAACGCGCGCAGAAATTGGACAGTCAATATTTTAAAAGTCATCAGCAACAGCTAACGGATATTGAAAAAATGTTAGCCGCACAAGCAGATAATCAAAATCACTAATTTAGGAGGATTTCCGTGACGGACGAACAAGCACATTTATTTTCCGACGATATTGGTCGGGAACCGGTCACACACTTTATCGTCGGTAAAGTCGCTGCCGTTTTTTTTAGCAGTGCCGATAGTTTTTATAAAGTCTTATTAGTCAAAGTAACTGAACAGAACATTGATTGGTCGGAAGATGAGATCGTTGTTACTGGAAATTTTGCGGATATTCAGGAGGAGACAACGTATCGTTTTACCGGTAAAACGGTCACGCATTCCAAATACGGGGTTCAGTTTCAAGCGGATAATTATCAAAATGAAACGCCCACGACACGCGCAGGCTTGATTGCCTATCTATCTGGTAGTGATTTTCCTGGGTTGGGTAAGCGGACTGCTGAGCGAATCGTCGATACTTTGGGCGAAGATGCCATTGATCAAATTTTAGCTGATCCGAAGGTTTTAAAACCAATCGGACTTCGGGCCAGCGTTCAGACGACTTTGATCGACACGCTCACGGTCAATAACGGTTTGGAGCAAACTATCATTGGACTTAATGCGTACGGTTTTGGGAGTCGGTTAGCTGCGGCCATCTATGCACGCTATCAAGGTGACACTTTGGCTAAGATTCAAGAGAACCCGTACTGTTTGGTTGAGGATATCAAAGGCGTCGGGTTCAAAAAAGCGGATCAAATTGCGGCCCAACTTAAAATTGATCCCCAAGCGGATGACCGGTTAAAGGCGGCCCTATTGACTGAGATTAATGAGCTGTGCGTGGAAAACGGTGATACGTATACCACGGCTCAACCGTTGCTGAATCAAACGTTGCAACTACTTGAGAATGCTCGCAATGTTCAAATTGATCCTTCGAAGCTGGCTGATCAGTTGGTCGTCTTGGCGAAGGAAAATAAAATCGTGGGTGACGAGAATCGTATCTACTTGCGCGGCCTCTATGAAGCCGAGTGGCGCGTTGCGGAACATTTACAACGGTTGTTAGCCGCCGATAATGATGAAAAATTGTCTGAACGTGCCGTGGATCATGCTATCGAGCATGTCGGTCGAGCTAGCAACATTACTTATGATGAATCACAAACCGAAGCACTAAAAGCGGCGATTACGGCGCCTGTTTTTCTACTAACTGGGGGACCGGGGACTGGTAAAACGACCATTATCCGTGGCTTAGTCGCGCTCTATGCGGAATTACACGACGTTGCACTAGATATCAATCAGTATAAGGATAAGCCTTTTCCAATCCTGCTGGCGGCACCGACTGGACGGGCAGCCAAGCGGATGGCTGAAACGACTGGGCTCCCAGCTAGTACTATTCATCGGTTGCTTGGGTTGACGGGGCGTGAAGATGGTCCCGAGGAGCCTAGTAAGGAATTAGATGGGGGCCTCCTGATTATTGACGAAATGTCGATGGTTGACACGGTACTGTTTCAGCAGTTACTGACGGCGATTCCAAGTCACATGCAAGTCATTCTTGTTGGCGATAAGGATCAACTGCCATCGGTAGGAGCCGGGCAAGTGTTTCATGATTTATTGCAGTTTAGTGAACTGCCCCAAATTGAGTTAACGACAATCTACCGGCAGGGCAATGATTCCAGTATTATTCCGTTGGCCCACGCCATCAAAGATGGTCATTTACCGGCCGATTTTGCCGTCAACCAACCGGATCGCTCATTTATTGCCTGCAACGCTTATCAAGTCAATCACATTGTTGAACAAGTTGTGGCACGTGCCAAGGCGAAGGGCTTCAGTGCTGAGGAGGTCCAAATTCTGGCCCCGATGTATCGCGGCACTGCCGGGATCGATCAGCTGAATACCACGGTTCAGAAAATCTTTAATCCGTTGAAGAGTGCCCATCAGAAGCATCTAACGTATAACGGTCAAGATTTTCGGGTCGGTGATAAGGTCCTGCACCTCGTTAATTCACCCGAGGATAATGTTTTTAATGGCGACATTGGTAAAATCGTCGGTATCGATCTGGCAAATGATTCTCACAATGAATCGAAGAAAGACCAGATCACGATTGCCTTTGATCAAAATGAAGTGACTTATCAACGCAATGAATGGAATCGATTGACATTAGCGTACAGTATGTCGATCCACAAGTCTCAAGGGAGCCAGTTTAAAATGGTGATTCTGCCACTGGTACCACAATTTGCACGGATGCTACAACGCAATCTACTGTATACTGCCGTGACACGTGCTGAACAAATGCTGATCCTGTTAGGTGATAGTCAATCATTTGAGCGGAGCGTTACCAATGAATCGGTTAATCGCCAAACCACACTGACGAAACGGTTACAACAAGTCTTTGGCGGGGATACCGTATCCGATGAAACGGCCACTATTGCGACTACTGACCAAGCAGAGGCAATGCCAGCCGGCGAAAAAGCGACGGCGGTTAAGAAAGTTGCTTCTGACGAGGAGTCGGCCACTGAAAAAACTCAGGAACCGAGTTCCCAGTCTGCTGGACCAACAATTTTGACCCCAGCGCTAGTCAGCGCTGGCCGAATCGATCCGATGATTGGCATGAATGGTATCACGCCAGCTAATTTCATGCCGCAAGTAGCTAATTGATAATTAATTGGTTATTGCAACTGAAATTACAATGAACGACGCATTGTCGGCGACGCTCATTATGCAAGAAAATTTGCTTGTGTGCGGTTTTTAGCCGTGGTTACTGCTATAATCAAAGTAGCAAAATCATCAAACAACTTTTATGGAGGTCGTTATGTCAACAGATCAATCTTATGCCAAACTGAAACTGTTTGCCCTGAATTCGAACCTACCGTTAGCCGAAAAAATTGCGCAGCGGGTCGGAATTCCACTCGGCAAAAGTTCCGTAAAGCGGTTTAGTGATGGTGAAATTCAGATCAACATCGAAGAAAGTATTCGTGGGGCGGAAGTTTTCGTCATTCAATCTATTTCGGAACCGGTCAATGATACAATATTAGAATTATTGATCATGATCGATGCCTTAAGACGTGCTAGTGCCAGTCAAATTAACGTGGTTATTCCTTATTACGGGTACTCACGTCAAGATCGCAAAGCGCGTTCACGTGAGCCCATTACTGCAAAATTAATTGCAACGTTATTGGAAAAGGACCGGGCCAGTCGAGTCTTGACGGTCGATCTGCACGCCGCACAGATTCAAGGATTCTTTGATATTCCGGTTGATCATTTATTTGCGGCCCCACTCTTGGCAAGTTATTTTAAAGATCGCGGCATTACCGATAATCTCGTCGTCGTGTCACCAGATCATGCCGGTGTTTCGCGGGCACGTAAGATGGCAGAACTATTGGGGGCCCCAATTGCGATTATTGATAATCGACACCCAGATGATGATGACCTAGTGCCAAGTAGTATTATTGGTGATGTGAAAGGGCGCGTCGCCATTGTGATCGATGATATGATTGATACGGGAACTCGGTTCGATGTCTCGGCAGATGCTTTAGCACAAGCGGGAGCAGCGACCGTATACGGCTGTGCGACTCACGCAATCTTTTCACAGGATGCAGTGGCTAAATTACAGGCTTCCAAGTTCGAGAAAGTCATCGTGACGGATACGATTCAGATCCCAGCGGATAAACAATTTGATAAGTTGGTGCAACTTTCGGTTGGTCCATTATTGGGTGATGCAATCAAATTAGTACATGAACAGCAACCAGTTGATCGGTTGTTTGATCCTCGCATCTAGCTCGCAACTTTAAGCACATTAACCTACAAAAAGGTTAATGTGCTTTTTTGTTCGTTTACTGAATAGCGTAACTCGTCCAAACAGTGCAACTAATTACTTGAAGTAATCAAAAGATAACATTCCGTTTATATGCATAAACGTTGCTATAACAGCCAAATACGCCGCTTTGGCATTGGCAAACGTTTTTTAAAATAACCGGACTGTTTTGTAAAAAAACGAGCGATTCTAGTTTGTATTTTGGTAAATTGTGCTACAATAAAATTATGATTTGTAAAAGTAGGTTAAGAATTTCTTAATCTTCAGTCACAAGACGATTTTGTTACTGTTAATTTGAGTTCAAAAACTAAGGAGTGAATTAAATGTCACAAGCACATACAACGGGCAAGGTCCTAGCCAGTACGGTTGGTGCCGTTGGTTTATTGCTTGCTACAGGCCAAGCTGCCAATGCTGCCTCAATCACTGTAAAAGCAAACGATACAGTTTGGGGCCTCGCTCAACAACACGGTGTTTCCGTGCAGAGTATTGAAAAACTTAACCAGATTAAAGCATCTGATGGTAATATCGATTTAATTTATGTTGGTCAAAACTTACAAATTGGTGGATCCGCAACTAAGACCGCCACGACTAAGTCAGCAACTAAGAAAGCCGCTACTAAGGGTACATATACCGTTAAAGCGGGTGACACTCTTTGGGCGCTTGCTGATAAGTACAACACTTCTGTTCACGCTCTCCAGACGTTAAATGGTCTTTCTGGCGATTTAATTGTGGTGGGTCAGAACATTCAAGTGCCAGGAGCAACGACCAAGACGACCGCTAAGACGAGTCAAAAAACAACCGTGTCAGCTACTAGTGCAGCGTCAACTACGAGTACGACTGCCAAGGCCACGACGGCTGTTAGTGCGAGTTCCACCTCAAGTACAAGTGCGAGTTCGGTTTCAAGTGTGAGTGCAAGCGTTGTAAGTAGCACCAGTGCAGCAAGTCAGGATGCTGTCAGTGCGAACTCAGCAAGCAGTACTAGCACGTCAACGATATCATCATCGACCGGCTCTATTGCTTCATCAACGGCTACGACCTCAAATGCACCGGTCAAAGCAGTCGCAACGAGTGCAGCCGTATCAGCAAGTAGTGCTAGTTCTTCGACTGCTACCAGTCAGTCGAAGAGTGTTGCAGCGAGCGCCTCAGTAACGAGTAGCGTGTCCTCATCAGCTGCTAGTTCAACAACGACTAGTCAAAGTACCGCTTCAACTGCGAGTGCAACTAGTACTAGCAGTACGACTGCTACTAGCACAGCTAGTCAAGCATCAAGTACAGCTGCTAGTGCAGCATCAACTACGAGTACAGCCAGCCAGAGTAGCTCGGCAGCGACTAGTTCAAGCACGACCAGTCAGAGTAGTTCTTCAGCAGCCACTAGCAGTGCAAGCAATACCGCAAGTAGTACCGCAACGACTAATAGTAGCAGTACCACTACTAGTTCAACGAGTGATTTAGCTACTGGTTCTGTAACCGGCCTTGCGCTGAAGTTGGCTAGTGCCAACATCCCTTATGTTTGGGGTGGTGCGAGTCTTTCGGGAATGGATTGTTCTGGTTTAGTTTCCTATGTTTACCAACATGCAGCTGGGATTACCTTGCCACATAGTACGGTTGCACAGGAATCTTATGTGACGACGCATTCCGTTGCGGATGCTCAACCTGGAGATATTTTATTCTGGGGTAGTCGTGGTAGCACTTATCACGATGCCATCTATATTGGAAATAATCAATACGTTGCGGCTCCAACTGAAGGCCAAAACGTTCAAGTTCAGACAATCAGTTCATACTTCATGCCAAGTTTTGCAGGTACGGTTAAGTAAGCCGATTTTAATTGCTAATCCCCCTAACACGATATTGTTAAGTGTTAGGGGGATTTTTATTTAAATTTTTTTGAATTTTATGATTTAAACTTACCAATAATTGTGGTATATTATGTTTGTCGTTTTTCAATTCGAAAAATTGGACCATCTATTGTGATAAGGAAGTGCTATCAGTGAGTAATCGTTTTGAGATTCTAGAAGAATATCAAGAGGCTAATACCGAACTCGATCATTTAAGGACGCTAGCCGTTCGGCAACAGGATCGCTCACGGGTTGTGACCATTTATCCGCATTTGAAAGAACGGGTGAGTCACTTATCTCGTAAATGTGAACAACTTGACATGCTTCTGGAAGCAATCAACGCTTCTGAGGACTAAGATTAATCAAGACTGACTGTGTGACCATATTGAGATGGTCAGCAGTCTTTTTTATTAGCCGAGTGGGTGGGGAGTCAATTAAGTGGTCATTAGCATTGCTGGCCGGTAAGTGGACGGTGCTCAAGTAGTATGAATTGCCAATCTGGGTCCTATAAAAAAGTCGTTGCGAGCATCTTCGCAACGACTTTTTATCGTTAATTTGTATTGTTTTAGCAGTAGAGTTAGTGGTGGTCATGGATACTAGTGTCGATCCAGAATGGGTAGGGATGGGTGGACAAGTAGAGGTCGTAGTTACGATTCCCAATAATTTGACCATCCATCTGACCAATTTCAACAGAGTTAACCAACAAGTGCAAGTTAGCGTTGCGATAATGGTGAACGAAACGCGACTTGAGATGACGGCCACCCAGTAGCAGTAAGACGAACAACCAGAGGATAATCCACCAGTGAGGCTCTTCGACAACGATTAATTCGAGCTGATCATCGTGCAGATTAGCCTGAGGCAGAATTTCAACTCCGCCACCAAAGTATGGAATGTTCGAGACTGTACAAAGGAAAGCCCGCTTATAATAGTCTCGCTTCCGGTTAACGTGTACGGTTAGCGGGAAGCCTTCCTGTTGGGAATATGCGGCCAGCATGTTACTGAGATAAGCCCAACGACCCAGACGGCCCTTCTTTTTGCTACGGTTTGTGTCATCAACGATTTGAGCGTCAAATCCTAAACCAACGTTGTTGACGAAATACCGGTGTTCGTTTTTCAAGGTTTCATGGAAATAACCAACATTTAACGAACGGGGCCGCATATTGTTGAGTACTTGTGCAAGTGCAATTGCTGGATCAGTCGCCATACCCAGACCGCGAGCAAAGTCGTTGCCCGAACCTCCAGGAATGTAGGCGAGCGGGATCGGTTCAGCTTGTGGGACCTGCATAATACCATTCAAGGCCTCGTTCAGTGTGCCATCACCACCAATGACCAGAATGACCGGGGTCACGTTTGGTCGTCGTTGAATGGTTTTAACGTACTCATTTGCGAGCCGAATTGTGTGGCCGGCATATTCAGAAATTCGATATTCAAATCGAATCTGTCGTTGTTCTAGAATCGGCTTGACGGTTTCCCAAACGACCTTACCGTGACCAGATCCTGCCAGTTCATTAATAATAATGTAGTATTCAGCAATCAAAATTACACCTCATATCAGTCTTACACCATAAAAAACCGGAACGAGATCGTTCCGGCAAGTAGTTAGTTCATAATCAACATTGGCAGAATCATTGGGTGCCGTTCAGTCTTATCAAATAAGAAACTCTGCAGGTCGTCAATAATCGCATTGCGGATAGTCGCTTCGGTTGCTTTATCCGACTTCATTTTGCGCCGGATCGTACGGAAGACATGCCGCCGGGCTTCGTTAATTAGATCGCCAGACTCGCGCATGTAGACAAAACCACGTGACAGAATATCTGGACCAGCTTGGATCTCTTTTTTGTTCAAATTGATGGTAGCAACGACAACAACCAAACCTTCTTCCGAAAGCACTTGGCGGTCGCGTAACACAACGTTACCAATATCGCCGATTCCAGAACCATCAACATAGACATCGCCAGCACCAAAGTGACCGGCAACCCGGGCAGAATCCTTCGTAAAGGCAAGCACATCACCATTTTCAAGGATAAAACTATGGTCTAGTGGCACACCACATTGTTCGGCCAGTTCGGTGTGAATCTTCAACATTCGATATTCACCGTGAATCGGCATAAAGAACTTTGGTTTCATCAGCCGTAGCATCAGTTTCTGTTCTTCCTGACCACCATGACCAGATGTATGAATGTTATTGACTTTACCATGAATGACATTCGCACCGGCTTCTTCGAGTTCGTTGATTACGTGGTTAACACTTAACGTATTACCAGGAATCGGTGAACTTGAAAAGATCACGGTGTCGCCAGGTTCAATAGAAATCTGGCGATGAGTACCGCTGGCAATTCGCGAGAGCGCCGCCATTGGTTCACCCTGGGAACCAGTACATAGAATCATGACTTTATTGGCGGGGAGGGAGCGTAAATCGTTAGCATCAACGATGGCTTCGTCAGGGATGTTTAAATAGCCTAATTCACGTCCGTTGACGATAGCTGCTTCCATACTACGCCCAAATACCGCGATTTTACGATGATGTTCAAGGGCGACTTGCGCTGCCTCTTGAATCCGCGAGATGTTAGAAGCAAAGGTAGCAAAGATGATTCGACCTTCAACTTGTTCAAAAATGTGGCGAATTGATTGCGCCACCCACCGTTCAGATTTCGTCCAGATTGGCCGTTCGGCGTTAGTACTGTCTGACATTAGCGCCAAGACACCACGTTCACCGAGATGCGCCATCTTTTGAAGGTTCGGCGGCTGGTTAGTAATTGGTGTCAGATCGAACTTATAGTCTCCGGTTTCTACAATCGTGCCAGGTGGTGTTTGAACGGCGATTCCCAGTGTATCAGGAATTGAATGGGTCGTTCTGAAGAACGAGACACGCGTCTTACGGAACTTGAGCACCGTATCTTCATTGATCTCGTGTAATTCAGTTGTTTTTAATAACCCGTGTTCCTCTAACTTACCCTTAATCAAGGCTAAGGCTAGGGGGCCGGCATAGATTGGCACGTTGATCTGTTTTAATAGGAATGGAATCCCACCGATATGATCTTCATGACCGTGCGTAATCACTAAAGCTTTTATTTTTTGCTGATTTGCAACTAGATAAGAATAGTCTGGAATAACGTAATCAATTCCGAGAAGTTCATCTTCAGGGAATTTAATTCCGGCATCAATCAGAATAATCTCATCTTGAAATTGGATACCATAGGTATTTTTCCCAATTTCTCCCAAACCGCCGACTGCAAAAACAGCGGTTTCGTTATTTTTGACGTTTAACCGTTTCATTTATTGAACTCCGTTAGGTGATACTCTGGATTTTTTTGTTCGTAATCCAAGAAGTTACCTTCTAACGGTTCGATAAATTCGATGTTGTGATCTGTATTATCTTCCACTAAGGTCCGTGCCGCTACTTCGGTCTCAGCTTCGAGATACAAAGATTGGGTCGTTTCCCGTTGTGGGTTCCGTTCTTTGGTTTCTTGGTAATATACTTTGTAAATCATGCGTAAAACTCCTTAATATAAACAAGATTTATTTAGATACTAAGTAATCTAAATAGATAGCAAAAATAAAAGTTTGATCCGTACACCAGGTTGTGTAAACACAACAATTATCTTACATTTTAGCATAATTTGAGATGGGTGTATACAATGTTAACTTTCTTCAAAAATAGAGCGGTTAAAAGAATTTTTTTTGATGAAACATGCTATGCTAAACATAAGTAATAAAATGAAAAATTCCTAAAATTGTGAATCATTATACAAAAAAGAATTGAGGGTTGAGCATGCAGAGTTGGTTAACAATCATTGGTGGGGTACTAATGGCAATCGTCGTTTATGAATTGCTGCGACGGCAAGTGCTGAAGCGTGCGGCGTTGAAGATTCGGCGGGCTGGCCAACGAACGGTTGATAGTGCGATGGTAGCAGCATTCAAAGTGCTCGCAAATGCGATGACGATTCAAGAGGTTGCGGGGGCGATTCATTCGGTGCCCGTCGCAGACGTCTGGGGGCGTGGTGTGATGGCCTTTGAGTACGTGCTAGATGCACCAGGCATGGTCACGGCCGATTTGCCAGAAGTTCGGCGATTATTCAATAACGAATTGCAAGCGTACGCAATTCACAATCAGGTGGTTGCTTTTCGGGAAGCTGGACCAGCGTTACGAGTGACTGATGCGTGGCTGCGCAGCGGACAGCTCCACTTAGATATTGCCTATTTGATGAATGAGGCCACTTTAGAGTATTTGGAAGATTTGCGTCGGTTGAATTCGAGTGCACCAAAAAAGCAGTCCTGAACATTTCAGGACTGCTTTTTTAAATGACTTTAAGAAATTAGAACTAAATCATCATCAGCGGCAAATGGATTGTCGCCATTGATATGGTCGTAGAATAAAATACCATGAAGATGATCAATTTCATGTTGACAAACAATGGCCGGATAATTCTTGAGACGAATCTTTTTCTCTTCACCAGCCATATTATAGTAGCGTAACGTAATCCGATCGTGTCGAATAACGTAGCCAGCAATATCACGGTCGACGGATAAACAACCTTCACCTTCAGTTAAGGCGCCGGGTTGGACGGAGTGACTGATGATCACGGGATTGATAATGACGTCTTTAAAGACCGGTTCATCATCTTCATTTTCACTCGGAACAAGGACAGCAGCCATCTGTTCCGAAACGTCGACTTGCGGTGCAGCTAAACCAACACCGGCACGCAGTCCGTATTTTTTAGCCAATTCGGGATCCTGGCTGTTTTCTAAGTATTCCATCATGTCATTGGCCAACTTCTGATCAGCTTCACTCAACGGAAATTTAACTTGCTTTGCTTCCGCGCGTAACGTGTGATTACCTTCGCGGATAATGTCGCGCATTTTAATCAATTCCAATTACCTCCAAAATTAAGATCGCGCAGTTTACACTTAATATCTAGTTTATCATAAGCCTACGCCAAAAAGTAGCGCCCGTTATGAAAAAGATGAAAACAGAATTAAGCACAAATTAAATAGTTCACAATCATTTGGACAGAAAAAGCCGGCTTTTCGCTCTTTGGAAGGGCTTGCAAAAGATGAAACGCAATGGTAAATTAGACTTGTAATTATGAAAACGATTACGAACGCGGTGCGATGCACAACGTTTGTACGTTCATGAAAGGGATGTGTCATTTATGGACAACGAAAAACCAATTGTTGATTTTGGTGCGATCCGCGATGCACTTGGGAAAGACTTTGAGCCCGTGCAAGTATTGGATGGTCAAGCTAAAGTAATTAAACCAGAAATTGTCTCTAAATATTCAAACGAACAACTCGTTGAATTCTTTAAATTAATGTTATGGGAACGGACGTTACATCAACGTTCTAACGCTTTGACACGGCAAGGACGCTTAGGATTCTATGCGCCGACTGAGGGCCAAGAAGCCAGTGAGATGGGGAGTAACGCCGCGATGAAGAAAACCGACGTTTTAATGCCTGCTTATCGTGATATTCCACAATTGATTCAACACGGACTACCTGTTTACAAAGCGTTCCTGTGGTCTCGTGGTCATGTCTTGGGTAACGAATATCCAGAAGACTTCCATGCAATGCCACCACAGATTATTATCGGCGCTCAATACGTACAAGCTGCCGGTGTGGCTTTAGGGATTAAAAAGAACGGTACCGAAGACAAAGTTGCCTACACTTATACTGGTGATGGTGGGACTTCGCAAGGTGACTTCTATGAAGGTATGAACTTTGCCGGAGCCTTCGAAGTACCGGCCGTCTTCATTGTTCAAAACAATGGTTATGCCATTTCAGTACCACGGCGCAAGCAAACAGCTGCGAAGACGTTGGCTCAAAAAGCAGTTGCTGCCGGTATTCCAAGTGTTCAGGTCGATGGGATGGACTTCCTAGCTGTTTATGAAGTAACAAAGGCCGCCCGGGAATACGCTGCTGCTGGCAACGGTCCTGTCATGATTGAAACGCTGACATACCGGTTTGGCCCGCATACGAATGCTGGGGATGATCCTAAGCGTTACCGGACTAAGGACGAAGAACAACCTTGGTTCGATAATGATCCATTGATTCGTTACCGTAAGTACTTGACTGATCAAGGTGTTTGGTCAGAAGATCAAGAAAACGAATACGTTGAACAAGTTAAAGAAGATATCAAGGCTGCTGTTAAACAAGCAGATGAAGCACCAAAGCAAAAAATGACCGAATTCTTGGGGAATGTTTTTGAGGAACAACCACAAAACATTCAACAACAAATTACGGAATTCCAAGCAAAGGAGTCGAAGTAACATGTCAAAGAAAACGTATATTCAAGCGATCACCGATGCACTTCGATTAGAACTCGGGTCAGACGAAAAGACCTTAGTTTTTGGTGAAGATGTTGGTAAAAACGGTGGGGTCTTCCGGGCAACTGATGGCCTGCAAGCCGAATTTGGTGAAGATCGTGTTTTTGACACTCCTTTAGCAGAATCCGGTATTGGCGGTTTATCAATTGGGCTGGCATTGGAAGGTTTCCGGCCAATCCCTGAAATTCAATTCCTTGGATTCATTTTTGAAACTTTGGATTCAATTGCTGGTCAAATGTCACGGGAACGTTTCCGGACAGGTGGCACTCGGCATATGCCGATTACCATTCGATCACCATATGGTGGTGGAACGCATACACCAGAAATGCACGCGGACTCATTAGAAGGCTATTTAGCTCAAATTCCTGGTTTGCGGGTCGTGACGCCATCTAATCCTTACGATGCCAAGGGGCTATTAATTTCTTCTATTCGGAATAACGATCCAGTTTTCTTCCTTGAAAACTTGAAGTTATACCGGTCAATGAAGGCGGATATTCCGGATGAAGCTTATACCGTTCCGTTAGATAAAGCAAACGTGGTTCGTGAAGGTACTGATATTTCCTTGATTGCTTACAGTGCACAAGTTAACCAGTCACTGAAGGTTGCGGAAAAGCTCGAAAAAGAAGAAATCTCCGTTGAAGTTGTTGACTTACGGACCTTGTCACCTTTAGATGAAGAAACAATTCTCAAGTCTGTTCAAAAGACTGGTCGGGCCGTTGCGATTCAAGAAGCACAACGACAGGCTGGGATTGCTGCGAACGTTGCTTCACTGATTGCTGAAAAAGGTGCGCTTTATCTCAGTGCCCCAGTTGGCCGGGTGTACGCACCAGATACGGTCTACCCATTCGGATTAGCAGAAGACGATTGGTTACCAGCTGAAGATGAAATTGAGGCAAAAACCCGCGAAATCTTGAACTATTAATCAAGACGCGGCATCGAAAAACAGTCACCTGAGACTGTCATGAAAGGAAGTTATCCAATGGCTTACGAGTTTAAATTACCAGAGCTTGGTGAAGGTCTTGAAGAAGGCGAAATTGCATCATGGCTCGTAAAACCTGGTGATGAAGTCAAAGAAGACGATTCTCTAGTTGAAATTCAAAATGATAAATCGGTGGAAGAATTACCATCGCCAGTAAGTGGTAAAGTTATTGATATTTTAGTTCCAGAAGGTGAAACGGCTAAAATTGGTGATGTGATCGTCACGATTGACGATGGTTCTGGCGACGCTGCGCCAGCGGCTAAGGCTGAAACACCAGCGGCTACTAAGACGGAAGCCCCGGCAAGTGAAGCAGCTGAAACTCCCGCTGCAACATCAGCACAACCGACTGGAACCCCGGCTGCGGGCAATCCTAATAAACGGGTCTTGGCAATGCCATCAGTGCGCCAGTACGCACGTGATAAGGACATTGACATCACGTTAGTTACGCCAACTGGTGCCCATGGTCAGATCACAAAGCAAGATATTGACAATTACACGGGTGCGCCAGCGGCAACGGGTGCTAAACCGGCAGCTACGCCAGCGACAACGGCTCCGGCTGCAAGTGAAGCACCAGCACCAACACCAGTTAAACCATATGTTTCTGACACACCTGAATTAGAGACGCGTGAAAAGATGACGCCAATTCGGAAGGCAATCTCTAAGGCTATGGTGAACAGTAAACACACCGCGCCACATGTTACTTTATTTGATGAAGTTGAAGTGAGTGCGTTGATGGCACACCGGAAGAAGTACAAGCAAGTTGCTTTGGATCGCGACATCCATCTTACCTTCTTACCATACTTCGTGAAAGCTTTGGTTGCGGTTTTACAACAATTCCCAGAATTGAACGCGTCGATCGATGATGCAAACAAGGAAATTGTTTACAAACACTACTTCAATATTGGGGTAGCTACCGATACTGACCGTGGATTGTTAGTGCCAAATATTAAGCACGCTGAAGGTAAGGGCTTGTTTGCAATTGCCAAAGAAATTACTGACAATACGCAAAAAGCTTACGATGGCAAGTTAAAGGCCAGTGAAATGAGTGGTGGGTCTATTACTATTAGTAATATTGGCTCAATTGGTGGCGGCTGGTTTACCCCAGTTATCAACCAACCGGAAGTTGCCATTTTAGGTGTTGGGCGTATCGGTAAGGAACCTTACGTCAATGACGATGGTGAAATCGTTGTTGGTAAGATGCAGAAGTTGTCCTTGAGTTTTGATCACCGTCTGATTGATGGTGCAACAGCACAACGGGCAATGAACTTATTGAAGCAATTGTTACATGATCCAGAATTACTTTTGATGGAAGGATGAGGTCAGAATGGTTGTAGGAGATTTTGCTGAAGAACGCGATACAATGATCATCGGCGCGGGCCCTGGGGGTTACGTCGCTGCGATTCGGGCCGCGGAACTCGGCCAAAAAGTCACCGTGGTGGAAAAGGAATATATCGGTGGTGTCTGCCTTAACGTTGGTTGTATTCCATCAAAAGCTTTGATCAGTGCTGGTCATCGGCTACAAGAAGCCAAGGACAGTAAGATCTTTGGTATTAAAAATATTCAGGATCCGGTGTTGGATTTTAAAGTGACCCAGGACTGGAAAGACCATCAAGTTGTTGATCGGTTGACTGGTGGCGTTGAAATGCTGCTCAAGAAGCATAAGGTGGAAGTGGTCCGTGGGGAAGCCTATATGCATGATAATCATACCTTACGGGTGATGAATGGTGACCATACTGGTCAGACTTATAAATTCAAACATTTGATCATCGCAACTGGTTCACGGCCAGTTGAAATTCCGGGCTTCAAGTTCAGTGGTCGGGTCGTTGACTCGACGGGTGGCTTGAATTTGCCCGAAGTGCCTAAAGAATTAGTGGTTATCGGTGGTGGGTACATTGGTTCTGAGTTGGCTGGTGCCTATGCCAACCTCGGTGCTCACGTGACGATTCTTGAAGGGACACCGCAAATCTTACCTAACTTCGAAAAAGATATGGTCAAGCTTGTCTTGAACAGCTTTAAGAAGAAGGGGGTTGATGTCATTACTAATGCGATGGCTAAAAACTCCGAACAAGATGATAGTGGCGTTACGGTTACCTACGCTGTCGACGGGAAAGAAACTGAGATTCATGCTGACTATGTTATGGTCACGGTTGGTCGGCGGCCTAATACTGACGACATGGGCTTGGAATACACTGACGTCAAGTTAACGAAGCGCGGCTTGATCGAAGTTGATGAACAGGGGCGGACGGCCGCTGAGGATATTTTCGCAATCGGAGATATTGTCGCCGGTGCTGCGCTGGCACACAAAGCTTTTGCTGAAGCCAAAGTTGCTGCTGGTGCAATCAGTGGCAAGAAGACGGCGAACGACTACGTTTCAATTCCGGCAGTTTGCTTTACTGATCCAGAATTGGCAACAGTTGGCATGACGAAGGCTGAAGCTGAAGAAGCCGGCTTGCAGGTGAAGACGTCGAAGTTCCCATTTGCTGGTAATGGTCGTGCAATCTCGTTGAACGCCATGGACGGCTTCTTCCGTCTTGTCAGTACGAAGGACGAAGGCACCATTGTCGGCGCCCAAATTGCCGGACCAGGTGCCAGTGATTTGATTTCTGAATTAAGCGTTGCGGTCAATGGTGGGATGAATGTCGAAGACCTTGCTTTGACGATTCATCCACACCCGACCCTAGGTGAAGTAGTTCAAGAAGCGGCGGATGAAGCGATGGGTTACCCAACGCACATCTAAAGCGGATGATGGCTTAATAAAAGTTTGAGGCGTGAGTCTCAAACTTTTATTTTACATAGGATGTTGCAGCCAGTATGGATTACCGAAGTACCAGTCAAGATAGTCACGTAAAAACGTAACTTAACGCGCTGTCAGGCGCAATGAAGGTCAGTCTTGTTAATCATTACTCAGCTGATCCGTAAGTGACGCCTTTGAACCTGATGCGGATGTTGTTATTCAAATTGCTAACTTTTTAGCATGTAGTGGTCTATATTAATAACATATCAAAATGTGTTTGCTTCGGGGGGAAGTGGACCAATTGGTTACGCAAAAATGTTACAAAAGAGTAAGCTTTTTATTAACATTTACTTGAATTCATTGACAGCTCAGGTACAATTATTATCGAAGGTTGGAGGGATTGAAATGATTAATACAGTAATTATTCGGGGATTATTCGAGTTCGTACAACAATTAATATTAGTCGCAATTGCCAAAGATTTGCCAGTGAAATTAGTGGTCGCAACGGGTGCTGAAGAAGCGCCGCGCTACCAAGCACTGGTAACAGCGAGTTTAACTTGTCGTCAGTTTACACTAGTGGCGCAAGCTAAGCCGGATTATTCGCAAGCAGATAGCTTGATTATTGGAAATTTAGTGCCATTGGCAAGCGACCGTGATGCCAGTGGTGATTTAAAGGCGACTTTGCCGCTATTTCGCGCGTTTGTGAATGATGCGATGGGCGCTGGTTTTAACGGAAAAATTATTTTGGCTGGTAGCAATGATGCGGTTTTAAGTGTCTTAGCTGCGCGTTTCAGTGGCATTGATCATTCTAAAGTGGTCGGATTGGGTACTTTGCCGCAGAGTCGTTTATTGGAGCAACTACTACGTCAGCAATTAAGTGTCGGCCCGGCGGATGTCCGCGCATTCGTAGTGGGAACTGCGGCGACACACCTGATCTCATGGAGTCGTTCATATATTGGGCCGGCGCCCGTGATGACTTATTTGGCTAACCAGGATATTAGTTTTGGGATGGACGAAATGAGTGCAGCGACGGAGCAGATCGACGACCCCACGATTGTTACTAATCAGACCTTGAGTGTGTTAGCATTAGTACAAGTGCTCAATGCGTTTTACGCCCAGACACCGTTTATCGGTACCGTCACAAATATCCAAACACCAGTCGATGACGACCAGCTGGTTGGATTATCATCACCGGTACTGATTAGTGCTAACGGAATCAAACGAATGGCGGATATGGTGCTATCTGATGAAGAGCAGAAAGAATACGCTGAGATTGCGAGCCAGGTTCAAGAGGAACTTGACCGGGTCACGGCGGGGGAGTTGGATGAAGATGCCTAAACACAATGATAATTACCAATATCCACTGGATGAGACGTGGACCACGGCCGAGATCATTAAGGTTACGACCTTTTATCAAGCCATCGAGGCCGCTAATGAAGGAACAATCGCTACAGCAGACCTGTTGGCAGCCTATCGTGATTTTAAGACGGTCGTTCCGGCTAAGTCGGAAGAAAAACGACTGGCTCGTGATTATGAGGCTGCTTCAGGTTATCGGATTTATCAAACAATGCGCGCAGCTCAGGAAACTAACAAGCAGCGATTTCAATACCGAGACTAGGTGACTTAACGTGCAAACGAATGTGGTGAAACAGTTAAATCAGAAAATGCAAGTCGTGATGCAAACTGCGAGAGCGCAAGTGTTGGCGAAGATGGGCACCCACTTGACGGTTGCGGAGAAGACGAGTCGGCGTGATTTGGTCACTAACGTGGATCATAGCAATGAAGATTTTTTGGTGCGTCAGATTCGAGCCTTGGATCCAGTTACGAAGATTTTAGCTGAGGAAGGAACCGGCGACCAAGTTACTGATATGAATGGTCACGTCTGGATCGTTGACCCAATCGACGGTACCATGAATTTTGTGCATCAGCGTAATCATTTTGCGATGATGGTGGGCTTGTATGTTGACGGTAAACCAACACTGGGATATATCTTTGATGTCATGGCGAATAAATTATATGCTGGTGGTCCTGAAGTCGGCGTCACGCTTAACGGTGAATTGCTGGCTGCACCCGCGGATGTTGATCTGAGTGCGGGGCTGTTTGGTGCGAGTGCGCCGTTACTAATTCAAGACCGCTTCAATATGCAGACGATTATTGCCAAATCACTGGGACCACGGATTATGGGTAGTGCTGGTATTCAAATTAGCCAGGTCTTAGCAGGCGAACTGGTCGGCTACCTGTCATACTTGCGACCATGGGATTTTGCGGCTGGTCGCGTTCTCGCGGAAAGCCTTGGCTTGGTTGTGTCTAGAGTTGACGGCAACCCGGTTAATATGTTATCATCGGGTGCTGTACTGATAGCGACAAAGCGCGCACAACGCTCAATTTTGGCAATCGTCTAGTAAGTAGTGGGACTGTGACCCATATGTCACAGTTTTTTTATGTCAATGGATGAAAGCCGCTGAAAACGTCGTTATGAAGGTTTCAAGTTGAAGCTATGACTTGATAGTAACGGCGGATTGTATTAATATATGTAAGATTTCTGCTGTCGAAGATAGTCAGAATTTTGAAGGATGAAAGGAAGATCAATTTTGAAATTTAGAGATGATATCCGCAACATTGCCATTATTGCCCACGTTGACCACGGTAAAACGACGTTGGTTAACGAAATGCTTAAACAATCGGATACCCTTGACGAACATGTCCAGATTGACGATCGGGCGATGGACACTAATGCCATTGAAAAGGAACGCGGTATCACGATCCTTTCGAAAAACACGGCCGTACGTTACGGCGACAAACAAATTAACATTCTAGATACACCAGGACATGCTGACTTCGGTGGTGAAGTTGAACGAATCATGCGCATGGTTGACGGGGTATTACTCGTTGTTGATGCGTTTGAAGGAACGATGCCTCAAACTCGGTTTGTTTTGAAAAAAGCTTTGGAACAACACCTAACACCAATCGTTGTTATTAACAAAATCGACCGCCCCGGTGCACGTCCTGAAGAGGTCGTTGACGAAGTGTTAGACCTCTTCATCGAATTAGGTGCTGACGAATCACAATTAGACTTCCCAGTGGTCTATGTTTCAGCTTTAAATGGGACTTCTAGTTATGAATCAGATCCTGCTAAGCAGGAACATACGATGCAACCAATCTTCGATACGATCATCAAGACGATCCCATCACCAATTGACAACTCTGACGAACCTTTACAATTCCAAGTGGCCTTATTAGACTACAACGATTATGTTGGTCGGGTTGGTATCGGTCGGGTCTTCCGTGGTACGATCAAGGTTGGTGACAGTGTTTCTGTCATGAAACTCGATGGTAGTAAGAAGAATTTCCGCGTAACTAAGTTGTTTGGGTTCTTTGGTCTTCAACGTTTGGAAATCAATGAAGCCCACGCCGGTGACTTAGTTGCTGTTTCTGGGATGGAAGATATCAACGTTGGTGAAACGGTCGCTGATTCAGCTAATCCGGAAGCTTTGCCAATCTTACGGATTGACGAACCAACTTTACAAATGACTTTCGGTACGAACTCCTCACCATTTGCGGGTAAGGAAGGTAAGTTCGTAACTGCCCGTCAACTTGAAATGCGGTTGAAGGCTGAACTTGAAACCGATGTTTCACTTCGAGTCGATGATACTGACGAACCTGGTTCATGGGTCGTTTCTGGTCGTGGGGAATTGCATTTGTCAATCTTAATCGAAACGTTACGGCGTGAAGGTTATGAACTACAAGCATCTCGTCCAGAAGTTATCTATCGCGAAATTGATGGTAAGCGTTGCGAACCATTTGAATCTGTTCAAATCGATACGCCAGACGAATATACTGGTTCAATTATTGATACCTTATCAAAGCGTAAGGCTGAAATGAAGAACATGGAAAGTACTGGTAATAACCAAACCCGGTTGACTTTCTTAGCACCTTCACGAGGCTTGATCGGTTATTCAACTGAATTCCTTTCATTGACGCGTGGTTACGGAATCATGAACCATACTTTCTCTGAATACCTCCCAGTTATTCCTAACTGGAACCCAGGCCGTCGTAACGGTGCTTTGGTTTCAATCAACCAGGGTAAGACTACGACATACGCCACAATGGGAATCGAAGACCGGGGAACGATTTTTGTTGATCCAGGTACCGAAGTATATGAAGGTATGATCGTGGGCCAAAACAGCCGCGAAAATGACATTTCAGTTAACATTACTAAGGGTAAGAACATGACCAACGTGCGTTCTTCTAACAAGGATTTGACGGCGACAATCAAGACGCCAACGCATTTGACATTGGAAGAATCGCTTGAATTCTTGAATAGTGATGAATTCTGTGAAATTACGCCAGATCATGTTCGCTTGCGGAAACGCATTTTGAACACGAACTCCCGTGAAAAAGAAGCTAAAAAGCGTAAAATGAACAAGTAAGTTGGTTGCTTGGAAGCACGTCCTTAATAGGGCGTGCTTTTTTGGTACTGGCATGCCTAAGGCTGTATCGTCCAAAGCGGTTTGAAGAGGAGTCGTTTAATCACCAACTCAAATAGTTGCCCCATTAATGGTTATTGGGTTCATTTAGTATGGAAATAATGATTGATAAATTGTTATCCAGAGTATAGTATTAGTTTATAGGGTAAAAAGAGTCTGATGGTCTTCGTTACCCGTTAAAATGGTATTGAACTTGGGAGGTGTGATCATCGTGAAAAAAATTAATAAGTTGATGATCTTAGGCATGCTCGTTTTGGGGGTAACGGGGGCAACAATGATCAATCCTGAAATGACGACCGCAGCGCATGCTAGCGCCAACATCACCATTGATGGCAAGATGAACGACTGGAAAGATGCGACGTTAACGGAGGGCTATAATGGTTACACGGCACTCACGAGTGCTGGCCAGTATGTCAATGTTTACGTCAAGATGAAAAATGGTGCTGTGCCAGGATATGGCGACTATAATTTCACTATTGATGGTAAGACGTATTATATTTGGTCTAAGAATATTTCAGGTAGTGTTAGCTCGGGAACGGTCAAGTCCTTCACATTAACTGGTGGTAAATGGAACGATGGTACTCAGTATGGAACTGTCGGGACGGGATATGTGACCAACGACGGTTCGCATAATTATGCCGAATTTCAGATTGACTTAACCAAGTTAGGATTAACTGACAGTGCGAGTGGTAAGCAGATTTCGATGGTCAATCCGAATATCGGTAGTGACTCTACGACTAGCACTGTTGGAACAATTACGGCGACTTCAACTAGCTCAAGTAGTAGTACCAGTTCAAGTACAAATGCGAATTCTACAACTAGTTCAAGTTCTACGACTAGCACCAGTAGTGCAGCCAGTTCCTCAGCAACTAGCTCAGCTGGGGTAATTACTGATAAAAGCACGGTCTCTTCCAAGGCGTCCTCGACGACGGACAATAATGCAGCCAATGACAATGATAATCTCAACATTAAAATCGATGGTAACTTTAATGATTGGAAGAACGTGACTTTGACCGAGGGTTATAACGGTTATATGGCAATGGTTAGTGACGGAAAGTACGTCTACGTTTATGTCAAGATGAAGTATGGACAGGTTCCCGGTTACGGGGATTATAATTTCGACATTGGTGGTCAGAAGTATTACGTGTGGTCCAATGAGATGCCTAGCTCGCAAAGTGACGGGGCGGTCAAAGCTGTCTCATTTACGGGTGGTAAGTACAATGAGGGCCATCAGTACGGGACGGTCGGCAACGGGTATGTTTTAATCATGATTAAAGATAGATTAACTTGCACGATGTGAATTGAATCGATAACTATTGAACTAATGATATTTAATTTACTGACAATCAATTTATAACCACCGGCGGCTTAGGCGCGTCGGTAAGCTAATTAATAGGACTGATGTACGATGAATGTAAAGATCCTACTAGGGATTGTGATATGGTTATACGGACTGTCAGTGCTCAAACGGGCTCGGCTATCTGCCTTCTACTTCATTGTGGGAAGCGCCGGGCTCTTTTTTATCTTGACGGCAATTAGTCGTCCGTATTGGGTGTGGTTTTTTACCCACGCTGTGATTCATGGGGTAGCGCTGTTTAGTGATATTACCGGTTGGTGCAGTATTATGTTCAAAATGGGCCTGGTCTACATTATTAATAGTGGTAATCCGGTAATCATGTCGATTGATTATGAATGCTCGGGAATCATTGAGACGTGCGCATTTATTTCGCTAGTAGCCTTTTACCCGGCTTACCAGCGCCGTGAAAAGGTGTTTTATGGTGTTTTTGGATTGTTGTATATTTACTTGATTAATGTATTACGCCTGTCCGTAGTGATTGTGATTGTTCACTTTGGCGGTGGTCAAACATTCTTTCTGGCTCATTCAGTGATTGGGCGGTTACTGTTCTATGTTCTGGTCATTGTCTTATATTACAATGTTTTTACCTATTCACAGTTAGCTCGAGGACTTTATCAGCAGTTTATTGATTGGAGGGAGCGAATCCTGTGATGTACTGGATAAACTTAGCGCTGACTAGAATGGGGTTTTGGATTACCTGGGCCTTAGTGCCGATCGTGGTGGAAATTATTCCGGCAATTATGTCGACTATTAAGTTAATGCGACTACATCGCCACATGCCCCGGCTTAAAGCGCCTGCTAAGTGGCCGTGGGTAACCATCATTGTACCGGTTTATAATTCTGAAGATACGTTATTTGACTGCATTCGTTCCATCGATCATCAAACGTATGATAAAAAAAGCATGCAAATTATTTTGGCGAATAATCAGAGTACCGATGATAGTTTTGGGGCGTATGCTCGCGCCCAAAATGCGTTTCCTAATTTATTTTTACGGTATGTCAATACTGACAAGGGGAAAGCTCGCGCGCTTAACGCGGCCATTTACGAGAGTATTGGTAGTTATGTCATTAATATTGATAGTGATGGTTTATTGGAACCCAACGCGATTAAAAATATGGTACTACGGTTCGAGAACGATGAGCAGATTGCGGCCATGACCGGGGCAGTGCTCCCACAAAGAAACTTGGTTAAGCAAGTTCATGGTTGGTGGCATCGGCTGTTGGCTAAAAATGAGTATTACGAATATGCACAGGCTTTTCTTTCTGGCCGTACCATCGAGTCGTTCCGCGACCAGTTGTTTACCATGTCAGGAGCTTTCTCGGCATTTCGACGGGAAGTGTTAATGGAAACTTTCTTGTATGACACCGATACAATCGGTGAGGACACGGACATGACGTTTCAGATTCGGACACGTTTAGGCAAAAAGGTCGTTATTTGTGCAGATGCTATTTTTTATGTAGCGCCAATTTCAGGCTTTTCCGAGTTATATACGCAACGCCAGCGCTGGCAACGTGGTGAACTGGAAGTTGCACAACATTATATGTCACAAACAGCTAGCATCAAGGGCTTTTTCAAAGAATTTTTGGTGCGGCGAATTATGATTGATCACACGTTTACGTTTCCACGAATGATTTGGACTTTTGCGACGATTGTTTTGATTGCTTTTGGCTATTCAACTGTGGTCGTGGGGCTCTCATATCTCTTGATCTATAGTTTATACGTCATGGTAGGGGTTATTAACTTTATTAGTGTTGGTATTTTATTAAAGCCGTATCCTGAAGAACGCCATTTCTACAAGCATTTATGGTGGCTAACATTAACGCTGCCACTTTATATGTTTTTGACAGCTTGGATTCGATTGATTGGTGTTATCAATGCGATGACGACCCAGGCAACTTGGAAAATGCGGGGGTTCACCGAAGAATGGCAACGATTGTTGGCCGTCTTACGTGATGATAGGCGTACAATTCACAATCACTATCGACGCCGGAAAGGAAAATGAGTTGAAGCGGCACGTGTTGGCTGACTACAAGATATCACGCGAAGTTGGCGGAATATCTTGATTGTTTAGTTCAGGTGCAAGAATTCAAACGAAGTAGATTAATGATGAGATGTTATTTTTATCAATTTAGTCAGAAGATGATTACGAGCGTTTGGTGGTTACTATTTGCACCAATGTTGTTATTTGCAGTAATGTCGCCGAATATTATTTTAGGGGATAACGAGACGTTTGGGACGAGTACGACCTTATTGACGACGGGGTTGATTATTGTGATTGTCGCCGTGTTGATTATGAACTATGCGTATCCGCGCGTTCATCGGGTGCTATATCGACTATTAATCACAAATCAGCTCTGGACGGCTGGTGTCTTGTTAGCACTCGTTTTTATTGGTCAGCTCGTATTCGTGACATTTGTCCATCCCGTCAGTGGTTTTGACGCTGGGATGCTCCACTATGCGGCTACCAGTGCGAAACACGTCCAGGAGGTGGGCGTGACGGCGTATTACAGTCTTAATCAAAACAACATGCCAATCATGCTTTTTATGCACTGGCTATCGGAAGTGACTGGTCAAACTTCATGGCAATTTTTTGATTACGTGACGCTGTTTTTTGTCGATCTTTCAGCAGCTTTCAATTTAATGAGCGTATTTGTGGTACGACGCTCGGCGTTAGGAATCGCTATGTATCTGCACGCTGGTTGGTTAGCGGTTTTTCCAAGTATTATTATGCCGTATACGGATGCTTGGGGACTGCCGCTGGTTTCGTTTTTCATGCTGTGCTATTTTGTGATGAGTCAAACGAAGCGACCGCCGTTACTGCGTGTGGCCGCCGCCGTTGGGTTTGGCGTGAGCGTGACATTAACGTACTTCATGAAACCCTCATCCATTATTCCGGTAATCGCCATTGCCATCATCAGCTTTTTAGCACGTTTGCGGTCGCGGCAGGGTTCACAAACGACGATGATTTTTGTGACGGTCGCCATGGCAATCTTGATGCTCGAAAGTGCCGGCCTCACTTATCATTATACGAATCAGGCCATCCAGAACCAGACGTATATCAAAATCGATAAATCAAGGTCGATTCCGGCGATTCATTTTATGGCCATGGGCGTTTACGGCTCCGGCGGGTATAGTGAAAAGCAGGCGATACAGATGGCCGTTTTGCCCACCAAGGCACAAAAAACGGCTTACTCAATCAAGATGCTGAAGCGTCAGCTCAAGAAACTGGGACCGTGGGGTTACCTTGAATTCTTGGTAAAAAAGCAACGCAATAATACTGCTGACGGGACCTTTGGCTGGTTGAAGGAAGGCAATTTCTTTCGCGAAAATCAAAAACCAAGCAACCAGGGCTTTAGTAATTGGTTAAAAAACTTTATTTATTTATACGGTCGCCATATTGCAGATTTTCGGTTTGTGGCGCAACTGTGGTGGTTAGTACTACTCGTAATTATCGCGTTGGGTTTTGGCCCGCGCTGGCAATTGATTCAATTGCTCCGGTTGGCGATGATTGGTGGGTTTATCTTCCTCCTCTTGTTCGAAGGTGGTCGGAGTCGGTACTTAATTCAGTACTTACCGTGCCTGCTATTACTGGGCGCATTCTCATTTGAACGGGCAGTTGCGAATATCCAGCGTGTTAGGGATTGGTATCAGCGTAAGTTGCGAGCCGCGATTGCGGCAGATGAGGCCGAGTGAGCGTGCAATCGTCCCAGTGCGTGACACGAAATTGATCGTTAACGAGCGGTTAGCAATCCAAAATAGCTGTGGTGGGTCCTAAATGGGGCTTACCACGGCTATTTTATCGTTCACGTTGTCGATTGTTGGCTCTTGCGGGGGCGCTTATCGCGTTATGGGTGGCAATGCGCGATAAATTCATTCCGACGTCAAGTGCCGGAACGGCGCGGGTTGTTCAAATCGTCTAGGTACGTTTATTAAGGGAAATACACTGATTTGGAGGCGTTGGCCAGCCGGTTACTAATGAGGCTAAACGCACTAGTTTGTAAATCAGTAATCCAAACTTAATTAAAAAACAACAAATTAATATGTGAAAATGCTGTGTTAAAATCGACTTATGCTATAATTGTTGCAAGCAAACAGTTCGCGTTATTGTGGGGGATAACCCGAATTGAGATATTAATTAGGGTGGGATTTAAGCTCATGTGGAAAAAGTTACACTATATGGACTATGTGCTGTTTATCCCGTATTTGATTCTCAGCGGGATCGGCGTTGTCATGGTCTATTCATCGAGTTCATACGTAGCCGCACAAAACGGTTCGACACCCACCGGTTATTTAGTTAAACAACTGATCTGGGTCGTCTTAGGCTTAGTGATCACCTTGGTTTGTATGAATTTGAAGATCGACTATTTTAAGCAAACCAAGTTACTTGGTATGTTAGGGTTTGCGATGTTATTTGTTCTGGTTCTCCTCCGATTGGTTGGTCAATCAATTAATGGGGCGGCTGGCTGGATCATTTTGGGACCAGTCTCGATCCAACCAGCTGAATTTTGCAAGTTTTACCTGATCATTTACTTGGCATCAATTATTTCTCAACGGGAGGCACATTTTGGGGTGGCTCGAATCCGTGAATTGGGTGCTCAGTTTGTGATGTTGTTCGCGATGATTTTACTGATTTTTGTGCAACCCGACCTTGGTGGGGCCACGATTAATTTAGCCATCGCGGCGGTTATTTTGTTTGCGAGTGGCATTTCATACTTTGTAGGTGTTGGTGTCTTTGCTGGGGCGGTCGCTGCCTTTGAATGGATTTTAGTGCCTTTAGTGAGTCGCATGCCCCAAAGTGCTTTTGCAAATTCTTATCAGTTACGGCGGTTTCTCGGTTTCCTGAATCCGTTTAAAACGGCTTCAGGAGCGGGGACGCAGTTAGTCAACTCTTACTATGCCATCTCAAACGGTGGTTTGACAGGCGTTGGGATTGGGAATAGTTTGCAAAAACGTGGTTATTTACCCGAACCGAACACTGATTTTATTATGTCAATCACTGCCGAAGAACTCGGACTAATTGGCATTTTAATCGTAATGGGCTTACTACTTGTCATCGTGATGCGCACGATCTATATCGGGGTTCGTGCGACTAATACGTTCAACGCGTTGGTCTGTTACGGTGTCGCAGCCTACATGACCATTCAAGCATTTATTAATGTGGGTGGGATCGTTGGTCTGATTCCGATTACTGGGGTGACCTTCCCATTCATGAGTTATGGTGGTTCTAGCATGATGGTATTGACGCTTTCACTAGGATTGGTATTAAACATTAGTGCACTTGAAAAAATGGCGCGCCTTAATACAGTTCGACAGGCAGGCTAAGACGATTTTATTTGGAAATGAGGGATTTTGGTGAAGAAAGTATTAATTGCTAACCGTGGTGAAATTGCGACCCGGGTCATTCGTGCTTGCCACGAATTAGGCCTTCAGACTGTTGCGATTTACGCCAAAGAAGATGAGTTTTCAGTTCACCGTTTTAAAGCTGATGAAGCGTACTTAGTAGGTGAGGGTAAGGCGCCGATTGCGGCTTACCTGGATATTGAAGATATTATTCGCATTGCTAAAGAAAATCATGTGGATGCGATTCACCCAGGTTACGGCTTTTTATCTGAAAATGCTACTTTTGCTCGGCGGATTGCTGAAGAAGGCATGACCTTCGTTGGTCCTAAGCCAGAGCACCTCGAGATGTTTGGTGATAAGATTACGGCCAAACGTGTGGCTCGCGATGCCGGCGTGCAGACGATTCCGAGTACCTTGCACCCGGTTACTAGCCTGAACGAGGCGTTACAATTTACTCAGCAATACGGTTATCCAATTATGATCAAAGCTGCCATGGGTGGTGGCGGTCGGGGAATGCGCATCGTTCACGAAGCTTCTGAATTACAAGAAGCTTTTGACCGTGCCCGTTCAGAGGCCATGCAATCCTTTGGCGATGACGAGATTTACTTGGAAAAATTCATCGCGAATCCCAAACACATTGAAGTCCAGATTTTAGCGGATGCTCACGGCAATGTCATGCATTTATTTGAACGTGACTGTTCTGTTCAGCGCCGTAATCAAAAGGTGATTGAATTTGCACCGGCCGTGGCCCTGCCAATCGAGTTGCGTCAAAAGATCTGTAACGCCGCAGTCGACTTGATGAAGAGTGTACACTATTTAAACGCCGCAACGGTTGAATTCTTGGTTGAAGGGGACCAATTCTACTTCATGGAAGTTAATCCGCGGGTTCAAGTTGAACATACGGTGACAGAAATGATTACCGAAATCGATATTGTCCATGCTCAGCTCAAAATTGCGATGGGTGGTGACCTATTCGAGGATTTACGGTTACCACATCAAGACGCATTGACATATAAGGGTGCGGCAATTCAGTGTCGAATTACGACGGAAGATCCCGCAAATGATTTTATGCCAGATACTGGTCGCATCGAGACGTACCGGTCACCAGGTGGTAATGGGGTTCGTTTGGATGCTGGTAATACCTATTCCGGCGCAATCGTAACGCCTTATTTTGATTCACTGCTTGTAAAGGCTTGTGTTGCGGCGCGGAACTTCAGAGCGGCCGTTCATAAAATGCGACGCGTCCTAGTTGAATTCGATATTCGCGGCGTGAAGACGAACATTCCGTTTATGCTGAATGTGATTGACAACCCAACGTTCCAAGCAGGTGAAGCGGGGACCCGGTTTATTGATCAGACCCCAACGCTCTTCAAATTCCCTGACGATACGCAACGTGAAGATAAGATGTTGAAGTATATTGGAAATGTGACGGTCAATGGTTTCGCTGACGTTGCCCAACATTCGAAGAAGTACTATCCGGACGTTGAGTTTAAGGATGATTTTCAACCGATCGCACCCGACATCGTCACGGCAAAAGACGTGTTGGATCAACAAGGTGTCCAGGGATTACAACAGTGGTTGTTAGCCCAGAAGCAAGTGTTATTAACAGATACGACCATGCGGGATGCGCATCAGAGTTTATTTGCAACGCGGATGCGGACGAAGGATATGTTAGCCGTTGCCGCGGCTTCACAAAAAGCGTTGCCACAGTTATTCTCCTATGAGATGTGGGGTGGTGCGACGTTCGATGTGGCCTATCGTTTTCTAAATGAAAATCCCTGGAATCGGCTGAAAGAACTTCGGCAGGCAATGCCCCGGACACTCTTCCAAATGTTGTTCCGTGGTTCCAATGCGGTGGGTTACCAGAACTATCCAGATAATGTGATTCGCGAATTTATCTTAGAAGCAGCTAAGAGTGGCATTGATGTTTTCCGCATTTTTGACAGTTTGAATTGGATTCCTCAAATGGAAAAGAGTATTCAGGCCGTCAAGGAAACCGGGAAGATTGCGGAAGCCACGATTTGTTATACGGGCGACATTATGGACCCTGATCGGCAAAAATACAATCTTGATTATTACCGTCAGCTGGCCTTGGATCTACAATCAACTGGTGCCGATATTATTGCCATCAAGGATATGGCGGGTGTGTTAAAGCCAGAGGCCGCCTATGAATTAGTATCGACGTTGAAAGACGCGCTGTCCGTGCCAGTTCATCTGCATACGCATGATACGACTGGTAATGGAATCTTTACCTATGCCCGAGCAGTGGAAGCTGGTGTTGACGTGGTCGATGTTGCTGCGAGTGCGCTATCAGGCACGACCAGCCAACCATCAATGAGTTCGTTGTATTACGCATTAGCCCACAATGATCGTCAACCTGATGTTGATATTAACAACGTTGAAGCCATCAATCGGTATTGGCAAGGCGTACGGCCATACTACCAAGACTTCTCGAACGGTATGACCGGACCACAGACAGATATTTATCAGACGCAGATGCCGGGTGGACAATATTCTAACTTGCAGCAACAAGCTAAGGCTGTTGGTCTCGGGGATCGTTGGGAAGAAGTTAAGACGATGTATGCGACGGTCAATGATATGTTTGGTGATATTATCAAAGTTACGCCCAGCTCTAAAGTTGTTGGTGACATGGCCCTGTTCATGATGGAAAATCACTTGACACCGGACGATGTTTATAATCAGGGTACCAAGCTCGATTTCCCGGCATCGGTCATCAACTTCTTTGCTGGCAATCTTGGTCAACCAGTCGGAGGCTTTCCAAAGAAGCTCCAGCAGATTGTCTTGAAAGGCCAGCCAGCGTTGACTGTGCGGCCCGGTAGTTTAGCCAAACCAGCTGACTTTGCTGCGGTCAAAGCAGAGCTATCGGCTAAGCTTGGTCATGAAGCGAGCCATCAGGAAGTGCTCAGCTACATCCTGTACCCGAAAGTATTCATGGATTACGACGCTAGCCATAAGCGCTACGGGCACGTATCACTGTTAGACACACCGACCTTTTTCCAAGGCATGCGGTTCGGTGAGACGGTCAATATTGAGTTAGCCAAAGGTAAGACGATGATCGTCAAGCTTAATCAGATTAGTGATCCCGATGTCGATGGTGTCCGGACACTTTACTTTAGTATCAATGGTCAAAATCAAGAGATTATGGTCAAGGACAATGCCATTCACCAATCGGCAACCAGCACGCGCAAGGCGGAACCAACTAATGAAGATGAAGTTGGCGCAACGATGAGTGGTTCAGTTCTGAAACTGTTAGTTAAGAAGGGCCAAACGGTTAAGAAAGGTGAGCCATTACTTGTGACGGAAGCAATGAAGATGGAGACAACCATTCAGGCACCGGAAGATGGGGTCATCGAACATATTTATGTTAATGCGGGTGACGTCATTCAGACGGATGACTTACTGCTCGAGATTGCACCACAATAAGGATATTTCAAGCAAAAACACTAGTGGCTTAGGTTACTAGTGTTTTTTAGCTTCAGCGCTTCGCCAATAAAAACCACTGCGTAGTTAAGAACTTAGTTGACGAAATGCTGAATCTAGCCTAACATTTAAACAGCAACGCTAGTAGAAGAGGTGAGGTTCGATGGATTTTACAGTTAAACCGCGCCGGTCGCTCATCGTTTATATGCATTCGATGAAGCAGGTGCGTCAATTGAAACGTTTTGGATTAATTCAATACCAATCGCGTAAAGAGCATTATGTGGTCTTGTACATGGATGAAAGTCAAATTCCGGCCGCGACCACGAAAATCAAAAAATTAAATTTTGTCCGCAGGGTTGAACCGTCATACCGCCCGGACGTTGCAATGAACTTTGGCGAACGTGTGGATCAAGGCTTTTTTAAGCCAACCACGACTGGTGCGCCTGATGACGATGATGAGGATTAAGTTGGTGAAGATGAAATGCGAATTGTAGCAGGAGACTTTGGTGGTCGGCGGCTCAAAGCCGTGCCAGGCATGCAAACTCGGCCGACGACGGACAAGGTTAAAGAAGCTGTTTTTAATATTATTGGCCCCTATTTCGATGGTGGGCAGTCCCTAGACTTATTTGCTGGGAGCGGTGGCTTGAGTATCGAAGCTGTATCACGCGGAGTGGCTCGGGCCGTCTTGATTGATCGGCAGTATCAAGCCATCAAGACGATCAAGGATAACATTGCCGTTACAAAGGCCCCCGAACGATTTGAAGTTATCAAAGGCGATGCTGAGCGTATTTTGGACCGATTAGCATCCCAAGATGAACACTTTGATTGGGTGTTTTTAGACCCACCCTATGCCAAGCAACAGATTGTGAAGGATATTCAGCATTGTGATGCACTAGGATTGCTGAATCCGGGTTGCCGGGTCATTTGTGAGACGGATACGAATGCGAACTTGCCAACGGTCTTACCCGGATTTGAATTGATCAGACAACAAGATTACGGTATTACGGTCATTACCATTTACCAAAAAGTAATGGAGGTCGGGTAAGTTATGGTGACAGCAGTTTTTCCAGGGAGTTTCGACCCAATCACACGGGGCCACTTGGATATGATTCAACGTGCCAGTCGATTAGTTGACCGGTTGATTGTGGCCGTCATGGTCAATACGAGTAAGCAACCGTTATTTACGATGACGGAAAAAGTCGCGATGATCAGTGATGAGCTGACGGGTTTACCCAACGTTGAAGTTCAGGCCGCAACTGGTTTGACCGTTGACTTTATGGCGAGTGTCCATGCGACAGTTTTGGTACGAGGTTTGCGGAATGAACAGGATTTCGGGTATGAACGTGATATCGCTTGGATGAACAAGTCATTAGACGAGACGATCGAAACGATTTGCTTGATTGCACGGCCCCCGTACGCTTACTTTTCTTCCAGCTTAATTAAGGAAGTTGCCAAGATGGGAGCGGACGTTTCCAAGTACGTCCCGACCGCGGTGGCACAAAAACTCCATCAGCGGTTAGGAACTGATCAGCATGACTAAGGGCCGGGAGTTGTTAAAACGTTACTGGGGCTTGCTGGTCGTGATACTGGTGGTACTTGCACTATTTCTAATTCCTTTACCGTACTATATTGAAGGACCCGGAAGTGCAAATAATTTGAAGACTTTTGTGACCGTCAAGCGGCATCCGGATCATCACCGGGGTAAGTTTATGTTGACCTCGGTCGCAGAAGCTCGAGCGACGCCGCTGTTGTGGCTTTACGCACAATTGAATCCGCACTATGACGTGGTCAGTGCTCAGGATATGACTGGCGGTCAGGATGACGCGACTTATAATCGGGTTCAGAAGTTTTATATGCGAAGTGCAATCAACGAAGCTATCGCGACGGCGTATTCGGCTGCGCATCAGCAATACCGCAAGGTTTATCAGGGTATCTACGTTTTAACGGTTCAGTCTAATTCAAAATTTAGAAACCAGTTAAAAGTTGGCGATACGATTACGAAAGTCGATGGCCACCATTTTAATACAGCCAGTGCGTATCAGCATTATATTGGTAAGCAGGGCGTCGGACATCGAGTGACGATCACGTATCGGCGAAAGGGCCATTTGAAGCAAGCAAGTGCGCCCCTAATCAAGCTGAGCACGCACCGCGCCGGGATTGGTATCGGCCTAACTGATAATATTAAAGTGACGACGACTATTCCGGTTAAGGTTGATCCCGGACAAATCGGGGGTCCCTCGGCCGGATTGATGTTTAGCTTGCAAATCTATCAGCAATTGACTAATCAGAATTTGCGACACGGACGGAAGATTGCGGGGACCGGCACCATCGATCAAAATGGACAAGTTGGTGAAATTGGTGGTATCGACAAGAAAGTGATTGCTGCTAAGCGGGCAGGGGCGACAATTTTCTTTGCACCGTATGTGAAACCAACCAAAGCGCTTTTGGCGGTTGAAGAAAAGGGTCAAACTAACTATCAACTTGCTAAAGCGACCGCGAAAAAGTACGCGCCTAATATGAAAGTTGTTCCAGTGACCTCATTTAAACAGGCCGTTCATTATTTGCAGACACACCAATAGTAAAATTGAAATGCAAGTTAGCAAAGTTTGGGGTAAAACCCAAACTTTTTTCATGGGCAGCCGCTCCTTTTGCGTAACTATTCGCTGAAGGGGTGAAAACAAATGATAGATTGGATTAAGCTGCTCAAAATGCACTGGCGGATTGTTGGTGGTGTTACTGCCGTGATCATTATTTTGATAACGGGATGGGCACTGAGTCAACTTAAGCAGCCTCAACCCGCCGGTACGGATAACTTGTTGGCGCATTCGTTCAATTCCACATCAATGGGAGGCGCGAGTCGAACGTCTGCCAATGCTGACCAGCCCGCAACGAGTACCCAACCGTCGAACGCTACACCGAGCCCAGCCCGACCGACAGGTGCTAGTTCACCCGGGTATGTCGATATTAAGGGTGCGGTTAATAAACCAGGGTTGTATCAGGTTACTGCTAGTATGCGGGTCGCGGATGTCATCCAACTGGCACAAGGCATGCAGCCACAGGCAGATGCTCAGCAGATCAACTTGGCTGCCAAAGTGACTGATCAGCAAGTGATCTACGTGCCAGCTAAGGGCGAACAGGCCCCGGCTGTTGCGCCACCAGTCGTCCAGTCAACGGGGCCTACTGGCGGAACACCAACTAGTGATCATGCGGCAACGGATAAGGTCAATCTCAACACGGCTGATGTGGCCGCGCTGCAAACGTTGAGCGGAATCGGGCAGAAGAAGGCTGAAAAAATCATTGATTATCGCCAGCAACATGGTAATTTTAAAACAATTGATGATTTGAAAAACGTCAGCGGCTTTGGAGAAAAGACTGTGGCCAAATACAAAGACCAGCTCACCGTCTAGTTTCAAAGCGCACATTTTGGTATACTACTGTCATTGAAAGTGAGGCATAAAATGATGAAAGATCAACGAATTCCATGGGATCAGTATTTTATGATGCAGGCGGTCTTATTGGCGAGTCGAAGCACGTGTGAGCGGCTTTCGGTTGGTGCCACGATTGTTCGCGACAAACGCATTATTGCGGGTGGTTACAATGGTTCAGTATCCGGCGATGTTCATTGTATCGATGAGGGGTGTTACCTTGTTGATGGGCACTGTGTTCGCACTATTCACGCGGAAATGAATGCGATTTTGCAGTGTGCAAAATTCGGTGCAGCTACGGATGGTGCTGAAATCTATGTCACTGACTTTCCATGTTTACAATGCACGAAAATGTTATTACAAGCTGGAATTCAAAAAATTCATTATTTACGTAATTATCATAACGATGCGTATGCCATGTGCTTAATTGAACGAAAACACGTGGCTTTACAACAAGTTCAGTTCGACCAATCAGATTTGGATAAGCTGAATCTTGATCAAATCTTGTTAGATCGTGACTAATTGCGCGCACTATTTTTTGCCGCCATTGCGTGCGGCTTACTTAGTAGTTGGTTAGTTGACCAACAATGGCTGGCAGCCGGATTATTATTAATTTGGTTATTGCGAGTCATCCGATTACGAGATCGACAGTGTTTGATGGTGACGATTGGCTGTGTTTTATCTTTGGCAATCTGGCTGAACTGGCAAAACCACCGTTTCGCCTCCATTGTTCAGCAGCCCAGTCAGGTGGTCACAAGCCATTTGGCTGTCCAACCCGATGCGATTACGGTGCGCGGTGGTCAGTATCAGCTGATTGCCACTAGTCCAATGGGCAAAGTACTTGTTAGAGGACAGCTGAAAAGTGCCACTGAAAAACAGTATCTGACCCAGTTTACTCACCGGACGATCTGGCACGTTCAGGGGGAAGTCGCCGCCATCGCACCTCCTACCAACCCGGGGCAGTTTAATGCGCCTAGGTATTATCGCAGTCAAGGCATCGCCCGCCAAGTGACGGTCACAGCGGTTCAACGAATAGAAATTGCGCCGCAGCGTGGTTGGCTGGTGCTACTTGATCGATTACACCAATGGCGTCAGCAATTCTTTCTAGCCTGTCAAAGATTGCCACCAACGCTTAGTCGTTATGCGACGAGTCTACTGGTTGGGATACGCCCCACAGATTTTCAGACGACAATGGGGGCCGTTCAACAGCTGGGACTATTGCATTTGTTCAGTTTGTCGGGTATGCATGTTATTTTATTAGTTAAATTCTTGCAATGGGTCTTGTTACGACTGCATCTAAGTCAGCAAGCAATCGATATTTGGTTATTAGGGCTCTTGCCAGCATACCTTGTCTTGGGCGGCGGTGCCGATAGCTTGCGGCGGGCAGTTGTAACCGCGGCTTTACCAATTATTTGGCAGTTGCTAACACATCAGTCAAGTGGGGCGTTGGGTGGTTGGAGCCTTGCCCTGATAATGGGGATTGCCCATAATCCTTTGGTATTGAGCCAATTAGGTGGTCAGCTCAGTTATGGACTAGCCTTGCTGCTGATCTTAATGCCTGGTTTGCCGCCGTGGCGATTAGCAATTTGGATTCAGGTTATCAGTTTACCGGTTTTGCTTGTAGCTACGGCGCAGTGGCATCTGTGGTCCTTAGCAGTCAATTTGGTGGTTGCGCCTATTTTTAGTTGGGTATTATTACCGGTGACGGTCGTGGGGGCGAGCATTGGCTTTGGTTCTACCAATGTCACCAGCGTGTGTGAATGGGTGTTGGTTAATTTTCAGAATGGGCTTGAGTGGGTCAGCCATTGGCCAGGCCTACTCATTATCGGTCAACCGAGTACACTGTGGGCATGGACGCTCAGTCTATTGAGTTTGTGGTTGTTACGGACACCGCGGCGTCGGTATTACTGGGGACTGTTACTGGCATATGCTTGTTTTAGTCTTAGTCTACGTTTTCCACTTCACGGTGCCGTTCAATTTATCGATGTCGGTCAGGGCGATTCGATCTTGATTCGCCAACCATTTAACCGCCAAGTGAGTTTGATCGATACTGGGGGGCAACTACACTTTTCCCGGCCACGTTGGCAGGCAGAGCAGGTACAACCGCGATCGCGTGCGGAAACGATTACGGTCAATTATTTGCACCGGCTAGGGATCACTCACTTGGATACAGTTTATTTATCACACAAGGATGTTGACCATATTGGTGATTTGGGTGAACTATTACGCTTGATGCCGGTCAATCAAGTGGTGGTACCTGCCGGAATGGCGCGCCTAGCCAAGTTTCAAAAGCTGCTAGTGCCCGCCAGAAAGCGGCCTAAAGTGGTTGAAGCATTGGCCGGCCATACGTTTGCAGATGGATTGGTTGCGGTGCATCCGTTTAAACCGGGACGGGCTTAAAATGAAGATTCGTTGGTGCTAACGGGGGTTTTTGGTCAGCAACGTTTCATGTTTACGGGTGATCTTGACCGAGCGGGGGAGCGTGCAATCGTTGCCCGATATCCACAATTACGCGTGGACGTTTTAAAGCTAGGGCATCATGGCAGTAAAACAGCCTCGGATCCGTTAGCTTTGCGCCAATTAGGTGTGCACCACGGTATTTTATCGGTGGGTCGGCACAATCGCTATGGGCATCCGAATCAAGAAACACTAATAACTCTAGCTGAACAGCATATTGTCACTTATTCAACGGCTTTGCAGGGGATGATAACCTATCGTTTCGTTAATCATCGCCAGGGACGTTGGCAAACATTTTTAAAGGAAGGTGATCGCCATCAACGCACAACAGGCGTTAAAATCGATTCGCAACGGTGACTTGGCATCGATCTATGTTATCTTGGGAACGGTCGACTATTTGGCCGATCAGCTCAAACAGGCTTTTACGCAGCAAATTCCCAGTGAAGAACAAACGATGAACGTCGGCAGTTATGATATGGAAACGACGCCAGTAGCTGTGGCTTTAGATGATGCAATGTCGGCACCGTTTTTTGGTGAACGGCGATTAGTCTTTATTAATCACCCGTACTTTTTGACGGGTGAAAATAAGAAGACCAAGGTTGACCATGATCTGGCCTCACTACAGCACTATTTTGAACAACCTGAACCAAGTACGATTCTGGTGTTTATGGCACCCTATGAGAAATTAGATGCGCGTAAAAAGCTCGTTAAAACGTTAAAAAAACAGGCGACGACGGTTGAAGTCAACCAAGTCTCGGAGGCTGAAACGCAACGCTATGTGCAAGCGGCGTTAGATGAGAAACAGATTCGCATTGGTGCGGACGCACTACAGGAACTGGTTAATCGAACTGACGGGCAGTTGGGACTGATTATGGGACAATTACCGAAGTTGATGATTTACGCAGCCCAATCCCAACGAATTGATTTAGCGGCAGTTCAGGCTTTGGTGACTAAATCACTGACGCAAAATGTTTTTGATTTGGTCAACGATGTACTTCGTTATCAGACGCAGTCAGCGGTCGAACTTTACCATGAACTGGTGGCAGCTCAGGAAGCCCCACTAAAGATCAATGCAATCTTATTAGGACAATTCCGATTGTTGCTACAGGTCAAAATTATGGCGCGTGCAGGCTATAGTCAGGGCAGCCTAGCTAGCACGCTTAAAGTGCACCCATATCGGGTCAAACTAGCCATGCAAACGGTCCGCCATTTTGATCAAGCTGCGTTACGGGCGGCGTACTTAGGACTGCTCCAAACAGAAGTACAAATGAAAACGACACAACGCGACCCGGAGTTGCTCTTTGAGTTATTTATGGTTCAATTTGTTAATGAGCGACAGGCAGCGGTCGGAACGCGGCTGTCCCGTTAGGCATTGGCTTGTTGGACAAGCGAGAACGACTATTCACGAAGGCAAAAGTAATAGTGCTTAGATATGGAGCCCCAAAAAAAGATGGTCGACCGGAATTCTCAGAATTCGGTCGACCATCTTTTGAGTCATTAAAGGCGATAAAAAAACGCCGTCGCAATGCTCGGGCGTAAAATTAGCTTATTTAGCGTAACGTGCAGCCATCCGTGACTTGTCACGGGCAGCTTTGTTGCGCTTGATAAGACCTTTAGAAGCAGCCTTGTCAACGGCGCTAGTTGCTGCTAAGTATAAATCGTCGACGTTGTCGGCACCAGCAGTTTTAGCAGCTTCAAATTTTTTAACAGCAGTCCGCATCGCACTCATTTGGGCGGTGTTACGGACGTTTGCTTTATTGTTTGTTTTCACGCGTTCAATAGCGGATTTGATAATTGGCATCAGATTCACCTCCATCATTTTTTCAACAAATGCTATTATACATAAGCCCCGGCTTGAATGCAACCGTTATGTGTAAAGTAATTTATCTTGATATGTATTGAAACTTGCTTTTTACTCCTTAGTTTGCTAGACTATATCAAGTGTTCAGCAACCCTTTACTTAGTTTTTCGTGCACCACCAACGATTTACTCAGTTTAGGGCAATTATTGGAAAGGTGGTTGAAACACATGGCAATTTCACGCGAAAAGAAGACGGAGCTTATTAACAAGTATGCTCGTCACGAAGGCGATACTGGTTCTGTTGAAGTCCAAGTTGCAGTTTTAACGGAAGACATCAACGAATTAAACGAACATTTACGAGTTCACAAGAAGGATTTTCATTCACAACGTGGGTTGATGAAGAAAATTGGTCACCGTCGTAACTTGTTAGCTTACCTTCGTAAAGAAGACGTTAACCGTTACCGTGACTTAATCCAAAGTCTTGGTCTTCGTCGTTAATATTGAGATTACGAGAACTGCCTGCGGGTGGTTCTTTTTTTGTGTAAAAAATTACAGAAACGATACATAAACTTTATTAAACCCAAACAACCGTTCGCTATACTTATGTTTATTCAAAAGTGAATGAGGGGATTTCATGGAAGCAATGGCAACGTTGACTCGTAACTTTCGGGTCTTATGGTTTGGCAGTTTAATCACTGATTTAGGTAACGCAATGACGTTACCGTTTATTGTGCTGTATATTCAGACATTAGGCGATTATTCAACGACCCAGTTGAATTTTCTAGGGGCAGCGGCGTTTGCCGTGACATACGCCTGCAAAGCTTTAGTCGCACCATTGTGGGGCCGATTGGCGGATCAAAAGGGGCGTAAGCTGATGTGTCTACGCGCATCTGGCATGATGACCTTAACGATTCTCGGTGTGGGACTAGCACCTAACGTGATCGTCCTCTTGATTTTACGAGCCGCACAGGGAGCGTTTTCAGGTTACATCAATAATGCTAACGCACTGATTTCGATTACCGTACCTGCGGAACAACGTGGCCAGTGGTTAAGTAAACTGGTCACTGGTAGCATCAGTGGCACATTGATGGGGCCACTTTTGGGAAGCTTTCTGGCTAATACCGTTGGCTATCGGGGGGCGTTCGTGGCTACCAGTAGTTTGATGGCGCTTGTCTTTGTCATGACCTGGTGGGGTGTTCAAGAGAAGGTGACGGCAGTTAGTCGCGCCACGTTACCACCATTGCGACCAATCTTACATCAATTGGGTGGTCGCTTTATTTGTGCCTTGCTGACATCGTTACTAGTTGTTCAGGCGACGACCAATGCGATAACACCACTGTTAAGCTTGCTGGTCGGACAGTTAGCGCCCCAAGCAACGGCGCAGACGATTATCTTGATGACGGGGATTGTGGCGGCTGCGCCGGGACTTGCCACGATTCTAATGGCTGGTCGTGTTGGGCGCATTCTGGATCGGCTGGGCGCTGGCCGTTGCTTAGTTACTTTTTTGATTTTAGCGATTGTTGACTTATTGTTGACTAGTTTGGTACATCAGGTCGCGTGGCTGGTCGGGCTACGGCTAATACTGGGAATTGCGGATGCGGCACTATTGCCCGCGCTTCAAGTGATGACAGTCGAGCATGTCCCACACGCAGCGTTTGGGCGTGTGTTTAGTTTAAATCAGTCCGCGCAAGCTTGTGGTAACGTGGTCGGCCCCGGGTTAGCCGTGATTGTTGCCAATTGGTGGGGGTATCAGTCAATCTTTATTGTTACGGCTGGATTACAGCTGATGGCATTGATGCTGTGGGTCGCGTATTTTAGTCAGCAACGACCACATTAGATTGCATTGAATGGTCTAACTATTGCTTTACTTTAAAATGTGGTAAACTGGGGAGAGTTACTTAATCGGAACAGGTACGCTGGTACTTGTAAATTTTAATAGAGGAGTTTTTAGATCATGAACTTTGCAAACGTTGATTTGATGACCGCAATGGTGACCCCTTTCGATGATCACCAACAATTGGACGAAAAGCGGTTAGCAAGTTTGATTGAACATTTATTGGCACACGGCACCCAAGGTATTCTGGTGGGTGGGACAACTGGTGAAGCACCAACGCTAACCGAAGATGAAAAATTAACCTTACTAAAGAAAGCAGCTGAGATTGTCGATGGTCGGGTACCAATCGTGGCCGGGACCGGCTCAAACAGTACCGCTGCTACCATCGCATTTACTAAGAAGGTTAGTCAGATTAAGGGGATTGATGCAGCTTTAGTGGTGGTTCCCTACTACAACAAGCCTGATCAAGCTGGTATGATTGCCCACTTTACAGCGGTTGCTGATCAAGGTGGCTTACCAGTTATTATTTATAATATTCCGGGCCGGGTTATTGTGAAGATGACCGTGGCCACGATCTTAACATTAGCACAAAATCCCAATATTATTGGGATTAAGCAGTGTGCGACGATGGAAGAGTTTGGCGCGATTGTCGAAAATGCACCGGCTGATTTTCTTGTTTATACTGGTGAAGATTCTCAGAGTTTGGCTGCCAAGGAAATTGGTGGTGCTGGGGTTATCTCAGTGGCAAGTCATATCTATGGTGACGAAATGACGGCGATGTTTAGTGCCATCGACCAGGGTGAGATTGCCACGGCCGCTAAGTATCAACGGGACTTAACACCCAAGATGAGTGCCTTGTTTAGTGCACCATCGCCATCGCCAGTTAAAGCGGCCTTAAATCATTTGGGTCAGCCGGTGGGTGAACCACGGTTACCAATCTTACCATTGAGTACTGAACAAACGGCTCAGCTTTTTAAAACATTAAACATTTAGAAGAATCAAGGTGAAATAATTGAGTAGTGAAATTCAAATTACCCCATTTGGTGGGGTCCGTGAGAACGGCAAAAACATGTATGCTGTCGAAGTCGATGGTGATATTTATATTTTAGATTGTGGGTTAAAGTACCCAGAAAATGAGTTATTAGGAATTGATATCGTGATTCCGGACTTCAGTTATTTGCGAGAAAATGCTGATCGAATCGTCGGTGTCTTTTTGACCCACGGCCACGCTGATGCCATTGGTGCGTTACCGTACTTTTTGAATGAGTTCAACGTTCCCGTGTTTGGTTCAGAGCTAACCATTGAGTTGGCAAAAATTCAATTGCAAAAGGACCCTAAAGCTAAAAACTTTAATGACTTCCACATCATTAATGAGAAGACAGAAATTGATTTTGGCACGGTCACGGTTTCGTTTTTCCGCACGACCCATTCGATTCCAGATTCAATGGGAATCGTGTTGCAAACCAGTGCCGGTGAGGTCGTTTATACCGGTGACTTTAAGTTTGATCCGACGGCCGCAGGCGACTATCAGACTGATTTTGCGCGGTTGGCGGAGATTGGATCAAAAGGCGTCTTGGCGTTACTTAGTGATTCAGCTAATGCAGAAAATTATGAACAGCCGGTCAGTGAACGTGAAATTGCGGCCTATGTTTTAGAAACGTTTAAATATCATCCAGGACGGATCATTGTCGCTTCAGTTGCATCCAATATCTTGCGTATTCAGCAAGTTTTAGATGCCGCTGCAAAGTCTAATCGGAAAGTCGCTTTAATGCCTGGTGACGTTGAGAGTATCGTGAAGACCGCAATCGATTTAGGCAAGTTACACATGCCTGAAGACGTTGTCGTACCACTTAAAGCCATTGATAAACTTAAACCTGAACAAATCGTGATTTTACAAACGGGCCGAATGGGCGAACCTATTAAGGCCTTACAACGGATGGCTAATAAGCAGGAGAGCAAGGTCAATATCGAAAAGGGTGATCTGGTATTTATTACTACCACACCGTCACATTCGATGGAAACCGTGGTTGCCAAGACCCGTGATATGATTTATCGTGCTGATGCGGACGTTAAGGCGATTGCTGATGAAATGAATTCCTCCGGCCATGCCGCTAAACGTGACTTGCAAATGATGATCAACATGATGAAGCCCCAATATTTCATTCCGATTCAAGGGGAGTATCGTCTGTTGGATGCTCATGCGGACTTTGCACGTGAAGTTGGAATTCCGGACGACCATGTCCTGATCGCAGCCAAGGGTGACCAGTTACGTTATGACGGTGATACCATGCACTTGGCCGGTTCAATCGAAGTCGGCGATACGATGATCGATGGCATCGGGGTCGGTGACATTGGAAACATTGTGTTACGTGACCGCAAGATTTTGTCTGAAGACGGTATTTTCGTGGCAGTGGTCACGATTGATCGCAAAAAGAAGAAGATTATTGCGACTCCTAAGATTACTTCACGGGGCTTCGTCTATGTCAAGACTAGTAAAGACTTGATGCAAGAGAGCGCTGAGTTAGTCAAAACGACGGTGCAAGAAAATCTCGATAATAAAGAGCTTGATTGGGGCCATTTAAAACAGGCTGTCCGTGAGAAGTTGAACCATTATTTATGGGACCAGACCAAGCGGCACCCAGTTATTTTACCGGTTATTATGGAAGTTAATCAGCATCATCGGCGTACAAAGAAGGCTAAACCAGCCAAACCAGTCGAGACTGAATCTAAAGCTTAGTATTAAAAAAGTCGGAAGCTACTTCCGACTTTTTTGGTTACAATGAAGAGGAGGAAGGTTCAATGACAATAGCTGAAACACAATTGGCCGCCGAACAAGCCAGTCGAGCTCAGGATTGGTCCAAGGCGGCTAGTTTGTGGGAGCAAGTGTATCAGGCACAGCAAACGGCACCAGTTAATTACGAACTGGTCCAAGCGTTGGTTGCTGATCAACAATATGTGGCAGCAGCTAATTATGCCAGTGAGTTTGAAGCGCAGTATTTAGCAACCGATGCGGCCGCAGATCTGTATCTGAATGCATTGGTTGCTAATCATGACTTCATTTCTGCCCACATTATGATCAAGGCACGCCCAACGAGTGCGTGGACTACGGCTGCAAACACAACTTTAAAAGCGGCGGAGAGTACGGCTGAGCGAACGCTAGGATCGACATTGACCACAACAATGCGTCATTTTTATCATTTATCTGACCAGCCCGTCCAGAAACAGGTGGCAGGTTTGCAAGTAGCCCGTCACCTGCCATATGAGCGCTATCTGACGGCAGCCAAGTTTCTATTAGTAGATCCGTTTTTGCATCCCTTAACACGAGTAGAAGTGTTATATACACTGTACCAATTGCAAGTATCAGAGACGGTCAAGATGCAGTGGCTACTGGATGAGAAGATGTTGACACTGTGTCCAGCAAAGTTAGTCGCACTCGGTCAGGACGAGACGAGCAAGGCCGTTTACCATGCTTTGAAAGTGCGACTTGGTAATCAAGATGTCTTTTTATATGAAAGCTTACGAGAACTTTTACAATTGCAATTAATGTATTTATATCCATGCGCTGCACAGGTTATTACAGATTCCACGGCTTGGATCGATCTTTTGATTAGTTTGCAAACTGGGCAGACGATAACGCCGTCTGATGACCAAACTGAAAAAATGATGAAAATTCAGCAAAAAATTCAGCAATTTAGCCTTGATTTACAATCATAAGCGTGCGTAATAAGAATTTACTAACAAAAATTCAATTTTTTGAATAATATCTGTTTACAAATCAGATTAGGCTATATATAATATTTAAGGATTCTCAGTGATGGGTGCGCGATTTGGCCTTTTCACTAGGATGTAGTATAATACTAACTAAAGAATTGTTGAGACCATTTTGGCCTCGACGTTATTCTTGCGAAAATCACAGGAGGTTTCATTAATGGCAAAAGAACATTATGAAAGAACAAAACCCCATGTAAACATTGGTACTATTGGCCACGTTGACCATGGGAAGACTACTTTGACCGCTGCAATCACTAAGGTATTAGCATCTAAGGGCTTGGCTAAAGAACAAGACTTTGCTTCTATCGATGCTGCTCCGGAAGAACGTGAACGTGGTATTACTATCAACACTGCCCACGTTGAATACGAAACTGAAAAGCGTCACTACGCTCATATCGATGCCCCAGGACATGCTGACTACGTTAAGAACATGATTACTGGTGCCGCTCAAATGGACGGTGCGATCTTAGTTGTTGCCGCAACTGATGGTCCTATGCCACAAACGCGTGAACACATCCTCTTGGCTCGCCAAGTTGGTGTTGACTATATCGTTGTCTTCTTAAACAAGACTGATCTTGTTGACGATGACGAATTAGTTGACTTGGTTGAAATGGAAGTACGTGAATTACTTTCAGAATACGATTTCCCTGGTGACGATATTCCTGTTATCCGTGGTTCAGCGCTTAAAGCACTTGAAGGCGACCCAGAACAAGAAAAGGTTATCATGCACTTAATGGATGTTGTTGATGAATACATCCCAACTCCAGTTCGTGATACTGAAAAGCCTTTCTTGATGCCTGTTGAAGACGTCTTCTCAATCACTGGTCGTGGGACTGTTGCTTCTGGTCGTATCGATCGTGGGACTGTTAAGGTCGGCGACGAAGTTGAAATCGTTGGTTTACACGAAGATGTTCTTAAGTCAACTGTTACGGGTCTTGAAATGTTCCGTAAGACACTTGACTTAGGTGAAGCCGGGGATAACGTTGGTGCGTTATTACGTGGTGTTAACCGTGAACAAGTTGTTCGTGGCCAAGTTTTGGCTAAGCCAGGTTCGATCCAAACTCACAAGAAGTTCAAGGGTGAAGTTTATATCTTGAGCAAAGAAGAAGGTGGCCGTCATACGCCATTCTTCTCAAACTATCGTCCACAATTCTACTTCCACACCACTGATATCACTGGTGTTATTGAATTGCCAGACGGCGTTGAAATGGTTATGCCTGGTGACAACGTAACGTTCACTGTTGAATTGATTCAACCAGCTGCCATCGAAAAGGGTACCAAGTTCACGGTTCGTGAAGGTGGTCATACTGTCGGTGCCGGTGTTGTTTCAGAAATTGATGACTAATCTCTAACTGATTTTCATTGATTGATCTAAGCGACTTGGAAGTCTTCTTCCAAGTCGCTTTTTTTAAGAAAAACGAACAATAAATCGCGAGCTTACGCGCTTTTTTAGCCAATTTGGTTTACTTTACGGTGTCGATAGGTTAAACTTAACAAGTATGCAATTGACTAGAATTGTAGAAATTATAATGTTTCGGAGGGAATACAATGGCTGCAAAGTGGGAAAAGAAAGAAGGCAACCAAGGCGAATTAACATTCGAAATTGGTGCTGATAAAATTAGTGAAGGTATCGACAAGGCCTTCCAACGGACTAAAAAGAACTTAAATGTTCCTGGTTTCCGTAAGGGTAAGGTTCCACGTCAAATCTTCAATCAAATGTATGGTGAAGAAGCACTTTATCAAGATGCTTTAAACATCGTGCTCCCAGAGGCATATGAAGAAGCAATCAAGGAAACTGAAATCGAACCAGTTGATCAACCTCAAATCGATGTTGATAGCATGGAAAAAGGTAAGCCTTGGGTATTAAAGGCCGTTGTAACGGTTAAACCAGAAGTTAAGCTTGGTCAATACAAGGAACTTAGTGTAACGCGTCAAAATACTCGCGTTTATGCTAAGGATGTTGATGCCGAATTAGAATCACGGCGTGAAAAACAAGCTGAATTAGTTCTGAAGGAAGACCAACCAGCCGCTAAGGGCGATACGGTGGTTATTGATTTCAAAGGATTCGTTGATGGCGAACCATTTGAAGGTGGCGAATCAGAAAACTACTCACTTGAATTAGGTTCTAACTCATTCATCCCTGGTTTTGAAGACCAATTAGTTGGTGTCAAGGCTGGCGACGAAACTGAAGTTAAGGTAACGTTCCCTAAGGATTACCAAGCTGAAGACTTACAAGACAAAGAAGCCACTTTCAAAGTGACAGTTCATGAAGTCAAGACTAAGGAACTCCCTGAATTAGATGACGAATTTGCCAAGGATGTTGACGAAGATGTTGACACACTTGAAGAATTAAAAGCTAAGATCAAGGACGAACTTAAGGAACAAAAGGAATCCGCTGCGCATGATGCAATTGAAGACGAAGCTTTAAACCAAGCGGTTGACAATGCTGAAATTCAAGCAATTCCTGATGCCATGAAAGAAGACGATATTCATCGTCAAATGGATCAATACTTGGCTAATATGCAACAACAAGGTATCGATCCAAAGACTTACTACAAGTTGACTGGTACTACTGAAGACGACTTGCACAAGCAATTTGCTGCTGATGCTGAACGTCGGGTTAAGACTAACTTGGTCTTAGAAGCGGTTGTTGAAGCTGAAAACATCAAGCCATCTCAGGATGAAATTGCGGCCGAAGTTAAGGATTTAGCTAGTCAATACAACATGGAAGAAAGTGCTGTTCGTGGTGCTTTAACGGATGACATGTTGTCACATGACATTGCGATTCGCCAAGCCGTTGACTTGATTGCGGATTCTGCTAAGCAAAATGCCAAAGCAGAAGACAAAAAAGACGACAGCGACAAGAACTAATTAATTCAATTAGATACAAGTCGAGGGTCTTGGAAGAATAATTCTTCCGAGACCCTTTTACATAGCGTCAGCTAATCGTAAGATTAATTTAATAGCTATTTGGCTGACGCCTGTGATTTACTGCGAGAATCATTCGGTTTTCAAAGTGGTTAGCCGGATGATTGAACAGATAATTTCGGGTTTAGGTTCGTCCATGTTATAGTAGTGGACGTAGAAGACAGTGCCTAAGCTGGTTTTAGCTCAGTTTTTCTGTTATGATTAATCCATGTAAATACATCGATGAGGTGAGAATGAATGTTTGAAAATACCGAGACAAACGGCCCTGTGAACTGCTCATTTTGTGGTAAATCACAAGATCAAGTTAAAAAGATCGTGGCTGGCCCCGGCGTTTATATCTGTAATGAATGTATCGATTTATGTAAAGAAATTATCGATGAAGAGTTTAGCGAAGAACAAACCCATGAATTAACAGATATCCCAACGCCAAAGGAAATTGTAGACGAGTTAGACCAATACGTGATCGGCCAAAATGAAGCTAAGCGGACCCTATCAGTTGCGGTTTATAACCACTACAAGCGGGTTAAGGCCATGGCTGATAATGATGAAGAGACCGAAGATGGTCCTGAATTACAAAAGAGTAATATTAGCTTAGTGGGACCAACTGGTTCTGGTAAGACTTTCTTAGCTCAGAGTTTAGCGCGAATTTTGGATGTGCCATTTGCTATTGCGGATGCCACGACGTTAACCGAAGCCGGCTATGTTGGTGAAGACGTTGAAAATATTTTGCTGAAATTACTGCAAAATGCGGATTACGACGTTGAACGTGCCGAAAAAGGGATCATTTATATTGATGAAATCGATAAGATCGCCAAGAAGAGTGAAAATGTCTCAATTACACGGGATGTTTCCGGTGAAGGGGTTCAACAAGCCCTCTTGAAGATTTTGGAAGGTACGATTGCCAATGTGCCACCGCAGGGCGGGCGTAAGCATCCCCAACAAGAGTTTATTCAAATTGACACGACCAACATTTTATTCATCGTTGGTGGGGCCTTTGATGGAATCGAAGACATCGTCAAACGTCGCCTAGGCGATAAAACGATTGGTTTCGGTACGGACACCGATGGTAAGAATGCCGTTCTAGACGATTCCAAGAGTCTCATGCAACAAGTTGTGCCAGAAGACCTCTTACAATTCGGTTTAATTCCTGAATTTATTGGGCGCCTTCCAATCTTGACTGCGCTAGAACGTTTAACGGAAGATGATTTGGTCCGGATCTTAACGGAACCAAAGAATGCGCTTGTCAAGCAATATCAACGCCTAATTGCTCTAGACGGTGCAGAATTAGACTTTAACGATGACGCTTTACGTGCCATCGCGCAAGAAGCCTTAGCACGTAATACTGGTGCTCGGGGTCTACGCTCGATTATTGAAGACACGATGCGGGACATTATGTATGATATTCCAAGTCGTGAAGATGTTAAAAAGGTGATTATTACTCGCGAGACGGTTGCTGATCACGCTGAACCAGAACTGGTTTTAGCTGATCAAAAAGCTTCCTAACGTTTCGTTCAGAAGATCAATAGACATTACTCAGGACCGCGATGAGTTTTCATTCGCGGTCCTGAGTGCTGTTTAAATCGAATTTGAGCGCGGATGACAACCCGCTGCAAAAATTATGGTAAAATGAATGCAATACGATTGCAGAAGGAGTTAATTCGATGGAAGTGCATAACGTTGAACTTGTCATGAGCGCGGTAGCGCCGAGCCAGTACCCGACTACTGGGTTTCCAGAAATTGGGTTAGCGGGGCGCTCTAACGTCGGAAAATCATCCCTGATTAATGTGTTGATTAACCGCAATAGCTATGCGCGGACGTCTAGTCAACCTGGGAAGACCCAAACACTGAACTTTTATAAAGTTGAAGATCAATTATACTTCGTCGATGTTCCGGGATACGGTTATGCTAAGGTATCTAAGAAGGAACGTGAGAAGTGGGGACAAATGATTGAGACGTATCTAACAAGCCGAGAGACACTGCGAGGTGTCGTTATTCTAGTCGATGCACGTCATGCGCCAACTAAAGACGATGTCGCAATGTACGAGTGGATGCGTTACTATGAGATGCCATTACTGGTCGTGGCAACTAAGAGTGATAAAATTCCGCGTGGTAAGTGGAACAAACAGGAAAGTTTAATTAAAAAGACGCTTAACTTCCAAGCTGAAGACGATTTTATCGCCTTTTCAGCTAAGACCAAAGAAGGCAAGGATGCTGTTTGGCAATGGATCGAAGCGCACACTGTGGGAGGCAACTAACTTGGAATTTAATGAGTATCAGTCGTTAGCAAATCGGACATTATATGGTAATGAGCAGGTGCTGACGAACTTATCGCTGGGATTAGCTTCAGAGACTGGTCAAGTCGTTGACTTAGTCAAAAAGTATACGTTTCATGGTGAACGTTTGAATAAAGATCAGCTGACGAAACAGATGGGCGATGTGTTATGGTACTTATCACAAGTTGCTGAATGGGCGGATATTCCGTTCGAAGAAGTTGCGCAACAAAATATTGTTAAACTCAACGATAAGTACCCGAATGGTAAACCAGTTAAATAGTCGGTGAAGAGTGGTCTAACCTGAAGAGTTGGGCTGTCAGCAGGTAAGGCTGGCAGCCCAACTCTTTTTTATTGCGACGGACGACCACATATCATTTGCAAAAATTGTGTCATTATTGAGTTCGGCTGTTTATTTTCACTTTTCTAGGTAAATTAATTGCATTTGCAGCTGAAATAGCGTAAATTAAAGACTGTAAAAGAGTTGTGTACAACTTAAATGTTTTTGAAACGGAAAGGATGCTTAACTATGAAGATTAATATCAAAGACGATGCTCAAGCCTACCTTGCAGATAAGATTCCGGCAGGGAGTCAAGTAATTTTAACAACTGACGATGGTTCTAACAAATATTCGAGTTTAGGCGGTAGCTGTGCCATTGGTAATAAGTTTCAGTTAGTTATTCTTAAAGCCGCTGATCCCGACTATACCACGCCATTAGAAAATAATGCTGGTTATGTGATGCACGTTGCACCGGCTGATGAAGCCTACTTGGGGAACGGCCTCAACATTTCTCGCTGGCATAATGCTTTAGCGCTCAAGGATGATAGCGGGATGCTCGACGGTGCTTTGGCTGTTGTTGATTGGCGCGATGTTTCACCAGAAACGGAAGCAGAGCGGCGCGAAAAGATGCAAACAATCGGGACTAAAATTTGCTAAATAGTTATTCAAATAAAAACGCGATGGCTAACTGCCATTGCGTTTTTTTTGACTGCTATTTATGGGCGTCCTTTTTATCAGCTGCCTTATTTTCTTTGCGTTTAGCATGTTCGTCAATAGTATCCTGAACCGCTTTAGTGGTGAGTTTATCCTTATCGTCAGGACCAATGGCAAACTTGTCGAATAGCTTATCAAGGTTATCTTGACGCTGTACTTTTAAACTCATAAAATCATTCCTTTCGATTAACGCCTATCATAGCAAATTTCCGACAATTTGTCAGTTATTCGTCTTTTATGCATAATCAATGGGTCAAAACGTGTATAAACGACTTGTTTATGCATAAAATAAAGAAATTCTCAAAAATACTTGCATAAATAATCATATGCGGTTATACTTTATTCTTGTAAATTACAAAACGAGGAGAATACCTATGAAAAAAAGATTTGGGTGGTTTTTAGCCATTATTGTGGCCCTGATCATGACCGTCGTCCCACTCGGACAGACGCAACATGCGCAAGCGGCCGATAATTCATTAGAACAAATTCAGAAAAAGGGCGTCTTAGTAATGGGGACGTCGCCTGATTATCCACCGTATGAGTTTCAAGCAACGGTCAACGGTAAGAGTAAGATCGTTGGGATGGATGTTCAGATTGGGAAACAAGTTGCTAAGGATCTGGGCGTGAAGCTGAAGATCAAATCCATGTCATTTGACTCATTGCTAGTGGCACTCCAAACTGGCAAGGTTGATATGATTATCTCTGGGATGAACCCAACCCCTTCACGGCGGAAAAATGTTGATTTTACCCACGTTTATTATCAAGGTGGCTACGATATTGTCATCAATAAGACTGATAAGGGCAAGTACAAGAATAAGAATTCATTCAAGAATGGCACGTTGGGTGCCCAAACTGGAACGACTCAATATAATGCCGTCAAAAACCAAACGACTGCCAAGGCTAAAGGGATGACTTCACAATCTGATCTGATTTTGGCACTTCAGAGTCACAAAGTTGATGGGGTTGCTATGGAAAAGCCTTCTGCAGAAGCCTATGTTGCAAACAATAAGAGTTTGGTTGCTATTCCTAGTGACTTCAACATGAGCTCTAGTGCAACGAGTTCGGCGATCGCATTTCGGAAAGGTTCAACTAGTCTTGTTAACAAAGTCAATAAGACCGTTGATCGGATTAAGAAACAGAACCTCGTTAAAAAGCAATACTTACCGGCAGCCGGCAAGTATTTGAAGACCAATACCGTTAATACGTCAATGGGACATTACTGGAAGGCTTTTGCAACCGGGATCGAATATACGTTAATCATTACGGTTTGCTCCGTTTTCTTCGGTTTTATCATCGGTATTTTATTGGCATTAGCACGGATGGCTAAAGGAAATCCACTTAAGACTGCCATTCGGTGGTTAGCAACTGCGTATGTTGAATTTATTCGTGGGACGCCAATGATGGTCCAAGTGATGTTTGTGTACTTCGGACTTGGGTTATTCGTCAATTTACCAGCACTGACTTCTGGGATTATTGCGATTTCCTTGAACTCTGGTGCGTACGTTGCTGAATATATTCGTGGCGGGATTAATTCCGTCGATGTTGGGCAGACGGAAGCTGCTCGGAGTTTAGGAATGTCCAACGGTGAAACGATGCGTTACGTGGTCTTGCCACAAGCATTGAAGAACATTTGGCCATCACTTGGGAACGAATTTATTACGTTGATCAAGGATAGTTCCATCGTTTCGATTATTGGGGTCACTGAATTAATTTATCAAAGTAACATTGTTCGTTCAGATACGTACCGGGGGGTTGCACCGATCGTTGTTATTATGGTGCTATACTTCATCTTAACCTTTACCGCTTCACGGATCTTGAACTACTTCGAAAGGAGAATGCAACATGACTAAACCAGTAATTGAAGTTAAAGACCTTGCGAAGAGCTTCGGTGAAAATGACGTTTTAAAGGATATTACAGAAAAAGTTGAACCCGGTCAGGTGATCGTGGTGATTGGTCCTTCTGGTGGTGGGAAGAGTACCTTCTTACGTTGTTTAAACTTACTCGAGACGCCCACAAGTGGTCAAGTCGCTTTCGAAGGTCAAGATCTCACAACTTTGGATACGAAGAGTGTTAACGCGCTACGTGAAAAAATGGGAATGGTTTTCCAAGGGTTTAATCTATTTCCCAACATGACTGTATTGGAAAACATTAAATTGGCGCCGATGAAGGTCAAGCATGTCGATGATGCCGCGGCGACTAAGCAAGCGCACGAATTATTGCAACGCGTTGGGTTGGACGATCATGCGGATGCCTTTCCAAGTAGTCTTTCAGGTGGTCAGGCTCAACGGGTGGCGATTGCTCGTGCGTTGGCGATGAACCCTGAAGTGATGCTGTTTGACGAACCAACGTCTGCCTTGGACCCGGAAATGGTTGGGGAAGTGTTAAACGTGATGCAAGAACTTGCTAAGGATGGGATGACCATGGTTGTGGTCACTCACGAAATGGGTTTTGCTAAGTCAGTAGCGGATCGAATCTGGTTCATGGCTGATGGCTATATTCAGGAGAATAATACGCCTGAGGAATTCTTTGCGAACCCGCAAACAGAGCGGGCCCAAGATTTTCTTTCTAAAATTTTGATGTAAACAACACATAACCGGTAATCAGCTCAGTTGCTGATTACCGGTTTTTTGCTACACTGTGATCAGTAGCGACAGTGATGAATAGTCGGTCATAATAAAAATCATATTTCCGGGCTGTTTGGTTGAGCCCCATGCTAGCAGGCGGTATACTAATAATGCTAATCTAAATGAAGGGAAGGTGTGTTATGGCATCCGCGCATATTGAACATAAGTTATCCTTGTTACCGGACTTACCAGGATGTTATCTGATGAAGAACTTAAACAGTCAGATCATTTATGTGGGTAAGGCCAAGAACTTGAAAAATCGGGTGCGTTCATATTTCAAAAGCAGCCATACTGGTAAGACCGCGCGGTTAGTATCAGAGATTGCGGACTTTGAGTTTATTGTGACCTCAACGGATAAGGAAGCCTTCCTGCTAGAAATTACGTTAATTCAAAAACATCAACCGTACTTTAATATTAAATTAAAAAAGGGAACCGGTTATCCGTACATTAAGATTACCAATGAACGAGACCCCCAGATCCTGATCGTCAGTGATGTTCGTAAAGATGGTGGCTACTACTTTGGGCCATATCCCAATGTTTACGCGGCTCAGGAAACGGTCAATTTTATTCAGAAGGTCTATCCGTTGCGGCGTTGCCATGGTTTCCAGAAGCGGCCGTGTCTCTATTATCATATGGGCCAATGCTTGGGAGCTTGCTTTAAAACGGTGCCGGTGGCAGAATATGACGCTCAGATCAAGCGGATTAAATCCTTTTTGAATGGTCACGTTGAAACGGTCAAGAAGCAGTTAACTAAACGAATGGATCAAGCGGCCGCTGACCTAGAATTTGAACGAGCCGCTGAATTACGTGATCAACTGAATTATATTGAAATGACGGTTGAAAAGCAGAAAATTATTTCAAACGATAATACGCCCCGCGACCTGTTTAATTTCTATCTTGATAAAGGCTGGCTTTCGATTCAGGTCTTCTTTATTCGGCAAGCGCGGTTGATGAAGCGCGAGAAACGCTTGTTCCCAGTAGTGTCAACTGCACCTGAAGAAATGACGAGCTTTATCTTGCAATTTTATAATCGCAAAAATAACGTTCTACCACGCGAAGTTTTAGTCCCCAACGGTCTTGATAAGCAGGTCCTGAGTGACATTCTCGGAATTCCGGTAAGGACCCCTCAACGCGGCCAGAAAAAGGATTTGCTGGACATGGCACAAAAAAATGCTCGAATCGTCTTAGAAGAGAAGTTCCGGTTGTTGGAATTGGATGAGCGCAAGACGACGGGGGCGATGCAAGAAATCACAGATGCTTTAGGCATTCCTGCTGGTCATAAAATTGAGGCTTTTGACCACTCTCATATTCAGGGGGCCGACTTGGTTTCTGCCATGGTCGTCTTCACGGACGGGCAACCGAATAAAAAATTGTATCGGAAATATAAGTTGCGGACGGTCGATCATGCTGATGAAGCTGCATCGACCCGTGAAGTGATTCGGCGGCGCTATACACGGCTACTGAAGGAGCATGCAGCATTGCCCGACCTGATTTTGATGGATGGTGGCGAGATCCAGCTGGAAGCCGCTAAGGACGTCTTAGAGAACGAATTAGGGATTGCAACGCCAGTCGCGGCAATGGTCAAAAATGACCATCATAAGACGGCGGACCTACTCGCTTCTGCTGGTGATCAGCATTTGCATCTAGATCCGAAGAGTCAAGGATTTTATTTATTACAACGGATTCAAGATGAAGTGCACCGCTTTGCGATTACGTTTCACCGACAAGTCCATACCAAACATTCATTGAGTTCGCGCTTGGACGAGGTCCCCGGGGTTGGGCCGAAGACGCGTAATAAGTTGTTGCGTAAATTTGGATCGATGAGTAAAATTGCTGGTGCCTCACTGGAAGAGATTCAGTCCCTGGGAATTGCTAAAAACGTTGCACAAACTGTCAAATTTTCATTAGCCGGTGGTGGTGTAACACCGAAGCATTATCAAAAGGGCGCCACATAGTTGTCATCTGGCTAACTAATGTAATTAATGTTAAGAAGACCATCTAGTTTTCACGAACTAGGTGGTCTTTTTTGATGCTTGAAAACATCATTGATTTGTAAAAATGTCGATTTTGTGATTAGTTGAAAAGCACATTGGTTGCTGGAGTAACCGATGATTTAATCGAAATAATTGTGGGTAAATACGAGCTAAAATAAAGTCAAATAATTATACGATTTATATTATTTTGATCAGTAACTATCAATAAATATAACATTATTGTCTATAATGTCAATTTAAATTTAGAGATTGTCGAATATTCGCTTGTATTTATATGAGTTTCATGAAAATTCGTGAAAACTATTGCGTCGTTTGCAACTGGTTTTCTACAATAATGTCAATCGTTTAATAAAAGTCAGTCAAGAAATATTGGAGCGTGTGGAATGGAGCAAGTAATAACCTTTGATTTTATTGTTAAACTCATTCGTCAGTATTGGAAGGTATTATTGAGTTTAATGATTTTGGGCGGGACGATTGCAACAGTGGTGACTTTGTGGGTCATTCAGCCCGAGTATCAAGCCAATGTTCAAATATTAGTGAACCGCAAACACAGTAGTGCGGGCGCGGATTTGACGGGCCAGCAAGCCGATGTGCAGATGATTACGACTTATAAGGAATTAATTACAAAACCAGTCGTGTTGAAGCCGGCACGGCAGACTTTAATGGCAGAAACTGACATTCGACGCTCACTTGAGTCGCTTAAGCAAACGGTCAGCGTGACCAGTACGGCCAATTCGCAGGTGTTTTCAATCGTTGTTCGTGATAAAAATGCGAAAGCTAGTGCAATGATTGCGAACCAAATTGCTGCAACGTTTAAAGATCAGGTCCAGCATATTATTAGGGTCAATAATGTAACGATCGTTGCACCCGCAGAGACGCCGGATCAGCCGGTAGCGCCTAAAAAAATCATCAATATCCTAATTGGTTTCGTGGGGGGGGGCTGATTTTGGGATTGGTGTATGCAAGTGTCCGAATCTTGTCCAATCGGCGGGTGCAGACACTCGAATACCTAGCAGATGAATTAATGCTGACAAGTCTAGGAATCATTAATCATCAGCAGCCGGTCACAGCGACTCACGACCAACCGGCGATTAAACCACAGCCGGTGACGTCAGTTGTTAAAGCGGCAGTCAAACGAGTTTAACATAGGGGGGAACGGTTATGAAATTGAGGCGAAGAGTAGCGAATATGCATACCGGCATACAGTTAACAACTTTGACGGCACCGATGTCAGTCGTAACTGAGCAAGTCAAAACGATCCGAACAAATCTTAACTATGCGATGGTCGGTAAACCGTTGAAAACACTAATGATCACGTCAGCGATTCAGGGCGAGGGAAAATCAACGGTCGGCAGCAACTTAGCCGTGGAATACGCCAAGAAAGGCCTGCAAGTCTTACTTGTCGATGCTGATTTGCGGCGGCCGACGATTCATCAGACGTTTGCGATCAGTAACCAACGGGGAGTGAGTTCATGGTTAAGCGGGCAACTGACGGACGTGAACGAAGCCATTTATCCCGTACTTGATCATTTGTTTGTCATGCCGAGTGGACCTAAACCACCCAATCCAGCTGAGTTATTAGCCAGCGATAGAATGACCAAGTTTTTAACGGTCGCAACACGTAAGTTAGATTTAGTGATTGTTGACGCGCCGCCGATACTGCCCGTGACCGACGCTCGGATTTTAGCTGGTCAAGTGGATGGCACTGTCCTAGTCGTTCGCCAAAACTTTGTCGAAAAAGTTGCGGTGCGCCAGGCAGTGAGTGCCTTGAAGAATGCTCGCGCACAATTACTCGGGACTATTTTAAATGACGTGGACATTAAAACTCACGGTTATGGGTACGGCTATTATGGGACTGAGACCAACTGAGTATATTGACCTGCACTGTCACTTATTACCGGGATTGGATGACGGCCCCCAGCAGCTTGCTCAGGCAGTCGAAATGGCGCGACAAGCGGTGGCTGATGGCATTCATTACGTCTTGGCAACGCCACATCATCTAGATCGGCGTTATCAGAATACCGGCCTGGTAGTCGAGCGTGCCGTTGCCGAGCTCCAGGCCGAACTTAAGCGGCAACAAATTCCACTGACCGTTTTTGCCGGTCAGGAGGTCCATTTGCGAGATGATTTGGCGACAGCTCTGCCGCACTTGCTAGGAATTGATGTTGGTCGGCGCTATTTGTTACTAGAGTTGCCACACGAGCAGGTACCTAATTACGTGGCGCAAGTAATCTTTGAGCTCTTACAGCAAGGGACGACTCCGGTGATTGCCCATCCAGAGCGAAATGCTCAGATTATGGCACAACCAGAGCGGCTCTATGATTTAGTGCAGCAGGGCTGTTTGGCACAGCTAACAGCGGGGAGTCTCGTTGGGCAATTTGGGCGAGCGGTTAAAAGTACAGCGCTGGAATTAGTTGAATGCGGGCTGGTCCAAGTGATTGCTTCAGATGCGCATTTGATGGCACGACGAGGATTTATGATGCGGGCAGGTTATCAGGCATTAGCACGGTTAGATAGTACCAATCCTGCATCTTTTGCAGTGAATGCAAGACTGCTACTGAACGGGGATCCAGTAGTGTTAGGGGAAGTCTTGCGACCAAATCAACGACGAAAATTTTGGCTTTTTTGAGAGGGGTAAATAGTTATGAAGGCATTGGTAACGGGAGGTGCGGGGTTCATTGGCTCGCACTTGGTTGATCATTTAGTTGAATCTGGCTTTGAGGTGGTGGTGGTAGACGATCTGTCAATGGGGGCCATCAGCAATATCAAGCATTGGGAACAGATTACGATATACGTCGCGGATGTCTGTGACGATAAATTCATGCAACAATTGTTAGCAGACGAACGGCCAGACTATATTTATTTTCTGGCAGCGATTGCAAGTGTGGCGGATTCGATTGAGCGGCCGGCAGAAACGCATGCTGTCAATCATACCGCGGTATTTAACTTGCTCGAACATATTCGCCAAATTCGCTTGCCTATTAAGCAATTTCTATTCACTTCTTCGGCGGCGGTTTATGGCAATCTACCTGAATTACCAAAACGCGAGGATTCGCGCGTCGCACCCGTGTCACCGTATGCTATTGATAAGTATGCGACTGAACGTTTTGTATTGGCATACGGTGAGTTGTACGATTTGCCGACCGTTTGTGTGCGGTTCTTCAACGTTTATGGACCGCGTCAGAATCCAAGCTCACCGTATTCGGGGGTTTTGTCGATTTTGACGGATTGTTTGAAAACACAGCGACCATTTACATTATTCGGTGATGGAACGCAGACCCGTGATTTTGTATATGTAAGTGATGTTATCAAGGCATTATGGTTGATTACAGAACATCAAGTGCAACATGAAGTGATCAATATTGCCAATGGCTTAGAAACTAGTTTAAATGGCATTATTCAGATGTATCAAGAGATTGCTGGTCAACAACTTGAAATCAAACGGGCCGAGCAGCGGGGTGGTGAAGTTGATCATTCAGTTGCAAGTATTGGCAAGTTGGCACGCTTAAATTATGAATCAGAGTGGCCGTTGAGAAGAGGATTAACCAAGTACTGGGAAGGGGAATGTGAGCATGCACGAAGTTGAGATTAATGAATCAATCGTGGCTGACGAACAACACTGTGAATTTATTAGCAAAATTGGTGTTCCGGTCACCGGCTGGAAGATGGATCTAAAGCGGTGTTTCGATCTAGCAGTCGGCTTATTGGGCACACTGCTCAGCGTTCCCATCGTAATTGTGTTTGCCATACTTATCAAGTTGACTTCTGACGGTCCCGTTTTCTACAAGCAGGCGCGAGTCGGTTGGATGGGGACGACCTTTGACGTGATTAAGCTGCGATCAATGTATCAGGACGCTGAGGCGCAGACGGGTGCGATCTGGGCACAAAAAAATGATCCTCGGGTGACGCCGGTTGGACGCTGGATGCGCAAAACTCGGATCGATGAGTTACCACAATTTTGGAATGTTTTGAAGGGCGATATGAGTTTGGTCGGACCTCGCCCGGAACGGCCAGAACTAACCGAACAATTCAGTGAACGCTATCCTGATTTTCCGAAACGGCTACGAATCATTCCTGGCATTACCGGCTATGCGCAGATCAATGGTGGCTATGATATTACACCGGGTGCCAAGTGTCAGTACGATAACTATTACATTGAGCACTTTTCGATTTGGTTTGATATCAAGATGCTGATGGGAACGGTTAGGGTGATTATTTCCGGGGATGGTGCGCGGTAGTGAAGATTGTTTACATCATTACTCAAGCGACTTGGGGTGGGGCCCAGGCGCATCTATATAGTTTGATCAAAGCGCAAGTGATGCGTGGCAATGCCGTTTCCTTAGTATACGGCGTTGAAGGACGCCTGAGTGCAAGCGTCGCGAAAGAATTTCAAGACGTGCAAGTTGTCAGAGTTGCCAGCCTGGTACATCCGATTGCACCGCTGAGTGATTTGAAAGCAATCTACACGTTAAGGAAATTAGTAAAAAATTGGCAGCCAGATATTATTCATTTGCATTCTTCGAAGGCTGGTATGATTGGGAGGCTCGCCACGATTAGATTGCCAATGAAAGTCATTTTTACGGTCCATGGCTGGGGCTTTACTCCTGGTGTCGGGAAGAAACGGCAGCTATTGATGGAAAACTATTGAAAAAGCATTAAGTCGCCTGACAACGGCTTACATCTGTGTCTCGCAGTTTGATTATGATTTGGGTGTCCAAAGTGGTGTGATTACTAGTGCTCATCCTGCTCGTGTTATCCATAATGGCGTGACAGCATTAACGGGCGCAAACAAGGCGACCAGTTCCGAGGTCTTTGTACTATCAATGGCGGCACGCTTTGATACACCAAAACGGCAGGATATCCTGATTCAAGCATTGACATACTTGCCGGAAAATCTACCAATCGTGTGTCATTTTCTGGGTGACGGCCCTTCGATTGAAGCCTGTAAAACGCTAACGCACCAGTTGAATCTGGATGGTAAAGTGAACTTTTATGGGGTGGTGGATAATGTACAAAAATATTATTCTCAATCGGACGTTGGGGTGCTGATTTCTGATTATGAAGCACTCCCAATCAGTTTAGTGGAAGCCTTAGCCCAAGGTCTGCCGATTATTGCGTCGAATGTTGGGGGCATTCAGGAATTGATTGATCATAATGGCTTTTTGGTCACCAATGATGCGCGCCAGATTGCTGAAAAAATTCTGACACTCTATCAATCGAAAAAGATCGCCGAGGTCAAGACTAATTCCTATCAAATGTATCAACGTCACTATACTGAGCATGAGATGCTCGAACAAACGCAGGCGTACTATTTGCGTTGCTTGGCCTAGAAGGGACGATTGTCGATGACAAAAATTGTTCATGTCTTGTTTTCCGCCAAATTAGGTGGTGCTGAGCAGGTGGTCATTAATATCAGTAGGGGTTTGAGTGGATCCTATGATTTCACCTACTGCTCACAATCAGGATCGATACAAGAAAGCTTGCAAGCTGCCGGAATCGCGTATCAAAGTTTTTCGCCGAAACAGCTTCTTAAATTTCGGCGAGCTATTCTGGCACTCCAGCCAGATATTATTCACGCACACGATTTCAAAGCGAGTTTTTTGGTCAACCTGCTTTTTCACCATGTGCCAATTATCACCCATATCCATCAAGCCCCGATATGGCAGACTAGTGTGAACTGGAAAAGTTTGGCGTTTCAATATATTGGCAACAAGAGCTTACGAGTCTTATATGTTTCAGATTGGGCTAAAGAATCGTATCGCTTCCACAAACATTTAACCAATACGGCGATTATTCCCAATGGAATCGACAGTTCACGGATTTGCCAACTGGCTACTGCCAGTACAACCACTGCATTTGACCTGTTATTCGTGGGACGGTTGGAAGATGTTAAAGATCCCGCAAGATTTGTGAGAATTGCGCATAAATTATTAGACGCAATCCCTGAACTAAAGATTGGGATTGTCGGCGATGGTAGCTTGAGCGCACACATCGCTAAACAGATTGCAGCCACCCCGCAAATACGGTGGTTAGGGTTTAAAAGTAACCCTTACAAATACATGCGGCATGCAAAAGTTGTGCTGTCGACGTCCAAATCAGACGCGTTTGGATTGACCATGGTCGAGGCAGCCTTATTGGGTGCGATTCCGTTTGCCCCCCGCATTGGGGGCATCTCTCAAACGGCCGCAAGGGTAAATGGCCTGGTTTATGCGAGTGATGCTGAATTATTGGCAGTACTGACACGTCTCTTTTCGGATGGGAAATTTTATCAGGAAACCAAGGCTAAAATAGCAGCGGTCGATTTTAGTGACTATGAACAAAGGCAATTCATTCAGCGGATCCAGCAAGTTTATAAAGGAGTAATGGAACGATGACTGCAGTAAATCGTCAGATTGGTGGGCCATTCTTAAGACTAGGACTATTGATTGCCGGATTTTACCTGATTTACCAACCCAACTTTTGGAGCAGTAGTTATGTGCCCCTGATTGTTACACTGGGGATTACTGGTGGTTGCGTCTTGCTATTGTCGCCAAAGGACTTATCGATTGCTATTAATCGGCTGCACATTTTTGTGATTGGTGTGATGCTATCAGTGATTTACTTTGCGTTCAGAGCGAAGCTGGCAGGAACTGATCCCCGGGTGTTTCAAAATGTTGTGATTATTTTGAATGTCCTTGCCTTAGTGTTATGGCTAGAAGTTCTTCGTAAGTATTTTAACGTGACAAGTGAAACGGTCTTGACCTGGATGCTATGGATGGTGGTTGTTCAATGCTTGTTTGCTTTGGTCATGCTGGCAAGTTCGGGTATTCGCGCTGCGATTTTAGCAAAAACAGCCACCGGTATTATTCAGAATCAGTTTATTTATGGTGAACGTTTGTATGGAATCAGCAGTGACTACACATTTTTTACACCAATCTACCATAGTCTGATGGGACTAGTTGCGATATATATGGGAATGAACCTTGGCAAAAAGTATTATTGGTTCCTGCCATTTTGTGTCTTTATTATCGTATTAAACGGCCGAACTGGCTTGATCACGCTGGCTTTTGGTTTTGCCTTGATGCTGGTCAAACGAATGCTGTCCAGTGTTCGAGGGCTGTTTCAAGTTGTGTTGATTATCATATTGAGTGTGACCTTTATCATATTGGGTTTAGCGTTTTTGCAATCCATCCAACCTGATACGTATACCTGGATCGTCAGTGGCTTCGAAGATACGTTTGCACTCGTCTTTGAAGGTAGTAAGCAGGGCAATTACGAACAACTGACGGGCTCGTTCTTGATGTTTCCGAGTCAGCTTTTAGACTGGGTGTTTGGTTATGGTGTTCGCGTATATGGTGGCAATGCCAGCAATATTTGGTTCGGAACGTCCGACATTGGCTTTATTAATGACTTATTTATGGGGGGCATCATTTACATGGCGCTACTGTACGGTACGATTATAGCCTCGTTGACGGCTTGCCACAAAAAGTCTGGAAAGGTTGTTCGTGATAGTAAAATCTTTCTAGCCTTTGGCGTAGTTCTACTAATCGCAAATTATAAAGGTGAGGTTGCGCGCAGCGGCATGGTACTGACGGCAATAATATTCTTGGGGTATTTACTTTCAACTGAATTGAAGATTGAGGAGAAAAAATGGCAATCAGCGTAATTATGAGTGTATATAATGAACGACCTGAGCAAGTCCAGCAAGCGGTTGACTCGATTTTGAAGCAAACCTATTTGCCGAGGGAGTTTGTGATCGTACTTGATAATCCAGAACGGAGTGATTTAAAAGACTTGTTAATGGATTACGATTGCCGTGTGGAAATGATCAAACTAGTGTGCAATCCAGAAAACCTCGGCCTGGCCGCTAGTCTCAATAAGGCGATTGAGCTAGCAAGTAATGAGTTGATTGCGCGGATGGATGCGGATGATATTTCTGTCACTAATCGGCTCGAAGTGGAATTAGAGGCGCTAAAAACGCGCGATTTGGATTTAATTTCTGGAAATATTGCTTATCTTGATGAGCAGGATGAGGTTGTCGGTGAAAAATCGGCCATTCCCGAGGCTGAACCACTAATTCAAAAAATCCTGCCCTATGGTTCGACAATTATTCATCCCACCGTTTTAATGCGGAAAACGGCCGTCCAACAAGTCGGTGGTTACCGTTTATTACCAACGGCTGAGGACTATGATCTCTGGCTGCGGCTGCTTGCTAATGGATTCAAAATCGGGTCAATTAACCGCCGAGTGTTGAACTATCGGTTACGCGGTAATAGTATGACCAGCGACGCGTGGAAAACGTATCTGGTATCGCGCTATATTCAACAATTGTATGCGGAACGTAAACGGACGGGAGCAGACAGTTTCGGCCGCGGGATGTCGGCGTTAACAGACAAAATAAATGACGTCCGTGCCCAAAGTACGTTTAATCGTGGGCAAAAATATTTTACGATGGCGATGGCCAGTATGCGCAAACGAAAACTTGGTCAGGCCCTGGCTGCGTTAGTCCGCGCAATGGTGACATCCCCAGATAATTGTTACTATGTGATCAACTATTTACGTTTAAGAACGATTTGGTCGGTAAATGGGCGCCGGTATCGACAACAACCAAGTGATTGAACGTGTGCGGTGCCTATGAGATTTGTTATTAGTAAGCACGGGATGTGATGCTCAGTTCAGATCTATGAGAAAGGAATTTATGTTAGTCAGTATTAGAAATAAATATCGGCATTTGCCAAAGCAAGTTAAGGCCTCACTTTGGTTCTTAATCTGTGCTTTTTTTGAAAAGAGCATTTCAATAATCGCAACGCCCATTTTTACCAGAATAATGTCTACTTCCGAGTATGGTCAATTTAATGTGCTGTACTCCTGGCTGACTATCGTCACGATCATCGTCTCACTAAATCTGTGCTACGGCGTTTATACTCAAGGTCTCATCAAATTCAGCCATGATCGACGTCGATATTCGGCTGAATTACAAGGATTAACGGTTGTGTTGGTATTAGCATGGACACTAGTTTATCTTGGCTTTCGTGATTTTTGGAATAGTGTCTTTTCTTTAACGACGACGCAGATGTTGGCGATGCTTCTAATGGTATGGACCTCGTCAGTTTTTAATTTTTAGGCTGGTGAGCGCCGAGTTGCCTTGCAATACAAATCATTGGTGATGGTGACCTTGCTGGTTGCAATCGCCAAACCGTTAGTAGGCGTATTGCTCGTTGTGTATGCGAATGATAAAGTGACGGCTCGATTTTTAGGGCTAGCATTAGTGGAACTGGTAGGCTATACGGGCTTGTTTTTTGTGCAAATGTATCGTGGCAAAACGTTTTTCTCGCGCTATTTTTGGCGTCACGCATTAATGTTCAACATCCCGTTGGCCCCACATTATCTTTCACAAATCGTTCTGAGTAGTGCTGACCGGATTATGATTGCGAACATGGTAAATACGAAAAGTGCGGGCATTTATAGTTTGGCGTACTCACTTTCACAAATCATGATTTTATTTAACGTTGCATTGTCGCAAACGCTGAGTCCGTGGATATATCAAAAAATCAAGGATCGACGGGTGGCCGATATTGCGGGTGTCGCTTACGGTGCCTTAGTTTTAATTGCGGTTGTCAACCTGCTATTGATTGCATTTGCGCCCGAAATCGTTTCGATATTCGCACCACGAGCGTATGCTAAGGCGACCTGGATCGTTCCACCAATCGCAATGAGCGTCTTTTTCATTTTTGCTTTTGATTTATTTGCAAAGTTTGAGTTCTATTATGAACGGACATCTTTAATCATGATTGCCAGTGTTATTGGCGCAGTATTGAATGTGGCGCTAAATTATTGGTTGATTCCAATTTTAGGATACGAGGTGGCGGGATATACAACATTAATTTGCTATGTGATGTATGCGGTTGTTCATTATTGGTTTATGAATCGAATCTGTCGCGAAAAACTTGGCACGCTTCCATATGATCGCAAGATACTGGGGCTGATTACGCTCACTTTTTTGGCGGTTGGCTTTCTATTTTTAGGAGGCTATCACAGTGTTATACTCCGTTATCTATTGATTTTGATAACGGCCGTCGTCGGATTTAGCAAGCGTGATTATTTAATGACCATTGTTAACCAAATGCTACGTGTGCGAAAACCAATCTAGCCGAATCGAAGTAGGGTGGTGCCGGTGTGACTGACCAGCTATAAGTAGTGACTAATCAAAAAGACGACAGCCTGAAAATTCGCTGTCGTCTTTAGTTTATAAAGTGGTTATTGTACGGACCCAGACCACGTCACGTTGCCGTGTAGTTTCTTGGTGGCTAACACGAAGCCGCGCAAACTTGTATTGTGGGGCATTTGTTGCCAAGCTTGAATAGCGGCGCTATTTTTGACTGGGGTGCCCCGAAAGAGCGCGATATTGGCGGCCGCCATGCCGCGGGCTAGCTGATTAACTTTAGCGCTTGATAGTTGCGTTTCGTCACGGTCCTCATATAACTGACTCAGTGCTGCGTTATAGCCAGCCGCATATAACACGTCATGATCGTACTTTTGATAGGCGCGCATCGCTTTATTACCACGGTGGTGCTTGATGTAAGCACTCACGTTTAACGGGGTCGCGTGGTACGTGGCCGTCCCGTTACTCTGGTTGATCTTAAGCGTACCGTAATAGTGAGATCCCAGTATCAGGGCGCCACTGGCAATATCAGTCAGTGACTGGTTCTTGACTTTGGTAGACTTGATATTTTGAGCATGAATATGGCCGCTGAGCGATAACTTGATACCCGCAGTGGTAAAGGCCTTACGGACATCTTCGGCATAACCGATTGTATAGTCCTGATGAATCACCGTGTGGTCCATTGTATTGTGATGTAGGACGGGAATGAGAGTCGCATGGGCTTGTTTTGCTTGCTTACCGACTTTAGTAAGCCATTGTAAGGTCCCATCGGTCAGGCCACCACCGACCGTTGAATTACCTTGTTGATAATTACTTTTATAAATGGCGGAGTTTAGCATTAAAAACCAAGTGTGTTTACTAGGTTTTACCAAATATCCCAATGAGCTTGGGTCAGTTTCACTGGCTTGGCCGTAGCCGGCCTGATGATAGATCTTCTTGAACTGGGTCGGGCTAGTCGCCTCGGTGCTATATTGATGCTTTCCTTTGAAGCGACGGGCGATGGGGTTGTTCAAGTCGTGATTACCGGGGACGACGTAGACGCGGATGTGCTTAGCAGTCAGTCGGCGAAGCTGCTTGGCAACGTACTCGTGACTGGCTTTTTCACCGTTGTTAGTAATATCGCCACTGATGAGCACAACGTCAGGCTTGGTGATTAACGCCTTAGCAATAAAAGCGCGAAAAATCGTCGCGCTGTATTTTAAATCCGCACCGGCATCGTTAGCCGCGTACTGCGTGAAAGCCTTACCATTATCATGCAGCCTGGGCGCAATGACATGGTCATCACTGATCACCATCGCTGTTAAGGTCTTGTGACTGACAGGGGGCAGGGTCATTTTAGTTTGTTTTTGGCAACCGGAAAGCAGCATCATGCCGAATAATACACAGCTGATGCCAAAGATAGATTTTCGTAGTTTTATCAAACTCGTCTCGATTCTCGTTAACATAATCAGTATATTACTTTCATTATACCCGTTTTATTGCGGGGTTAGACGGCTGATTCGTTAATTTTGAAAACAAAAAAAGACGATCAATTTGATCGTCTTTTTAGATATCACATTATTTAGAAGCTTTAGCTGGTTTCCAGAGACCAAGGATAACCCCAGCGATAACGGCACCGATAATTGTGGCACCGATGTAGCCCCAGATATTCGTGGCGAGTAATGAGACCCAGAGGCCACCATGAGGAGCAGGGACGGCAACGCCCCAAAGTTGAGTTAAGCCACCGGCGATGGCAGCACCAATCACACTTGAACCGATAACGTGCAAGGGGTCAGCTGTGGCGAATGGAATGGCACCTTCAGTAATGAAGGAAATACCAAGTAACCAGTTAGAGATACCAGCTTTACGTTCGTCATCCGTAAATTTCTTTGGCCAGAAGGCAGTGGCAATCGCAGTTGCCAATGGTGGAACCATCCCACCAGCCATAACAGCGGCCATTAAGTTCCCATGTCCAGTTGCGGTAAAGGCACCAGTTGCGAAGACGTAAGCGGCCTTGTTGAAAGGACCACCCATATCGATCGACATCATACCACCGAGGACAAGCCCGAGGAGAACGGCATTACCAGTACCCATTGAGTTTAGGAAGTGGGTAATCCAGGCGTTGATAACTGAGAAGATTGGGTTAACAACGAAGAACATTAGCGCAGCAATAATCAATAAGCCCAGAATTGGGAAGATCAGCATTGGCTTCATCCCGTCTAAGGATTGTGGCATGTTCTTGGTCCACTTCTTCATCCAAACAGTAATATAACCGGCTAAGAAACCAGCGGCTAAACCACCTAAGAAACCAGCGGGACTCTTAGCATTGGCGGTAATGGAGGCCGTGTAAACACCACCGTAAGCGCCAGTGTATACCGTGGCCATGAACCCACCAACGAACCCGGGCATCAAAGCAGGACGATCACCAATTGATTCGGCGATGTAACCGGCTAAAACAGGTACCATGAAGGCGAAAGCCATGTTACCAGCTTGGTTGAAGAAGGTAAAGGCTAAGCTCTTACTACCAACGAATTGCTCAATAATGAAGGAGAGGGCCATTAAGATCCCACCACCGACAACGAATGGCAACATGTGGGAAATTCCGTTCATGAGGTCTTTGTAAACTTCACCCCAAACACTACCATTAGCGCTGCCACCTTCATCGTCATCTGCAGCACCACCATCAGCATCGTGATAGACAGGAGCTTTACCGCTCAAGGCTTCTTGAACTAATTGATCGGCCTTGTTGATCCCGTCAGTAACGGGACGGTTAACCAGGTGCTTACCATCAAAACGGGCCATCTTGACCTTTTTGTCAGCGGCGATCACAACACCGTCGGCACGAGCGATTTCATCGGCAGTCAATAAGTGCTTAACACCTTCAGAACCATTCGTTTCGATTTTGATGTCAACACCGGCCGCTTCACCGGCTTTGATCAAGGCTGCTTCGGCCATGTAAGTATGGGCGATTCCGTTTGGACAGGCGGTAACCCCAACTAAATAGGGACGTTTTTCGTCAGTGGTGGTGCTGGCAGCTGCGGCTTCTTTTTCGGCCTTGGCAGCTGCATCTTTGGCTTCCTTTTCTTCCTTAGCAGCCTGGGCATCACCGAAGAGTTGTTGAACTTCTTCAGGTGACTGTGCATTCTTAAGTTTAGCGACCAATTCAGGATCAATCAATAAGCTTGAGAGGGCGGCGAGGGCGGCTAAATGGGTGTTGTTGGCACCTTCAGGAGCAGCAATCATGAAGAAAAGATGAACGGGTTGACCATCTAACGCGTTGAAGTCAACGCCGGCCTTACTCTTAGCAAACATCACGGTTGCCCGGTTAACAGCCTTATCTTTGGCATGGGGCATAGCAATCCCGTCGCCAATCCCGGTAGTTGATTCGGCTTCCCGTTTGATGATGTCTTGCTTGTAGAGGGCCTCATCATTGATGATACCTTGTTCGGCATATTTATGAACTAACTCATCAATCGCTTCGTCCTTGGTCGTGGCGTGCATGTCCATGATCATGACATCTTTTAGTAATAAATCGCGGATATCCATGTTTAGTTAACAGTCCTTTCTTTAGTGAGCGAGTTTTTCAATGTTAATGAGTGGCAAAATTTCATCGATCTTGGCGCGGGTCGCAATGTCTTCTGAGAAGGCGGTTGCGGAGCCACAAGCTAAGCCGTAGCGGAAGCTTTCAACAGCATCGTGTGTTTTGGCGAACGTGCCGACAAAGCCACCAATCATTGAATCACCGGCACCAACTGAGTTGATTACCTGGCCCTTTGGTGCGGGACTAAAGTAGACCGCATCCTTGGTGATTAGGAGGCCACCATCGCCGGCCATTGAAATCAGCACGTGTTGTGCACCTTCAGCTAGCATCCGTTGGCCCGCTGCAATGATATCAGCCTGGCTATTAAACGTCGTGTGGTAGTAATCAGCAAGTTCGTGGTTATTAGGCTTCACAACGAGGGGGTGGCTGGGTAAAGTTTTCTTCAAAGCTTCACCGGTCGTGTCGATGACAAAGTTAGCACCAGCAGCTTCGACCTTCTGAATAATATCGTAGTAGAAGCTATCTGGTAAACTAGGCGCTAAACTACCAGACATGACGACCACGTCATTCGGCGTTAAATTGGCCAATTCGGTGTAGAAGGCTTCTGTTTCTTTGGCGGTGATGTCCGGGCCAGCACCGTTTAATTCGGTCTCTTCTTCAGCGTGAATCTTCACGTTGATCCGGGTGTCATCGGCAATCGGTGTGAAGTGACAATCTAGGCCCTTGGCTTTTAAAGCATCACTGATAAACGTGCCGGTAAACCCACCGATAAAGCCGAGGGCCTTGTTGGGTTGGTCTAGGTCGTTCAGAATCTGCGATACATTGATGCCTTTACCGCCAGGGAGTTTCGCCGTGTGTGCTAACCGGTTAACACTACCGAGGGTCATTTGGGGTAGTTGCACCACGTAGTCAATTGATGGATTGACAGTAATGGTATAAATCATGATTGAACCTCCTGAATCGTAGTTAATGGTTGATACTGTTCGGCAACGCTTGGCGTGAGTTGGTCAGTGATGATGGTTGCACTGGATAAATCACCGACGCGCGCAAACGAAACGTGGTCGAACTTAGTGTTGTCAGCTAAGATAAAGCTTTCTTCACTTTGTAGAATTGCGGTTTTTTTGACGACCGCTTCATCGGGGTCGGGCGTTGTGAGCCCGAATTTTGGGTGGACACCGTTGATACCAAGAAAAACTTTGTTGAATCGGTATTCCTCTAACGATTTAACGGCTTCGGGACCAATCACGGCTTTGGTGGTGCCTTTCAAATTGCCACCAAGCAGGTAGGTTTGGATGCCCATGTCTGCCAAAGCGGAAGCATGGACAACACCATTAGTCACGACACGTAAGTTGTAGCTCGGATTTAAATGGTGAATCATGGCTAGGGTTGAAGTCCCAGCATCCAAATAAATGACGTCATCAACTTGAATGTTCGCAACGGCTTGCTGCGCGATATGGTCCTTGGCGTTAACGTTACGGGAAACCTTATCATTCATCGCGGGTTCCTCTTGGAGTGAGTTCATATACTTCGCACCACCGTGCACGCGGAGTAACTCGCCCTGTTCTTCTAGCTGTTGGAGGTCACGGCGCGCCGTGGACTCGGAACAACGAGTTTCAGAACAGATGTCCTTGATTTTAATAATGCCCTTGAAACGGATCGTATTTAAAATGTACTGTTGACGTTCTTCTGTAAGCACTTTCAAATCCCTCCGCATAATAATATACCTGTTTAAACGTCAAAATGCAACAAAAACCTTCAAAAACCGTCAAAATAATCCAAAACCTGTCATCAAATCGTCATTAGCATCCAAATAAAGATGATCTGTCTAATTAGGCGTGGAACTTTTGACGAAGTGGCCGAAGATTTGTATACTAGGTCAGGTATCTAATTTCGCACGATCGGATTTCGTAGATAATAATATAGAAGAAACGGGAGAAAAGAACATGTTTGTTGATCAAGTAAAAGTAGATGTAAAGGCCGGTAACGGTGGTAACGGCATGGTTGCTTTCCGCCGTGAAAAGTTTGTTCCCAATGGTGGTCCCGCTGGCGGTGATGGTGGTCGCGGCGGAAGCGTCGTATTGCAGGCTGACGAAGGATTACGGACACTGATGGATTTTCGTTATACGCGGAAGTTCAAAGCCGCAGCTGGTGGCAATGGAATGATTAAGCAGATGACAGGTCGTTCCGCGAAGGACACAATTATCAAAGTACCACTTGGGACAACGGTGACGGATGCTGAAACTGGTGAGTTAATTGGCGATATCGTCAATAAAGATCAGCGGTTAGTGGTTGCCAAGGGTGGCCGGGGCGGTCGGGGAAATATTCATTTTGCTAGCGCTAAGAACCCTGCTCCTGAAATTGCTGAAAATGGTGAGCCCGGCGATGAATTAACGATTCGAATGGAATTGAAAGTCTTGGCCGATGTTGGTCTGGTTGGTTTTCCTTCAGTTGGCAAGTCGACACTGCTTTCAGTGGTCACGAGTGCTAAGCCCAAGATTGCGGCCTATCACTTCACAACTTTAGTGCCTAATCTCGGGATGGTTCGTTTGGATGACGGTCGTGACTTTGTCATGGCTGATTTACCTGGTTTGATTGAAGGTGCGGCTAACGGGGTCGGCTTAGGGATTCAATTCTTGCGGCATATTGAACGGACGCGCGTTATTTTACATCTGATTGATATGAGTGGTGTAGAAGAAAACGATCCGTTTGAGGATTATCACAAAATTAATCACGAGCTGACGAGTTATGATCCTGACCTCTTGAAGCGGCCCCAAATCGTGGTGGCGACTAAGATGGATATGCCGGATGCCGAAGCTAATCTGGAAGACTTTAAGGCGAAGTTAGCGACGGATGATACGTTGCCAAACACGCCAGCCGTCTATCCGGTATCGTCGATTACACAACAGGGACTAAAAGCCTTGTTAGCCAAGACGGCTGATTTATTGGATACGACGCCACAATTCCCAATCAAGGGTGTTGACGACTCGAAGCACCGTGATTACACGACTGAAGCGGATGCAGACTTTAGCATTGATAATCCAGAACCGGGCTTGTTCGTCTTGTCTGGTGATAAGCTAGAACGGCTCTTTAAGATGACCAATTTAGATCATGAAGAAAGTTTAATGCGCTTTGCTCGACAATTACGTGGGATGGGTGTTGATGATGCCTTACGTGCAGCTGGTGCCAAGAATGATGATACGATTCAAATCTTGGACTACTCCTTCCAGTTTATGGACTAAACTTTTGTGACGACATAATTAGTTGATGATTGTCGTTACGACAGTCTGATAGGTAGACTAGTGATAAAATAATGAACAATCCAAAAACAGCGCCGTTAGAATTTTAACTAACGACGCTGTTTTTGAGCTGACGTGCGATTAGATGCTCAGCCAAACAGTAAGCGCTGCTGGCTTAAGCGATAGCCAAATAATCGGCGCGGGCGCGGTGGGGTTTGAATACAGAGCTGCGTTTGACCATCGATTTGGCGCGTCCGCGCATTGAACTGGTCGAGTGTCAGCGGGAGCGCGCTTTTTGAAGCTACTAAAACCAGCTGGTGATCGACGAGCGTAACACTTTGGATTGGCCAGATTTGATTAGTCGTTAGTTCCCAATACAGTGGTAAAGTTTGCTGTAGATCAGCGGTTGATAAGTTAAAGTCGATGAGTCGCATAACGGTTACCTCTTGTTCAGACGATTTGTAAGCAAGTATACGATAATCAATTGGGTTAAGCAAGATGGACTGAGGATTCATTTGCCGGCGATGACGGGTTGAATGAAAACGGTCACAACCCGTCATAGTCAGTTTGCCCGGAAAAGTGCATTTTTTGATTATAGATAACACCGGTGGCAGGCAGTCTTGGCACGTGGAATCTTGAAACCAAGTGCGATAATTTTAGCCTGACATGTTAAAATAAAATGAGCAGCGTTGTTCGTGTTCTTCCTGTTAATTGTGAGGAGTCGCCCAACGTCGCTTGCTTTTTAGAATTGCGGTCGGTGAGCGCACGGTGTTGACCGGCCATGACTTTGCAGTGCTAACAATTGTGTATTGCCGCTAGATTCGGTAAAATAGTTAGCAGACTGTATAGATAGGACGAACAAAAATATGCAATTAGAATTTTTAGGTACCGGTGCCGGCTCACCGGGCAAATTTCGGAATGTCACTAGCACAGCATTACGACTATTAGATGAGCGAAATGAAGTCTGGTTGTTCGATGTCGGCGAAGGGACGCAACACCAGATTTTACGCACGACGTTAAAACCACGCAAAATTGCAAAAATATTTATTACCCATCTGCATGGCGACCATATCTTTGGCTTGCCGGGGTTATTGAGCTCGCGTTCTTTTCAAGGCGGGGACGAACCACTCACCATTTATGGGCCAGTCGGTGTCCGCGACTTCGTTCAAACGGCGTTGCGGGTCTCTGGCACCCATTTGTCATATCCATTGAAGTTTCATGAAATCACGAAAGCTGAGACAGTTTTTGAAGATACGACGTTCAAAGTAAGCTGCGAACCTCTGGATCATCGGATCGCTTGTTTTGGTTACCGGGTAGAAGAAGCGGACCACCCGGGTGAATTACAAGCCGATCGACTCAAAGCCCTGAACATTCCGAGTGGTCCCGTCTATGGCCAATTAAAAGCCGGCAAAACGGTGACGTTGCCTGATGGTCGGACAATTAATGGTCAAGATTACATCGCTGCGCCACAAAAGGGGCGGACGGTGACGATTCTCGGTGATACTCGGCGGACACCGCACGCGGTCAGCTTGGCACAGGATGCGGATGCTTTAGTTCATGAGAGCACGTTCGGAAAAGATGAAGGTAAGTTGGCACATAACTATTACCATTCAACGAGTACCCAAGCAGCCCAGGTGGCCCAACAGGCCGGTGTTAAGCAGCTATTGTTGACCCATATCTCGGCTCGGTACACGGGTAAGTTGAGTAAGGAACTACAAAAACAAGCACAGAAAGTCTTTAGTCACTCGAAAGTCGTTCGTGACTTTGATGTAATTGATATTCCATTACCTGAGAAAGGTTAGGTCAAGTAAATGACGAACTTAGTGGGTAAAACTGTTTTGGTTACTGGCGCGTCTAGTGGACTAGGCGAGCAACTAGCCCTAGCTGTGGCGAGTCAGGGAGCCAATGTCGTCTTAGCCGCCCGGCGGCGAGAACGGCTAACACAGGTTGCTGATCAATGTCGTCTGTTATCAAAAGGGCAGGCCGTGGCGATTACTTGTGACGTGGGTCACGTGGCGGACGTTGATCACGTCTTTACGACCATCGATGAGCTATTTGGTCAATTGGATGTGGTCATTAACGCTGCCGGTTTTGGCGATATGACCACGGTGATCACCATGGATGCGCCGGTGATGGCGAAAATGTTGCGCGTCAATACATTGGGAACCATGTATGTTAGCCAACTGGCTGCGCAACGGATGGTCAAGCAACATGCAGGTGAAATTGTCAACATCGCCTCGATGGCTGGCAAAATCGCAACACCTAAATCAGCCGTTTATGCGGCTAGTAAGGCGGCCATTATTGCTTATGATAATGCGTTGCGCTTAGAACTCAAGGATGCTCATGTCAACGTATTGACGGTCAATCCGGGTCCCATTAAAACGGACTTTTTCAAAATTGCGGATCCCACGGGGCACTATTTAGACCGGGTCGACCAGCTGGCATTGAACCCCGTTAAGTTTGCTGAATTGATTGTAAGCAAACTCGGGCATCAACGGCGCGAACTGAATCGGCCTTGGGTGATGTCTGCAGCTAATTTAGGTTATCAGCTGGCACCCAAGCTCGGGGATTGGCTGACGGGGACGGTTTTTAATTTTAAATAGGGGATGAATTTAATGAAGAATCAATGGCGGTTAGTGAGTGCACTAGTCATTGCACTAGTAGTGATTATTTTTGCAATTTTAAACGTAGAACCAGTTCGAATCAATTTTGGAATTACAGCAGTTCATTGGCCACTGATTTTGGTCATTGTGGTGACGTTGATCTTAGGTGTCATTACCGCAGTACTGATGGCGACGGTCAATGAATCTAAGGAACGGACAGCCCATAGTGAAGCTTTAGCAGCGGCCCAGGCTAAGATTGACAAGTTGACTGCCGAAAATAAGCAATTAACGTTGCGTTTGAATAATAAAGGTAAACAAAAACGAGCGGTGGCAGAACAACCAACCACGCCAGCAGATAAGTAAGTTGTTGAAAGGAAGGATGCCATGTTAGCGGCAAAGAAAAAGTGGGTGCCACGTTTAACAACGGCCGTTGATGAAGCCGATGTTGATAAGTTAGCTGAGGCGGCCAGCGTGACCCCCTTAGTTGCCCGGTTATTAATAATGCGGGGCATTAATACGGCGGAAGAAGCCGCCCCATTCCTGCACGCGGATCAACAACCATTGTTGGACCCAACGACCATGCACGATATGGAAAAAGCCGTTGACCGCATCCAAGAGGCGATTATTGCCGGGGATCAAATTACCATTTACGGTGATTATGATGCAGATGGTTTAACAAGTACGTCAATTATGTATGAAACGTTGGACCAAATTGGCGCTAACGTGAATTACTATATTCCAGATCGTTTCAAGGATGGTTATGGTCCTAATCAGGCCGCTTTTGACCGGCTGATTGCGGCTGGAACGAAGCTGTTTGTGACGGTGGACAACGGTGTCGCGGGAAATGCGGTCATCAATCAAGTGCAGGAACAGGGCATCGATGTCGTAGTGACCGATCATCATGAGTTACCGACTGAATTGCCGCACGCTTACGCCATTGTCCATCCACGACATCCAGAGGGCAGTTATCCATTTGGTGGTCTTTCTGGTGCCGGTGTGGCGTTTAAAGTAGCGACGGCGCTACTTGAGGAAGTACCCGAGGAACTATTAGATCTGGCTGCTATTGGAACGGTTGCTGATTTGGTCAGCTTAACTGGTGAAAATCGGACTTTGGTAACGCTCGGCCTGAAGGTCTTACAGCAGACGACCCGCCCAGGCTTGGCAGCACTGATTCAAGAAGCCGGACTGATTCCCGATAAATTGACCGAGACCAATATCGGGTTTGGTATTGCCCCTCGGCTAAACGCACTTGGCCGTCTGCAGTCGGCGCAGAGCGGTGTAGAATTATTGACAACTTTGGACGATGAGCGGGCGACCGCGCTGGCCAAGCAGGTCAATCAATTGAATGAAAAACGCCAAGGCTTGGTCAAGACAATCAGTGCCAGTGCAATCGAGCAAGCACAGACGCCGGAAAATGAGGCCCGCCAAACCTTAGTTATTACCGGGCATGGTTGGCACGAGGGTGTTTTGGGAATCGTCGCGAGCCACGTGGTCGAAACGACTGGCAAACCAACCCTAGTGTTAAATGAGGATGATGATGGCCGGCTCAAAGGTAGTGGTCGGAGCGTCGAAGCGTATAATTTATTTGCCGCAATCGACCCAGTTCGGGAGTCATTGGTGGCTTTTGGCGGTCATCATATGGCGGTTGGACTAACTGTCATGGCCGACCAGTTAGCAACGCTTAAAGAGGCGATGGAAGCGGCGGCGGTTAGTCAGCAATTAGCAGATAATGCGCAAGTCAGTTTACCAATTGACGGCACGTTACCATTAGCTGAGGCAACCTTGGCAACTCTGGCAGATATTCAAGCGTTGGCCCCCTTTGGAACGGATAACCCGGCACCGTTGTTTGAATTAGTTCCAACGACTGTTCCGCAAGCACGCGCGATCGGTAGTGATCAGCAACACTTGAAATTACAACTGGGTGATGGCACCAATACGATTGATGCTATCGGTTTTTCGATGGGTACTGCCTTGCCGGCTATTCAGGCGAGTCCCACCGATGTGACGTTAGTGGGTGAGTTGAGTGAAAATACTTGGAACGGTCAGACGAAGCCCCAAATCATGGTTAAGGATATTGCAGTGACGGGGACCCAGGTGATCGACGCCCGGACGCAACATCTTTCGGCCCATTTGTTTCAAGCACCGGGGGTTTACCTCTTTTTCCACCAGCGTCTGTTGAAAAAAGTTGAACAGTATTTAGGTTCCCAAGCGCAAGCCGTATGGGTGGGGGATACGAAAATGGATCTGACTGCCGTGACGGCTAATCAAGCGGTCTTCATTGTCGATTGTCCTGACACGCTGGCGGATATGACCCAGGTACTCAGCACAATTGCGCTCGATCAGCTGACGCTCTACTTATATCGGCAAGAATCGGTTTATTTAACGGGAATGCCAAATCGCGCGCAGTTTGCGAAACTTTTCCAGTTTACCGCAGCGCACCATGATGTTGATATTCATCATCAATTAACATTAGTGGCCAAGCATCTGCATATTGAACGAAATTTGCTTATTTTCATGATTCAGGTGTTTTTTGAGGTCGGATTTGTTAAAATAAATGATGGTGTCATGAATGGCGTTTCGAATCCGGCAAAAGCGGATTTACATCACGCCCCTAGTTATCAGCTGCGCGAACAACAAATCGTTGCTGAAGAAACGCTTTTATATAGTAAATCTGCAGCGCTCCAAGTATGGGTGAAGAACCAGGCTGCGGTTAAGAATTGAAGGAGCTGTTAAGAACAAATGGCATTAGATTTAAAAAAGTATGTGGCTAGTATTCCGGACTATCCCGAACCTGGAATCATTTTTCGCGATATTTCACCACTGATGGCTGACGGGGAAGCTTACCGTGAAGCGACTGATCAGATTGTGCAATTTGCGCGTGATAAACATGTTGATATGATTGTCGGGCCTGAAGCGCGCGGCTTTATCGTGGGTTGTCCAGTGGCCTATGAATTAGGCGTTGGTTTTGCACCTGCTCGTAAGAAGGGTAAGTTACCACGCGAAACGGTCAAAGCGACTTATGATTTGGAATACGGGCAGTCTGCACTTTATTTGCATAAAGATGCAATTAAGCCGGGACAAAATGTGCTAGTTACTGATGATTTATTAGCAACTGGTGGGACCATCTCAGCAACGATTCAAATGGTTGAAGAATTAGGCGGTAACGTGGTTGGGACGGCTTTCTTGGTCGAACTCAAAGAGTTGCACGGCCGCGATAAGATTAAAGATTATGATATGTTGAGCTTGATGCAATTTTAAAGCCAATATTAAAAGCTCCGAATGACGATTTATTAGTCATTCGGAGCTTTTTTGCTAACCCTTGTTTTGGTCGTTAGTTAGCTTGGATAGTCAGTGATTCTTTGGTAGCCAAGCCAAAAAGACTAACAATTGCATATTCTAATTATTGCCACTTTTCAATGAGTAGTTTAACCTGACGCTTGTCCGTTGACTGAGGATCAGGATCATTCTTTTCAGCATCGCCAAGCAATTTGATCAAATCTAAGCGCAACTGGTGCTCGCCTACCGCTGAAAGGTTTAGGATCGCGTTACTGAAAAAAATGGCTGACTTGTCAGGTTGCTTGCGGGTCATCTCTTCCTGGTAGGCTTCGGTAAAGTCGTGGTTCAATAGCATGATCCATTGTAAAACTTGTTGGACATGGGCTTGAGTCCACGTACCGGAGATGTCAGTCAGATCAGTATCGAGACCATCAAGATCCTGTGGCGTCTCATGGGAGAGGTGGGCACTGGAATAGTAGTTTTCAGTTAGATTTTTAACCTGAACTTGATTAACGATGGTTAATAAGTCGGCATCCTGCATTTTGTTGATGGTGTAGTACAACTGATTGTTGGGAATTTTAGTTTGGGCCGAAATTTGCTTAGTTGTTAAACCAGTTTTAGATTTGGTGGCCTTTAAGATAGCGGCCACCTTGGGATCGGCCATTAACTTTGCAAACTGAGCCAGTGTGTTTTTGGACATGTTTTTCACCTCAATACTAGCTTAACCATTTGACAAATAGAAATCAAACGATTAAAGTTGCTTTATCATTTAAATTTATTTAAGCAATAAATAATATTAAATTGGAAGTGGCGTTATGAAAAATCTAGGCCGTAATCGAGCGTTTGTCACGTTAACAGTAGCTGATCTTTTTGAGACAATTGGTACCAGCCTATTTAACATTATTCTATTAACGTACGCGCGAACGTTTGCACAAGCAAATTTGATGGTTTCGCTAGTTTCGGTGGCTACTGTGCTTCCTGGTATTTTTGGTATGCTTACTGGTCGATTGGCAGACTCGCAAACCAATAAGCGGGGGTGGTTAGCAGGTTTGAAATTTGTTCAAGCGGCATTATATCTCGTGTTAGCGCAACTTATTACTGAAAAACAGGTCGGGTTGCTGTTGATTATTATTGTCATCAATTTGTGTTCAGACGTGTTGGGGATGTTGAGCGGCAGCCTCCGAATGCCATTATTACAAGCTAAAGTCGCGTCTGAGTTACAAGAAGAGGCCTTAGGGATCAACCAAGGTATCGGAGTGTTAATGCAGACGATAGGCCAAGCGTTGGGTGTCAGTCTATTGGCCGCAACGGGCGATTATCGTCTCGCGGGATATTTGAATGCAATCACGTTCTTGATTGCCGGTCTGGTGCTACTGTCCGGGTATGAAACGCTAAAATTACCTTCCGCAACTGTCACCGTGACGTCGACATTTCGTCAACTGCTACGACAAGTGCGACAAGCAATGGAAGCGGGGGTGCACATGAACGTCTTGGCGCTATTGGGGAGCGTCTTGTTCTTGAATGCGGTAGGTGCAAGCGTCGATGCACTATTGAATTTATACCTGATTCACCGGGCGACGCAGTTACCACTTTCATTCGGAGTCGCAATTCTTGTGATGAATACTGCTGACGTATTTGGATCGGTTGCAGGGAATTTGTTACATACAGGTTACTTTCAGAGGTGGACGTTTCGTGGTGTCATGTTAACTACCGTCGTGGCGTTTGAGGGTTTATTTATTAATCTGTTGTTTTGGCAAAACTATTGGATAGTGGTTACAATCATGATGATTGGGGGATTTTGTATGGGGCAAGCAAATCCTAAATTGATGGCGAGTTTATTGAAAGTGGCCGATCAAAGTATCGTTGGGAGTTTAGGCGGCATCATAAATTCATTGGCGACGATTTCGATTCCAATCGGCAGTGTTGGATTGGTCTTGTTGGATAATATCGTGAGCCCAGAAGCGGCTTATTTGACGGCCATGGGATTACTGTTAGCTTGTGGTGGTTGTCTGTTCATTCGCCGGTGACGAAAATTATAATTGTGTTATACAAACAGCTGCCACCATGCTAAAAACCGCTTGCCCAGATTACCGGCAGGCGGTTTCGTTAGTCTCGAATCAGTTAAGCATTGTCAGTGGTCAAGTCTTCGGTGATAAAACGAACTGCGGTACCATATGCGGCAACCGATTGCATATCCTGACTAATGGAGCCGGTGTCGAACCGCATCATCACAACGGCATCCGCACCCATGGCACTTGCATTATCGCGCAACCGATTGACCGCGACATCGCGCGATTCTTCGAGCATCTTGGTGTAATCCTTGATTTCGCCGCCAACTAGGCCCTTTAAGCCCGCCCCAATGTTACGGACCAGATTCTTAGATTGAGTGGTTAGCCCAAAGACTTCACCGATAACTTCATAGGGGTGCCCCGGAATATTTTCAGTGGTTGTGACCAGTAATTGTGTCATTGACTGAACCTCCTTTTAAAGATATTGTAATCATAGCATAATTCGTATTGAAATAGGCCAGCGGAGACTTTGATGAGTGGTCTGGTTTATAGGAAACGAAGGAGGCAAAATATGACAGCTTTAGAAAGCAGTTGGTTTGAAGAAGCGCAGCAATCCATGCACGGCTGGGACTTTAGTCATCTGGCTGGCCGGTGGCAGACTGCGGACTTACCGTGGGATTACGCTGCCCTAGTTCGTGAGCATCTAAGTGCCGATGATCGGTGGTTGGATATTGATACGGGCGGTGGTGAATTGATGGGGCGTTTTAACCATCAGCCAGCGCTGACTGCGGTGACTGAGGGGTGGCAACCAAATATTGAGTTGTTGAAGCAAACGGTGGTTAAAAAGGGGATAACATTATATCCAGATGCCGCCGAACAGTTGACGGCCGTACCAAATTCGACATTTGATATTGTAACGAATAGTCATGGTGCGATGCCAGTGAAGCGAATTGCGGAAGTTTTAAAGCTGGGGGGCCGACTTGTGATTCAGCAAGTTGGTGCGACCAATAATTATGCGTTGTCACGATTCTTTGATGAGCATTACGAACCGGCGTATCCTGACAATCAGTTGTTGACGGTAATGGCTCAAATGCAGGCTGCGGGATTTGAAATTCTGCGGGCTGAGCAAGCCTACGCGGCACTGAGTTTTACGGATATTGGCGCAATTGTCTATTATACCACGGTGATTCCATGGGAGTTTCCGAATTTTGACGTGGCACGGATGCTTCCCAAATTACATCAGTTACAATCCTTACTGGCCATTAATGGTCGCGTCACGACGTTTGAAGACCGATTTATGATTATCGCTCGTAAACTGGCTCGTCGTGATTGAGGTTGCGAGGGGGCATATTAATCGGATTGGCACTTAACAAACGTAATCGGTTATGAATTGTAACTTAAACGTCGGATTTGAGTATTCAGAGCTTGTACCTAATTGCGCACTGCCTATAATAGGCGTTATTCCAATCGGTTATTTCATTGGAATCACGAGTTAGGGGGGAGCGTCATGCGGATACGTCGACCGGTTCGGTTTTATCGTTCATTTTGGTTTTGGTTAAGCGTGATTTTTCTATGGGTCTCAACTGCCGGTTTTCCGAAGACTTTAGTGACAGTGGGGGATGTACTGTGCTATGGCATTTTATTTTTACTATCATGCGTGGGTATTCTTGGTTCGTTCTTTGTTTTTGGTCAAGCCGCACGTGAACAGAAGTAATTGGGTATCCGTTGGCAAGGGCTGACGGATATTTTTTGTGGATTAGTGGGGAATGGTATTACTTGATTGATGTTGTTGATCATTATGATTATTTCAAGTGCCGATGTTTAATAAGGCATTGATGTGAATGAATTTGAATTGGCATTCAACAATTAAAGAAGCAGCTTTAGAACATGTTACTAAACCAATAGTATAGAAAACCTCTAGGTGGTTCAAGAAAGCGTTGATATTGAGTGCCAAAATTTTGGAGCAGGCAAGAGTAGCTCAAGTCTAAAACCTATTTTGTAATAGTAGTATCCATACCATTTCCAAACAGTATAGTAGGTAGCAAACCATGTTGATATTGACTTGTTTGATTTGAATTATATAAAAAACAAGAATCCCGACAAATCAATGCTTGTTGGGATTCTTGTTTTTACTGGCTGGTCTCTACTATTTTAATAAGGAGAGTACAGACTTTCGAGTATACTACCGTATCATTGATATCAAGCCTTTTAGCGTCATCATTTTTGGTGAGTGCACCAAA